>CAZCJS010000076.1:0-15982 GCA_964498775.1 uncultured Armatimonadia bacterium
TAGCTGTTTGTGAAGCGATCGTAGCGCCATCCGTAGTCGCGAGTATAGCCACGAGTATTGGACTCTGCGAGGCTCATTTGGGTTCCGAAGACGGTGACGCTAGCTCCCTCGAGCGACATCTTCTCCGTGTACGGGTTGCCGATTTGATTCCAGCCGGGGCTGAAGGCAACTGTCACATTGCCGGGCGGTGCCGCCATCCCACTGATATCCAGAGGGGTGGATGTATCACTGCGGTACCAATAGGCGCGACCCAGCTCCTGCCGGAGGAAAGGATCATTTGGCGTTTCGGAGTAAACGACATAGGAGCCACTATCGGCGCCGGTCGGCTTCCAGCGCGCCAGTGCCAGTTCGGCGGGGTCTTGAATGCCGAAAATAGTGCCCAAGTTGGTATCTTGGGGCATGGCGCCGATGGCGATCATGCTGAGGCCGGGCGGGTAGTAGAATGTGAAGTTCGGGCTCGCGACGAGTGGGCCGATCGCGTTCACCGTCATGATCTCGTTAGGTTCCTGCTGCTTGTCCGTGACGGTAACAGCGTAATAGTACTCGACCCCGTCCACGAGTTCGCTTTCGGGGCTGTTTCTATCAACGAAGGTCTTGGTTGCGGAATCGTTTATGGTTGTGAGGGGTTTGGGCAGGGTTGAGGCGTCGGTAAAGGGCTGTTCGGCGCGCCAGATACGGTAGGCCTTGAAATCGCCCGGCGGCGTGTAGTTGTTCCAACTCAAAGAGATCGCTCCGCCATCGTCGTTCGGGACGTCACCGCCGGTCAGCATGCCCTCTTCCAGCGCCGGCGGTGGACTGTCATCACGCGCGTATGCCGCCGTCGTAGCGTTGCTGAACACCTCCGTCGTGGCATCACGAACCGAGACACGGTAGAAGTAGGGGATATAATTATCGACCGGACTGTCTATGTAGCTCGACACGCCGGCTGCCAAGTCTGCCTGCGTGACCCATGTGCCATCCTCACCCGTATCAGAGCGCTGGACGCGGTAACCCACGACATCGTTGAAGCCCTTACCATCATCCGCCGACAGTGACCACGCGACCGTGATGCTGCCGCCGTTGTCATTCGGGGTATCGTAGGCCATGACGGTGCGTGGAACTGCAGGTGGGACATCCTGGAGGCAGTTCTGGGAATTCACGCGACCCGCCCCCATCATCCCGACATACTCAGGATTCTGCATATCAATATTATCAGCGGCGGCCTTGATCTGCTTGAGGATGCTGGCGGGGGTGTATCCCGGGAAGTGCGCGAGCACGAGAGCCACCAGACCTGCAGTAACCGGACATGCCATCGAGGTGCCGCTATAGGCTTCGTAGGGGTGATTGAAACCAAGCTCCGGGTTCTCCGGGTCGTAATAGACGGTACTGAGGATGTTGACACCGGGGGCCATGATATCCACGAAGCTGCGCGAGGAAGCATCGTAGTTGGAGAAATCGGCTTTGCGGTCATTGCTATCGGTTGCGCCGACCCCGATGACATTGTTGTCGGTGAACATCGGCCCGTCGTTGCAGACGGGTGACATCCACGTGCCCGGATCGTCGGTGAACTGCCAGTACTCGTTGCCGGCGGCGGCGACTATGGTGACGCCCATCTCCACCGCCTCGACGAACAGCTCGGTGTACGGGTCACTCCAGCCCCCGCCGAGACTCAGGCTGACGACCTTGGCCCCGTTGTACATAGCATACTCGATGCCACTGATGACCCAGCTATCGAGCCCCGAGCCCTCGTGGTCCAGTACCTGCAGGGGCATGATGCGGCAGTTCCAGTCGTGACCGGCCACGCCCTCGGCGTTATTCGTCGCCGCGCCGACGATGCCGGCACAATGCGAGCCGTGACTGACGCCCGAGTCATCCTCGCCACTCGGATTGGGACTCGGGTTGTTGTTCCGATTGACGAAGTCCCAGCCGTTGACATCGTCCACGTAGCCGTTGCCGTCGTTGTCCTGGCCATCATTGGGTATTTCGCCGGAGTTTCTCCAGATGCGGCTGGCGAGGTCGGGATGGTCCAGATCAACGCCGCTGTCAACGATGGCGACGACGACAGCAGAACTGCCGGTCTGCACATCCCAGGCCTGCTCGGCCTTGATCAGCGGCCAGTGATATTGCTCGGGGTAGCGAGTATCGTTGGGTACGCGGAGGGCGTACTTGAGGCGGTCTGGTGACACATCGCCGACACCGGCCTGGCGTTGTAGGGCGACAATTCCCTCGTTGACGGTCTGGCCGGCAGGGAGTTTGATGAGAAAGAGGTTGCCGCCGGCGTAGCGCTTGATGACTTCAGTGTCGGTCGCGGCAAGCATGCGATCGAGGTCACCAGGACGGGCGGTACGGGCCATCCGCACAAGTACCTGCCCGGCCGCGGCCTGATCGGGCACGGTCCGGAACGTTCCGTTCGGACCGGCAACCCGGAACGTCCTTGCAGAGACCTGCTCGAGTTGCACCTGCGCCACGGCTGCCGGGGCAATAAGAGCGAGAACTATCAGTGCAATCAGACACCCACGCACCAGATTAGCGCCAACGCCGTCTTGCGGCCTCGATAATCGGCCGGAGTTGATCACTTGAGATCTCCCCCTGTTTCCTTTGTTGGACTTCCATCCCGCAGGGATGGTGTCAATGCTGACAGTATAAACCATTCGCGCGCGTGTCGGCAAGGCGACATCGCCACCCGAAGGGCTATGAATACGGGACAGACAAATCAATACAAGAACAATGGCGCCTCGACGCGCATCAGTCGGCGTCACGGGGAGGAGTAACGACTGCAAGAGACGAAATCAATGCTGGGTGCATAATTGTGGGCCTCCGGACTGTAAGCAGAAGGGTACTGTGTGTGATGAGATATTTGACGGGCTGGATGCTACCGGCACTAGTGGTCGCCACTATTGGGTATTGTGCGTACGGTATGGCTGCCCCAATCAGCCGCCAGGAGCTGGCGAAGCTGATTGCCGAGACCTCGTCTCTGGCCGGGCGCAATTTCGCGGGTGCGCCGGCGGCCGGAATGGATTTCGTCCAACTCGACCTGCAGAAAACTGCATGGCAGAATGCGGACTTGCGCGGCGCACGATTCCGCCAGTGCACTCTGCAGGGCGCAGATCTCTCCGGCGCGTCAGCACGTGGGGCATTGCTGCTAGACACGGACCTGGCCGATACGGTGATGAGTCATGCCGATCTGAGCGGTGCTATCCTCCGAGCAGTAAATCTGGCGGGGGCCACACTCAGCGATTGCCGCCTTGATGGGACCCGCTTCGAGGATGTGCGGCTGTCGAGCAATGGTGGCACACACCTTGCGGCCCTGACGCTGGCGCTGCGCAAGCTCACCGACATCGAATACGGTCGGGCCTGGGTGAATGGCCTATCCGGCGATGCGTTCTGCTTCGCATACAATACGCAATTCCCGCCATCCTGGCCGTGCGCGCCGTACTACCAGCACCCGGTGATGGCGGCAGGCGAGCTTGCAGGGGTTCAAGTCGAGCTGCACGCCGACCTCCCGGCGGCTGAGAGCTATGAGCGGCTGAAGAAAGCGGTGCGAGCCGGGGATATTTGCATGATACCGTTGCAGTTGACCTCCCCCCAGCTCTGGGACGATGAACAGCGGGGAGTATGGGCAGTCCTCGATGGTATTGGTTCGGTGGCTGGCACGGGCGGTGGGGACTTGGTGCACCTGATCGTGCCACCGTTCGGCGCGAGAGAGTACAGCGATACGAAGTTATTGAGCAAATGGGCGGGACCGTGGCCGACACTGCAGCCGCCTGGACAGGGCCGGAGCAGAGCGCGCTACCCGATGCTGCTGATGAAGCGGACGGATGCGGCGACTGACCCTGCGGTTCAGGTTCTGCCGGCGTTGCAGGCAGCCGCAGGGATGATAAGGGACGAGCGAACAGCGGGGCCGCTGCTGGCCGGGGCTAAGGGCCTACAGCAACTCGCTGATGAACTGCGCAGGGCCGGTACCAACCAGGATATGGAACGGATGCGAGAGCTCGCCGGATGGTCGCTGCACCCGCGTCAGTGTCTCGCAGGGGCGAGGACGGCGGCGTATCAGTTCTGTACCATTGCCATGGAATACTCCAAGGAGCCCAACCGCTCGACACTGTCGCAGGTGGCGGCGATGTACGAAACTGAGGCCAAGCTGCTGACGGGGATGTTCCCTGCACTGGTGCCGACAGATGACAAGCAACCGGGCGCCGTCGAGCTCGGCGACAGCTTCATCGTCGCCGCCCGCATTATTGAGCAGATACAGGCCTCCGAACTGCGCATAGCCGATCTGATAGAGAGTCTGAAGTAAGACGGGCAACAGGAGCATTCTGCAGAGGTATCTATGAACAGGCTCCACGTGGCTGTGCTAATCGGTCTTGGCATAGTTCGGCTCGGTTCAGTTGAGGCTGAAGTCATATCGCCGATGAATGGCCGAAGCTTGCGCGCGCCGGACGCCGGCAGCTCCTACACATTTCTACTCGTGGGACACGCCTATGGCGCACCTCAGAACAAGTTCTCGGTATATCCGGCAGCATCTCTGCTGGCCAACCCGGACATCATCAATGACAGCGACGCCCTTTTCCTAGCCTTGCTGGGTGACAACTACCGTTCCGCCGAGGAAGTACAGGTCAACAATTTCCGAAAGATCGTGGCAGCAATAAACATCCCGGTCTTCAATGCACCGGGGAATCATGACCTCGCCAATCGAGACATTTACACACGTACTTTCGGTCAGACTTACTATGATTTCAGAGTGGGCCATGATCTTTTTGTTGTGCTTGACACGGAGCTTTCCCCCGGCGAGATCGCCGGTGAGCAGTTACAGTACTTCACTGAGTTGATGGGGGCCGCGGCCGCGAATGGCGCCATCCGTAATGTTTTTGTTCTCTCCCATGAGCTGCTCTGGTGCGTGGATGAGCCGAGGCTGGGTATCGTCTTTGAGCATCTAAACTCCCGCGACCAATATAGACCCGATAGCTTCAAGGCGTCGCTGGAGCCATTGGTCTTTGCCGTAGCCGCCGAGAAGCCTATCTTCTGGCTCTCCGGCGACATTGGCTGTTCCTGGTCTCTCTCGCTTTTCTATTGGGAAGATCCGGAGCGCGATGTTACATACCTAGCTACGGGACTGGGGGACACGGCAAGGGATGCAATAATTGAGGTAGAAGTAGGCCGATCAGGCGATGTGACATTCACGCCGCTATCTCTCACAGGCGAAACTCTTGAGGCGATAGACCACTACGGTCCCGACTACTGGACGAGCCACTTCGAGCAAATTACGGACATCAAGGGGATCAATAAATCCGCCCGTGTTCGCGATGTGCTCAGTGCCAAGACATTCTGGGCAGGGGTGATCAGTGCAGCGATCTTAGCCGTTTTCATCCAGGGCATCGTCTGGTGGCGCAGGAGATGGACAAGTCGGCAGGTAGCATGGCAAATGCTCTCCCCAAAGTCCAGCCGGCAAGCTCTATAGAGAACTGAAAAGGGAGTAACCGAGTCAAAGGCATCATCAGGAATTCACTCAACAGAATGTGTCGCGGACAACAAAACCGTTTCGCAACGGTCTCGGGAGGTGGCGTGAGATGTCCATAGAGGAACTCATCAAACAGGTAGCAAACATCAAGGATGCAGCGACAGTGAAACGAGTCTTCGGTGATCCCATTGAGGTCGGGAAGAAGACCTTCGTGCCAATCGCCAGTGTTCAGGCCGGCTTTGGAGCCGGGTTTGGGCGAGAAAAGGGCAAAGTCAACGCCGAGGGTGAGGAAGGTGAAAGCCAAGAGGGTACTGGAGGCGGCGGCTGCATGAAAGCCCGCCCCGTCGCAGTCGTCGAGATCACTGAAGGAGAGACGACGGTGCACCATATCATAGACCACCACGCGCTCATCGTTGGTGGCGTGATTATGGGCGCCGTCTTCCTGTTCACGAAGGCTCTCTTTGGCAGGCGAAGCGATTAGCCCCCGCCGTCTTGGCTACTTGAGCCATGTACAGGGCACGAGAGCATCCTCATCGGCGTCGGTGCCGTGGGTGCCGTGTCCGTCACTATCGTGCTGGCCATGGTCGGCGAGGATAATGATGCCATAGTCCATCTCCACAAGCGACTCTGCGAGGCAGTTAAGACGTGCGTCGGTGTCTATGATGTATGGCACCACTTCGGGTGAGGATGGCATGAACTTGTGGAATATGTCGTCGGTGGTCACAAGCTGGGTGATGATGAAATCCGGCGTCTCATCTGCAGCTGCCTGCAGTAGCATCTCGACTATCGTATCATCGTCGTAGCGTGGGGCGACCATGCTGATGTGTGCCCAGCGCCCGATGAGATCGGCCATCGAGCAGCCCTCCTGGCCGAAGGTAGCGCCCCTCATGCCGTTGCCTGCCAGGACCTCGAAGACCGTCTCACACTCGAAGTCGTCGCTCTTCGCGTGGATTCCGTGAACTGACTGGTCGCCGCCGGTGACCATGGTGGCAAAGTTGACCGGTGTTATCGTAGGCATGACGGCGCGCAGGATCACGTGCTGCCGGTTCATTAGTGAGGTCAGGTAGGGCAGCTTTTCTCTCCACAATCCCCACGGGTGCATGCCCAGCGCATCAGGAGCAAGGATGGCAAGCCGCTCGCATCCGCCCAGGTCCCCGACGACCTCCTCAATAGGCTCTCCGGTGCTCTGAGCCGGAGCCGGGATGTCAAGTATTGCCGCTATCGTCGGCGCGACATTCGTCAGTGGATAGATCGGTGTGGACAACGCAGATACCCTCCCTCAGGGCTTTTCGTCGACAAACTTGTGCATCTCCGCTGGGGCCATCGGTATCTCCGACAGTGGCGGAATGATGTACTCGTCCCGCTTCGGCGGACCGCAGCACCCCTCCTCGATTCGGTAGTCGGTTGCCAGTGCCCGGACTACGCCGTCCGGCCCCCTGATGACGATGTGCGTGAAGTTGACGTCATCCCAGTCGTAAGTGTACTTGATCCGCTGGCCCGGCGCCATTGGGATATTGCGTGACACAGCATCACGCGCCGGCGGGTAGTCCTCCTGGAAGCTTGGTAACTCGCGCAACCGATGGGCGGTCTCCGTAGCGCCGATGGGCGTGATCGCGATCGTTTCTCCTGACTCGTTGGCGATATCGAAAGTCTCCAGGAACACCAGTAGCATGGGGTTGTACGGCAGTGTGACTGCTGCGAAGACCAGCAGCCAGAAGCACAACACGACCACTGCCACACTAGGGACCAGCAGCATCAGCAGCCACCGGGGAGGTTTGTTGAGTACGGCCACGATCGCGCGCAACACCGCCATCACCTCTTGCCAGTTGAGGTGTGTAGTTCGTCGAAGACCGAAGGGATGAGTTCGAGCAGGTCGGTGGCGAGGTATCCGCGAGGGCCAATCTGGTCTGCGGCGATGTCGGCGGCGCGGCCGTGCATCCATACGGCGGCGTAGGCAGCCGGTAGCGGCTCGGCACCGGCGGCCAGCAATGCGCTGATGATTCCACTGAGGATGTCGCCCATGCCGCCGCTTGCCATGCCGGAGTTGCCGGTGGGATTGATCCAGGCCTCGCCGCCGGGCGCGGCTGTGACTGTGCCGGCTCCCTTGAGCACAACAACCGCTCCGATCTGCTCGGCGCAGCGTCTGGCAGCTTCGAGACGGTCGGCCTGAATCTCGGCTACGGATGCGCCTGTCAGCCGCGACAACTCGCCCGGATGCGGTGTGATGACCAGCTCGCCGGGAGCGTCGGCGAGAAGCTCAGCGCGGCCCGCGAAGGCATTGAGACCGTCGGCGTCGAGCACGACCGGGCACTCGATGCGAGCCAGCAGACCGGCGACGAATTCCCGCGTCGTGTCCTCGGTTCCCAGTCCAGGGCCGAGTACAGCAGCATCGGCATCAGCCGCGAGTCCGGCAGCGGCTTCGATATTGCGCGGGCGCAGGAAGCCGCAGTTGTGATCCATGAGGGGCGCGGTCATCACCTCGGTGCATTTGGTCTCGAAGATCGCGTTGAGCTCACCGGGACAGGCGAGAGTGACGAGGCCTGCGCCGGAGCGTGCCGAGGCTAGCGCCGACATTGCAGCCGCGCCGGTGAGGCCCGTTGAGCCGGCGACTACGAGGACGCGTCCGGCATCGCCCTTGTGCGCATCCGGAGCGCGGATCGGTATGACTGCGGCTACGTCCGCCGGCTCGGTGACATGGGTATTGAGGACCGGGTCAGCGGCCGGGACAGGGGAGAGGCAGATCTCGGCGACACGGATGCGGCCACAATATGCGCGCCCGGGATACAGATAGAGCCCCTGCTTCGCCAGGCCGAAGGTGACCGTGATGTCGGCGGCAGGGACGGTGCCGAGCAACGCTCCGGTATCGGCGTTGAGGCCGGAAGGGATGTCCACAGCTATCGTGGGGCCTTCGTGTGCGGCCATGAGCGCCAGCACTGCGGCGATACGGCCATGGACCGGGCCGGAGATGCCGGTGCCGAGAACGGCGTCAATGAGGAGGTCGGCGGCGGAAAGGAGTTCGGCGATTTCGGCGTCTGACGGGCTTTCGTGCACGGGGATGTCAAAGGCGGCGGCGTACTGGCAATTTGACGCGGCGTCACCGCTGAGGTCGGACTCCGAGCAGAGCAGCGCGACGTGTGCCTTATAGCCGCGTGTTACAAGATGGCGGGCAGCGACAAAGCCGTCGCCACCGTTGTTGCCCTTGCCGCAGAAGATCAGGGCAGTGCCGCCGGGGGGGAGGAGTTCGGTGGCGGCATCAGCCACCGCGCGACCGGCGTTCTCCATGAGCACGCGACCGGGGAAGTTGTATTCCTCGATGGTCGCGCGGTCCAACTCGCGCATTTGAGAGCCCGTGACTGCTTTCATCGTAGCCGCTCCCTGTCGAATTAGTAGAGGGGTCTATTCGCGGGGAGAAACGGTTTCTCCTGCGTGGGAGTCGCGACGGCAGGTGGCATACTCGAAGCAGCGAATATCTTATGCGCGAGGCCATGGTGTGGCGATGACAGATCGGCGACACCACAACAAGCGGAGAGACTTATGGGGAGCAATGGCAATGATCGGGATGACGGTTCTGAGCCTTGGTGTCGTTGTTGCGGCGTGTCTGCTGGCTTTTGCGGGTCTGCCGACGGGGAAGCCTAAGTTTCGCAAGCAGCTACCGGAGGGTGTGGTGGAGCTGGTCGGTGTGGGTGCTAGTGAAGGCACCGGTCTGGTGGAGCTGGATGATGATTCGCTGCTGCTCGTGGCCGGAATGGAGCGGCGGATATCTACAGACGGCGGTGCGAGCTGGGGAGATGCGGAACCGCTGAACTGCAAAACGATGGGAAGACCGGGGAATCTGTCGTGCATACGGACGGCATCGGGAGAGTTGGCGCTGGCGCACCGTGGCAAGGAGGAGTTCGTAGCGGGGACCGAGGAGGCCGGCTGGACTCCGTTCTACCTGTCCGTGTCGGAGGACGAGGGGAAGTCCTGGTCGGGCGGTTGGCCGATGAACCTGCTGGGAGGGCCTTACTACGACGCGATGATCCAGCTTTCCACCGGACGGTTGCTCATGCCCAGCCGCATCTGCTACTCGAACAACGCGCACCCCGGCCTCGAATACGAGCGTGCCAGCAGCTATGGGTACTGGAACGGCCTCCGAGTGCAGGTAACCGGTCACTATCACTACCCGGAGATAGACATCGCTGCGGCGAGCTACTCAGATGACGACGGGCGCACGTGGCAGCGCTGTAACGGCCAACTGATGGGCTGGTTCGACGCAGAGGGGATTCCGAATGGACGGGGTGGAGTGACCGCCGTGGACGAACCGAATGTAGCCGAGTGCGCCGACGGACGCGTGATGATGCTGGCGCGTTCGACGGTGGGGCGACTCGTGCAGAGCTACTCCGGCGACGGTGGAGAGAACTGGGAGCCGATCCTGCCCAGTGAATTGCCCAGTTCGTACTCGCCACCGAGGCTGAGGCGCATCCCTGACAGCGGCGACCTGCTGTGTATCTGGAATCAGGTCTCCCGCGACGAGATCAGGCGCGGCTACCGGCGCGGAAGGCTCTCTGCGGCCATCTCCCAAGACAACGGCGCGAGCTGGGAATATTTCAATACCATCGAGGTCAGTGCCGGCATACAGGACGTGGACAGAATTTCCCCACAGTATCCAATCAGCCCGATTGGGGCAATAGCGGAGTTGGGAACACTACCTGACGACTGGGCCACCTTCGACTATCCCAACGCATGGTTCATCGGTGACAAGGTTTTGCTGATGTATCACCGGAGCTGGATCGAGGCTGCGGAAGACGCGGAGGAAGCGGTGACGCTGGGCGAACGGACGGGCAGCGCGAAGAAACCCGGTGAAACCGTGTTGCGCCTCTATCCGCTCACCTGGTTCTACACTTAGTCGACACAGCACTCAGTCCTGCTCGTGGCGTGGAATGGTGGTGAGTTGCGGACAGGGAAGCTGCAAACTCCGGTCTAAGTTGGGGTCCGTGTCCGCTTGAGCCGGTTGACAGCTTCGGCTTTGCGGCATAGACTGGTCTGGGTATATAAACATAACGCGGAGGCGACAAATTGCCGCCAAGAACAATAACTAAAGCGCCAGGGCGCATCTGCCTCTTCGGCGAACATCAGGACTTCCTGGGCCTCGCGGTCATTGCGGCTCCCATTGATCTGCACATAACAGTTTCCGGCACCCCGCGGCGAGATACCTGGTTCAACGTTAGCATGCCCAACATCGGGGAAAGCGATCTCTTCGACGCTTCGGATGAGCTGGAGTATCGCGTGGACCTGGACTTCATCCGCGCTGCGACCAACGTTGTGCGCCGATGCGGCTGCGACATCAAGACGGGCTACGACTGCGTCATCCATGGCAACATACCCATCAATGCCGGCACCTCGAGTTCCTCGGCGCTGATGGTGGCATGGGTCCAGTTCCTCCTCGCCAGCCAGGACCATCATGCCCAGGCCGACGCGGAGGCGATCGCCCGGCTTGCGTATCAGGCCGAGGTCCTCGAGTTCAACGCCCCCGGCGGCATGATGGACCATTACGCCTCCGCTCTCGGTGGCCTTATCTACATTGACTGTCGCGAGCCGATTACGGTGCAGAGAATCTCCAGCCATCTGGATGGCTTCGTACTGGGCAACACCGGTGTGCGCAAGAACAACAACGCCATCATCGCCGAGTCAAGGACTGCAACCAACGCCGGGTTTGAGATTCTCCGCCAGCGCATCCCGGACTTCTCGATCTGGACCACGCCGTTCGAGGAGGCCGAGCAGCACTTCTCCGAGATGAAGCCCGAGGTATCCAGACGCGTGCGGGCAAATCTCATCAATCGCGACCTTTGCCAGGAAGGCAAGAACTTGCTGCTGGCTGATAAGCTGGATCAGGAACGCCTCGGTGAGATGCTCCATGAGCACCAGGTACAACTCCGCGATGGTGTCGGCGTATCCCATCCGCGCCTCGATGAGCTCATTGATGCGGCGATGGAGGCCGGCGCGCTCGGCGGGAAGCTCAACGGGTCCGGCGGCGGCGGCTGCATGTTCGCGTATGCCCCGGGCAGGCAGCACGAGGTCAATGAAGCGATCGAGGAAGCCGGTGGCGAAGCTTTCATTGTCAACATAAGCAAGGGAGCCCATACGGTAGCCGATGCCTGAGGCCTCGGTGCCCGATGCTTGTCAGTGGGCCGAACCCGACGGGGAGTGCGTATCATGAGTTCACTGCGTATTACGATCGGAGGCGTGCGCGGCATCGTCGGCGAGTCGCTCACGCCCGACCGTATCGTTCGCTATTGCTCGGCACTTGCGACCTACTTGGAGGGGGGCAAGGTCTTCGTAAGCCGCGACACGCGCCGATCCGGAGAGATGGTGCTCAATTGCGCCCTCACGAGCCTCATCGCCGCCGGCTGCGAAGTCACAGACCTGGGCATCTGTCCCACTGCCTCTCTCCAGCTCGCCGTCAAGGAATCAGATGCCGTCGGCGGCCTCGCCATCACTGCCGGACACAATCCCGGGCAATGGAACGCGCTGAAGTCCGTACGGGCTGACGGCATATTCCTCAATCCCGCAGAGGCCGCGGATCTCCTCGACATCTACCATCAGGGGGAGTTCATCAAGGCAACCTGGGACTTCCTCCAGCCGGTTCGCGGTGATGAGGCCGTCGGCGCTCGCCATCTTGAGGCAATACACGAGCAGGTTGATTGCGATGCCATCTCGCAGAGCGGCCTGAGTGTGGCCGTTGACTGTGCCAATGGCGCTTGCTCGGAGTACGCGCCGCGCCTGCTCGAGGAACTCGGCCTTGAGGTCGTCGCGATGAATACGGAGGTATCTCAACCGTTCCCGCATCCACCGGAGCCGAGTGCCCACAATCTGGGGCAACTACAGGCTCTTACCACTGCCGCGGGCGCTGATGTCGGCTTCGCTTTCGACGCAGACGGCGATCGGCTGGCTCTAGTATGTGGCGACGGTTCAATTCCGGGCGAGGAAAAGACGCTGTGCTTCGCCGCCGAGATGATCTTCCGCCGTGGCGACCCTGGCCCTCTCGTCACCAACATCTCCACCACACAGGCCGTGGATGACATCTCCCGCAGCTATGGCCGCGACGTCGTCCGCGTCCGTATCGGCCAGGCGTACATAGCCGAGGGGGCACGCAATTACTCCGCTGCCATCGCCGGCGAGGGCAGCGGTGGCGTAGTCTTCCCGCGGCTGCATTACGCCCATGACTCGATGGCAGCCATGGCTCACATCCTCCAGCTCATCGCCGAGGCTGGAAAGCCGGTCGCCGAACTTGTTGGCGATATGCCTCAGTACCACATGTGCAAAGAAACCGTCGCCTGTCCGATCGAGACCGCCTTCAGTGTGCTCGAAGGTCTCCGCCAACAGGGAAAGCCTGCCTGGGCCGAATACGAGAACCTCGAAGATGGCATCAAGTACGGACATCCTGACCAGTGGGTACACATCCGCGTCTCAGCGACGGAGCCGCTGATCCGTGTCATCACCGAAGCCAGGGAACCTCGGCAAGCGGAAGTCCTGGCCCAACATTACACCAACGAGATCAGAATACTGATGTAGCGTTGCCCGCCGTTTGCAGGCGGATGGGATGCGTGGCATCCCGAACCAAACGGAGACTATCATGGACATTGTGCGAACACTCAAGACCGGGATATCCGGCGTGCGCGGAGTCGTCGGCGAGTCGCTAACTCCGCAACTTCTCATCGGTTTCGCCCAGGCCTTCGGCACCTACCTCAAGGGGGGCACCGTCGTCATCGGCCGCGACACTCGGCCCTCAGGAGAGATGGTCCAGGCTGCCGTCGTCGGCGGCCTGCTTGGCACTGGCTGCGAGGTCGTGGATGTGGGCATCGCCCCTGTGCCAACCGTCCAGATGGCAGTCAGAGACGGTATGGCCGACGGAGGAGTCGTCATCACCGCGAGTCACAACCCTCAGCAGTGGAACGCCTTGAAATTCATCCGGGGTGACGGTGTCATTCTCCATCCCCACCAGATGGAGGAGCTACTCAGCGTCTATTATCAGGGCAATTTCTCCCTTGCGACTGTTGACGAAATACGGAGCGTCGCACACGATGATGCCGCCGTCACCCGACATATGGATGCGGTGCTTGCTCTCACCGACGCTGAGACCATCGCCGGAGCAGGGCTCAAGGTCCTCGTGGATTGCGTCAATGGCGCCGGTTCCGTCATCTCGGAGAGCTTCCTGAAGGCCCTCGGCTGCGAGGTGGTCGTCATAAACGATAGTCCCAACGGCATCTTCCCACACTCCCCTGAGCCGATTCCCGAGAACCTCTGGCAGCTTGAGGAGGCTGTGAAGGAGTATGGTGCCGATATCGGCTTCGCACACGATGCCGACGCCGACAGACTCGCGATTGTCTCCGAAGAGGGCAAGGCCATCAGCGAGGAATTCACCCTTGCCTTCGCATGTGACGCGATTGCAGATACAGTGGACGGCCCATTCGTGACCAACCTGTCCACCTCACGCATGATAGACGACGTGGCGAAGCGCCACGGCAAGAGCGTCGTCCGCTCTAAAGTCGGAGAGGTTAACGTCGTCCGCGAGATGCAGGCGCATGCCTCAGGGATGGGTGGCGAGGGCAATGGGGGGGTAATCTGGGCCCGGGTGCAGTACTGCCGCGACAGTATCGCCGGTATGGCACTGATTCTCGAGGGTCTCGCGCGCCAAGGTGGCACTGTCACACAATGGGCCGATAGCATGTGGGGCTCAGAGATTTACAAAACGAAGATGGAGTGCCGCCCCTCACGCATCCAGCCTGTGCTCCTCGGTCTCCGCGAATTCTATGCCGACGCCCAACTCGACCTCACAGAGGGCATCAAGGTACTGTGGGATGATGGTTCATGGCTCCACGTGCGTCCCAGCAACACTGAGCCGATCATCCGCATCATCGCCGAAGCCGACACGTGGGAGCAGGCCGACGAGAAAGCCAACGAGGCAATGGTGCAGATACACAAGCTACTCTGACGCCCGCTGCGCCTGCAGGTATTCCACGACCTCATTCGGCTCCGCGAGCCATATCTCGTCGCCGCCGACTTGCAGCACCGTCTCAAAGCGCTGTGCAAGCTGGGCGGTAGTGCAATCCTTCCAAGGATGCACCGGCTCATCCGGCATCGGGCAGTGGCAGTAGTCTATCACCCAGCCTCCCGCATCCACGGCCTGGTGCAGGCGCTTGTACGGGTCATACGCCGAATAGAATGGCGGCGGATACTCCGTGTGCAGAGGTACGCGACACAGCCGCATCAGGTCACAGTAAGGCCGGTTGATATCGTCATAGATCGTCATGACCGCCTGGTATCCAGCCTCTTCGGCGACGGCCCGGCTCGCCGGATAGGAGTCGTTATTGCCCGGCACGCAGAAGACCGTGAGCGGCAGGCCGATTGCAGCCTCCAGAGCGCCCTTGGCCTCTACAACCTCATACCGGGCGTTATGCTCGTCAATGGCGGCGTGGGTCATCCCGTGACACGAGACTCCCCAGCCCTCCTCGTGTAGCATCTGGACTTCATCCCGCGACAGAATCATCCAGCCCTCAAAGCTGCTCCCCCTGGCGCAGCGGGGTATGCCGACCTCGCGGCTAACGATACAGACATGGCCCGGCAGGCCGAACTGCCGGTGTATCGGCACCGCATGATCCAGGAGTGCCTGACAGCCCTCGTCGTAAGTAATTGAGTAGACCCAGCTTTTGCCGTCTTTCCATGTCATCTGCTGGCTCCATCACACATTCTGCGCAACCTTGTGCACGATGTCAGCCAGGTCCTGTATGTCCCGCTCGGTCAAGTACTGATTCACGCCCAGGCAGACCATCTCATTCAGCGCCCGCTCGGCCTCCGGACAGTACCCCGGCTCATAGGGCACATGATGCCCACTGCCGAACTCTTCGGACTCGAAGGGGAAGAGCGTGTCTCCGTAGATGCGCTTATTCCGCAGCGCCTCATACATGAAAATCGGGTAGCCGATATAGCCGGCGGAGCAGTTGGCCCCCTCTGCCGTCACCGCTGCTGCGAAGCGCTCCTTGCTCATTCCCAGTTCTTGCTCGTTGATGCGCAGGGGGAATTGCCAGTACGTGTGGAGTCCGTCCGGCTGCGTTATTGGCGGTGTGAGGCCCGCGATTCCCTGTAACTTCTCGGTCAGCAGATCGCCGGCCCAGTTGTAGCCGGCGGTAATCCGGTTCAGCTTCCGCAACTGCGCAAGGCCTACCGCCGCCGTCAGCTCATTCATCCGGTAGCAGAGGCCGAAGATCGGGTACTCCCGCGCACCCGCAGCCGAGTAGTCCGGCCAGCCCTTGTTCCCGAAGAGATGGATACGCTCACCAAGCTCCTCGTCATCGCTGATCGTCAGACCCCCATCGCCTGTTGTGATATGCTTACTCTGCTGCAGCGAGAATGCCCCGATATCGCCGATTGTCCCGCACCGCCGGCCCTTGTACATTGCCCCGTAGGCCTGAGAGGCGTCTTCGATCACTCGGAGGTTGTGACGCCGCGCAATCTCCATAATTGCGTCCATGTCACAGGGATTCCCGAACAGATGCACCGGGATGATGC
>CAZCJS010000077.1:0-15963 GCA_964498775.1 uncultured Armatimonadia bacterium
GGGCTTAGGACATCCGTTTCCAAGAACATGTAATCGCATCATTGTCTCCCTGTACATGCTGGTACTCACTGGCGCAAATGGCTGTTGTGTGTCGGCCTGCGGCGGGCCGGTCTCTGCGTTCGGCCGGCCCCTCCGGAGGCAACGGCACTGCGATCATCCCGTATGGACTCGTGCAAGCAAGTAGTAGCTACGTCATCGTTGCCGTGCGGGGCGCGTTGTGTAGGCTTACCGCCTGATGTTACATTCGTCGCCATTTGACTTATGCCTGCATCTTTCTGCGCAGCGGAAAAGATCAGTGCGTGGAAAACTCGGGATATTGGGGGCGAGAGCGGGGTGAGAGCGAAGTTTAGCAATGCGGCCACGGCTGTGCAGGTGGTGGTGAAATGGTGGCGAAGATGTCAGGATACAGTCTGCAGCAGATCGTTGGGGCCCGATGAGCGATAACGGGCTTCATCACAGGATGGGGCGATCACCAGGCGCAAGAAAATATTGATGCGATACTGAAAGGGGCACAATGATGGAATGGGTGATGTGCAAGTTGTATGTGGGCATGTTGCTGGGTACGTTACTGGGTATCCTGGTCGCCGGTGTCGGAGTTCAGGTGGTCTCAGCCGAAACGGAAGACATGGGTAACGGGTTTCTGCACCACGGTGTGGCCACGCCGGTCAGCAACCACCGCGGCATCGTCGCGACCGTTGACGGGGAGGGCCGCAACGTCGTGCTGGTGTGGCTTTACGACCACCGCGGGGGGTATGCACTGCTGATGATTGAGGCCGAGACGGGAGAGAGTACGCAAGTACCGATGCCGTTCAAGAGCGGCGATTGCCCGTTCTCGTCGATCCTTTCCAGCGGCAACAAGTTCTATACGCATTTCGGCAGCTACTTCGCGGAATTCGACCCCGAGAAGGGGGAGTTCACGTTCTCTGGGAAGACGTCGGCGGGTATGGCCATGGGCATGACCGAGGATGATGACGGGCTCATCTGGGCCGCCACATACCCAAATAGCGGCGTGGTGTCGTTCGATCCGAAGACCCGCGAGCTCAAGGACTATGGACACGTCCACAAGGAGAACTGGGCGCAGTATCAGCGGTACGTGGCCGCAGATGACGCGGGGTGGATCTACTTCGGGATCGGCAACACAGCGAGCCAGATCATCGCCTTCGATCCGGGAACCGGGGAGGCCAAGGCGATGCTGCCGGAGGAGGAACGTGCCAAGGGCAGCGGATATGTGTATCGGGATATGGACGGCAAGGTGTATGGACGGCTTTCCGGTAGCGCAAAAGACAACTGGTACGAGCTGTACAAGGGCGCGGCAAGGAAGATAGGCCCCCATGAGGAGAGCGCGAAGAAGCCCTACATCACCGGCAGTCAGGGACTATTCCACCGCAAGTTTCCCGATGGAAAGGTGCTGAAAAGCTGCGATCTGGTGAATCGCATTCTCACCGTTGCGGATGCGGAGAGCGGCGAGGAGAAGAAGCTGGAGTTCGACTACACGAGCGAAGGCGCGCATATCATGGGCCTGGCGACTGCGCCGGATGGGACGATATGCGGTGGCACGGCGTTCCCGATGCGCTTCTTCAGCTACGATCCGGAAAAAGATGAATGGACGAATCGCCCGGCATACGGTCAATGGAATACGGTGGCACGGCGGGGGGACTTGTTTTTCGTAGGGGGGTATGGGCACGGCTACCTGTTGGAGTGGGACCCGTCCAAGGAGTGGGTCAACACTGTAAAGGGCCAGGATGGTTGCAACCCGCTTTACCTGACGGAATGTGCGCCTACGATTAATCGGCCTCACGATCTGCTGGCACATCCGGACGTTAAGACGCTGGTGCTGGCTGGGACGCCGGGATACGGCTATACGGGCGGGGGGCTGCTGTTCTGGGACCGCGAGAGACGTGAGCCGACGGTGATTGAGCACACCCAGATCATTCCCGAACATTCCACGATGGCGCTGGTGGCGCTGGCGGAAGGGAAGCTGCTGGGCGGGACTACAACCGGCGCGGGAACGGGTGGAGAAAAGAAGGCCGAACAGGCCGAGCTCTACATCATGGATATGGCGACGAAACAGGTCGAATGGCATGAGGTTGTGTTCCCCGGCGTGCAGAGCTATACGGACATGTGTATGGGGGAGGACGGGCTGGTATTCGGCGTGGTTGATGGAAAGCACTTTTTCGTGTTTGACCCGGCCCAGAGGAAGGTCATCCACGAGCAGGACACCGAGGCCGAGTTCGGGTACACCATCTCCCATCAGGGTCCACGGGTATTCGTGCCTGCCGGCGATGAGAAGATGTACATCCTGTTCAGGAAGGGGATTGCACGTCTCGACCAGGCCACCTTCGAGATCACGATGTTAGCGGAGTCGCCAGTGGGGATCGGGCCTGGAGGGGACATACTGAACGGGCGGATTTACTTCGGGAGCGGCTCGCATCTGTACAGCTACAAGTTGCCTGACTAATCGGGATGGTAGCAGACAAAAGGGAGGTCTCATCATGAACTGGCGCAAGGCAGTTGCGGCGGTAGTGACTATTGCGGTGCTCGTGGGGGTGTCAGGCGTGGGATCGGCGGCGGAGATTCCTGAAATGCCTGCGGTGAAGGAATTCTTCACCGAGGTGGCAATCGCTCATGGCGGAGCGCCCAACTGCATCATCGCCGTGCCGACAGGAGATGAGTATGGGCAGATTGGGCAGAAGCTTTCGGCTGCGATAAAGGGCGTCTCGGGGGCCGATATTGCGGTGCAGGATGCCTCGAGTATGTCGGCTGAAACGCTGCAGAATTCGAATGCGATCCTGGTGGGCTACTTCGCGAATAACCCGCTGGTCGAGTGGCTGTATGATGAGTACTTCCTGTGTCTGGATGCGAAATGGCCGGGTCCAGGCGGGTACACGATTCGCACCATACACGATCCCTTCGGTAAGGGGACAAGCTTTGTGTTTCTGGGCGGCTGTGACGCAGACTCGGTGGGCAAAGCGGCCGATGCCTTTATCGCCACGTTGCCGGAAAAGGGCGACATTAGCTATCCGCACACGGTGAAGGTGGTACTACCGGATGGCTCCTTGCCCTATAAGCCTGCGCGCGACCGCGTAGAGAAAGTGGTGGCCGAGGCGAAGACCAAGAACTTCCGGTCCGCGGCTGACATCATGTGCAGCGGGGGCATGGAGTACTACCGGACCGGTAATGTCGAGGGCGTCGAGATCTTCAATGAGTTGATCCCGGTGTTGCGGGAGCAGATCATCAAACTCGGCACAGTGGGAGATGCGCGTGGCGCCATCCACCTGGTCAACGTCTGGGAGGTAATCGAGGAAGCACCGCAGTTGAGTGACGATGACCGCCGCGCGGGCACGGAACTGCTCTGGCAGTTCGGCAACAGATTCATCCATGCCGGGCAGATTGCCGAGGACAGCCCGACGCCGGCCGGCAACAGCTGGAATTCGCGTGTGGCCTGGGACATCGCGCGCTACTGGATGAAGTACTACGAGATTGATGTGGGCGGGTTGTGGACCTGGGCGAACACACGCTTCAAGAGCCAGGCGAAGTTTTGGCGGTCGAAGGAAGACTGCCCGAGCTACGGGTCGGCGACAATGTTCGACACCATCTATTACGTCCTGTCGGCGCATCACTACGAGTACTTCGAAAGCGGACTGGCTCGAAAAATGGTTGACTATGGTATGGCAATTATCAACAATCTGGGGGGGAGCTCGGGCTTTGGCGATATTTCCAGCTTTTTCAAGGCTCATCACTGGCCGCAACTGTTCCAGGTATGCGCCTGGAAGTACCGAGACGGGCGTTATCTGTCCGCCTATAATGCTACCCCCGGGGTGTCCGTCGGCAGCAGCGACCTATTCTACAACCATTACTTTCAGGATGAAGTCCAGCCGGTGACTCTGGAAGACACACCGGATATTCAGGTGGTGCCCTTACCTGACTGGGTATATGAGAATCGCGACAAAGTGCTGGGGACTGCGCCGCCGATGATGAATCCAATCCTCGACGCCGACCCCACGCCGGCGCAGGAGAAGTGCTTTGACAAGATTGCATTCCGCACGTCTTTCCGGCCCGCTGACCAATACCTGCTGCTCGGGGGCATATCACATGGGTATCACGCCCATCCCGACGGTAACTCGATCATTACCTACACCGACAACAACGGGCTATGTATTTTTGACAGCGGGTACTTTGTTCCTGACACCATCGAGCACAATACCATCGTCATCTTCCGGGACGGGCTATTTGAGCCGGTGCCAAGGCTGACCGGGCTGGCGGCGGTGGCTGATTTTGAGCAGATCGGTATGACGCAGACTTATCTGCGTGATTATAACGGGGCGGACTGGTATCGCAACATCATCTGGGACAAGGAAAAGTGGTTTTTGGTGATTGACGAAATACAGGCCCGGGAGCCGGGGACCTACGGCTTGCAGGCTGTCTTCCGCACCTTGGGAGACCTCGACGTCGGCGCAGACCGTGTCGAGGCTATGGACAAGGGTACGGCATTTGATCTCGTCAGCGCCAGCCAGGCGCCCATCAAAATTGCGGCGACTATGCCACCGGTAGCCAATAGACATGCGATCGTGCAGACTAAGGCTGCTCAGCTTGCGAGTGACGACAAGCGCTACTTTATAAACCTGCTCTATTCACGGGATACGGCGGAGCGGTGGCCCTATGAAGTGGTGCCGGCAACGGAGAGTTCAGTGATGGTCAAAAGCCCGGACGGATACGCTTTCGCCGGCAGCGGTCGCGCCGAGCCACTTGGGAAGCTGCAGGTGGATGCCGGTGTCTTCTATGTTGAGCGAGACGGTTTCGCTCTGGCCGCCGGAAAGAGGCTGACAGCAGGTACCACCTGGTTCGAGGCGAGCCGACCGGTCAACATTCAGGTCAAGCTGGGCAGACAAGCGATCGCAACCATTGAGGCAGAAGCGAATTGCACAGTGCGGCTGTATGCGAAGGGCGAAGAGGTCACGCTCGATGGTCAACCGGTAACGGCGCAGCGATCGGCGACCGGGCTGCAGCTTGACCTCCAGGCCGGCAAGCACACACTCAGCTACACCCCTGGGGACACCTCAATAGAGATCGGTTCATGGCAGGAGGCCTATGGCGCACTCAACCGACAACACCAGCAAGCGCTGGCGGACATGGACGTGAAAGATGTGAGCGGTGAGCCGAAGACCGCGGCGTGGCAGGTTGAGAACACCACGCCTTCGGTCAAAGCAGTTTACGTTGATGAGGAGGGCGAGGTGGTCGGAAACCTTACCCCCAGCGGGGAACTGGCGCACTGGGCGGAGGCTTCGCGCGGCTCGCTGAGCCTGTGGAGACTCAGCGATGACAAGCCCGAGACCTATGTGTATGTGCCCAGCCGGAATCCATGGGCCGGGCAGCTGCCCAAGGACGTGGGGGTGCAGTGGAGCCTTCCGGTGCAACTCGGTAGCCTCCATGTCGAGTATGCACCCAACTATCCACTACCGCCGGGTGACGGCCAAGCGGTGCAAGCCTGGAACGGGGACGACTGGCACGACGTGGACGCTGAGGTTCGCGCCAATCCGGATAATCCTAATGAGTGGACCTTCAACTTCGAGCCTATAACGACCACACGCATCAGGGTCCTTGTCACGAAGTGCGACGGACAGCCCGGTTTCGCCGAACTCAAGGTATTTGCGATCCCACATGTGACCCGGGCCAAGGACTTCCGCGTTCCGCTGAGTACGAAAGACCTGGCCGTGCTCGATTTGGATGGAGACGGCAAGGATGAGGTGATTGCCATCGCGGGAACGTCCGTGAAGTGCCTCAACGGTGCGGGGCAGGTGGTTTGGGAACAGCAGACCGAAGGCACTGCTACGACTGTGGACGCCTATGACCTGGATGGCGACGGGCATGGAGAAGTGGTGGTGGGTGACGATGCTCACAAGCTCTACTGCTTCGACTACCAGGGCAAAGAGCGCTGGAGCATTTTGACGCCGGCGGATTCATATAGTCCCGTCATCGAGCCGAAGACGGGCGCAGTGGGAGTGGTGCGCTGTGCCGATATTGACGGCGACGGTGACGGTGAAATCGTCATGGGAAGCCACAACTGGCTGGACTACGGCCTCGACCACGAGGGCAAAGTGCTCTGGAAGCGTGTCAATGTGCATAAGCCGACCTCCATTGCGTTCGCGGCGCTAGGTGACGGGACACTGGGCTCGCTGGTTGGGTCCACCTACAACTCCGCGAGCTTCTATGGTCCGGGGGGCGAGGGGCTGATGGGGATCAGTGTGGGCTACCACGGGGCCGCAATGAGTGTGGCCGCCGCCGACATGGACGGTAACGGGCTGCCCGAGCTTGCCGTCGGCTCCCGTGTGGGCGGGCTCCATGTTCAGGAATACAAGTCGGACAAGCTGTGGGAGAAGTTTATGGGTGCCGAGGTCACACAGATTGCGATGGCCGACCTGAGCGGTGATGAGAAGCTCGAGCTCGTCGCGGGCTCGAAGAACTGCTACCTGCTGGCTGCTGATGTGGATGGCAACATCCTGTGGAACTGCAATGTCGGGGGTGCGATACTCGACCTTGCCGCCGGGGATATTGACGGCGACGGTAAGCCGGAGATCGTCGTCGGCACCGAGGGCGGTATGGTGCGGGTGATTAACGCGGCAGGCAAGATCATGGGCACCCTGAGGACCGGCGGCAATGTAACCGTTGTAGCACTCGCCGACCTCAATGGAGACGGCATGATGCAGATCGTGGCCGGTGCCGATGATGGGTACATCTACGGTGAGGTGAAGTAGGTCCGGCGCGCCCGCGTAGTTCGCCAAGGCGTGCGTACCCCCGAACTCGGAGGTCAGGCGCGAGCGTGGGCTTGTTGAGAGGCTAGAGATAGCCCATGGGATCTACGGGGCGACCATCGCGGCGGACCTCGAAGTGGAGGTGGTCGGATGTGGCAAAACCTGTCGCTCCGCAGCGGGCCAAGACGTCGCCGCGCGCGACAGTCTGGCCTTTGCTGACCTGCAGGCTGTCCGCCTGACAATGGCCGTATAGTGTGGAGATGTCGCTGCCGTGGTCGAGGACGACGCAAACGCCGTAAGCGCCGCGCCAACCGGCGGAGATGACGCGGCCAGCGGCGGCCGCCCTGATAGGCGTCCCACCAGCCCCCTCAATGTCAATCCCCGTATGCAGTGTCCTGCGGCCGGTTATTGGATGTTGTCTCATGCCATAGGGCGATTTGATGCGGCCCTTCATTGGCCACGAGAGCGCGCCTTCGGGTTGCCCCTCGTGCGCCACGTGTAGCGGTTCGTCGTCGGTTTCGGCACCGCTGTGTCGAGGAGCTACGGCTCGGGAATCGGTGGGCGTCGCCCTGGCTTGCGGCTTGGGCTGGAGTGCGAGGTCATCTGGCCTCATGCGGTGAGCGTTACAGCGCCAACTGGCAATCCCCAGCCCTGACAGGAGGAAGTCCTATGTTCAACCGGCGACTGCACACCAATACCCGGGCCGAATTCGCTCCAGGCAGATCTCGCACATGCACACCTGCTCGTGCCCCCGCGATGACCTTGGTCGTGCTCGCGCTCGTGGCTTTCGTGACGAGGGCCTGCGCCCAGGAGATGGCCTATTCGTGGCACTCCCCTCACCGCGCGGCAAGGGTCGCGGACCTCATCCCCGGCAGAAGGATACCCATACCGGCGGCGCAATCGGGGTGGCGATCCATAGTGAGGCAGCGCGGGGCGATGAAGCACTGAAAGGTGGGAGAGCAGTTTGATGTCGTGGTTAGTGCTACTGATCGGGCGGAAGGGCCGCCACCAACTTCTTGACATACGCCATGGTTCTGTGCTGCTGGGTTCGGAGCAGCCAACGAAGGCGCGTCCCCATTACCGTCACGGTGTCTTTGCGCCATCGGCAGTAGTCCGCGATCACTACCATCCCGGGCTCCGGTATGCCAGGTTCATCGACCTGAGATGTCTCCACCATAAACTGCTCGCAGCACCAGGCAATCTCCGCTCCCAGGGTTGTCCGATAGCCGCCATTCTCTCTCTTTACCCGAGCTATCTCGTGGGCGCGCTCTGGGTGCCTATGAAGAAAGGACTTTTCCCCTAGGTAGGAGCGAGCAAGCACGACATCGTAGAGGGTACTCAGGGCTCTTCTGGTAAGGGTTGGCGATCTCCTTTGCCTGGCCAGCTCCAATAGGAGGTATGCTTGTATAGTCACGCCATATTCCGGAGATGTCTCCCAGATATAGGACCGTGTACTGAGCGTCTGCGCGTCTATCTCCGTGCCCGGCTTGAAGCGCTCCGCATACTCGGCTAGCGAAGCACAGAGGTAATCGCCCAGCGTGTCCGCATTCCTATCTGAGGAGTTACTGTAGGTCAGAATTGTATCTATCTGGGCTCTGTGTTTTTCCACATCTTTCTGCATTCCGAAGGCATTCATCGAGCCGGAAATCCCGTGGAAAGAGGTCATGAGTTGGCCCAACGTATTGCGCACTGGAACCGGCAATCCGTCTGACGCCAGCCTGAGGGTTATATCCTCGTCTCCAGGTAAGAAAGGAGCCCAGTCAACCGCTAAGGTGGGCTGCTGAGCCGCCACGTACATACGGCATGTCAAGTTCACCACATTGCAAGTGAATGTGAAGCTTCCATCAGCCTGGGTCCTCGCTTTTTGGATTACCGTTTCCCAGTCGGGGCGGTTGTACTGCACCAGCACTTCCACCTCCGCCAGCGGCTGCCCATCGGGCCCCAGGACCTTGCCCTGAACCGTGACGGTGTGGCCGGTTTGCGGCTGCGCGGCTTCTTCGCCGGCTTGGGCAAGGAGGATCGGGTGCGTGACTGTCTCATCGGCGGGGATGGCGCGGACATGTACGGTGCCCACCAGCACCATCGCGGCCATGGCGGAGAGGGCCAGTATCGTGTGCGCCTGCCAGGAGAGGTGCAATCTCGGCGCCTGTGTGCTCTGCAGGATGCGCTGCACGCGCCTGACGAGGGCTCTGCCACGAGGGGCGCAGGTCAGGCCGGGGACAGGCATCGCCGCATCGGCCCAGTCCACAAGCGTTGTGGCGTAGTCTTCTCGCCGGCCGGTGAGGGCGACGGCCCAGTCGTCGCAGGCCTCCTCGGCGGAGAGCACCAGCTCGCGCGAGATGAGCCATGCGAGCGGATGCCACCACCAGAAAGCGCGGGTGAGCCGGGCCGCTAACATGAATGTCAGGTCGCGGCGTCGAATGTGTGCCAGCTCGTGCACTATCACTGCATCGTAGCTGCCTGGTGCCGAGGAGAAATCCTCCGGCAGCAGCAGCACCGAGGCATTCAGACCGGCGACGGTCGGGGTCGTGATGACCGGCGATGCGGCCACGGCCGGAGAGCTGCGCAGCCCCAGTTCAGCAGCCAGCGCTGCCAGTCGGTGCTGGAAGGAGGGGCTAGCGAGCGGGTGACTGGCCAGGATAAGCGGGCGCACGGCGCGCAGGTCCCTGATGAGATAGATGATGCCTAATGCAGCACCGGCGGCCCACAGCAGTAGCAGCAAGGTCGGCGGACGTATGTGGGGAGTGGATAGGAGGCGCTCCGGTGGTGTGGGTTGATCGGGCACTGTGGAGGTGGGGGAGATGGAGGCTGGAGTGGGGGTGAGGTCTGAGCCAGGAGGCATCGCGGGAGCAGCTTCGCGCGGAGGCGGCAGCAGGGGAACGGCTATAGTGTGGGGCTGCCAGGGCGCTGCATGGGTGGCGATGACGATGAGCGGAGCCGCCCAGAAGCCGACAAGGGCGATGCGCCAGAGAGTGTTTCTGAGTGCCGCCGGCGCGCGGCGGGCGGCAACAGCAACAAGGCAGGTGAGGCCGGCGACTGCGGTAGGCGCTATCAATGCGTCGAGGATCAGTTCACTGCTCATGTTCGCGGGCCTCCCGATCCTGGATCAAGGCTCTGAGCTCGCTAAGCACCTGCGGGGTTACGGCATCACTGTCGAGGAGCGCGGCCATGAGGTCCTCGGGCGAGCCGCCGAATACGCGACTGAGCACGTCGGTGAGGACCTGGCCGCGCACCCGGGCGGCCTGCTTTGTGGGGCGGAATATGTAAGTGCGGCCCTGAGTCGTGTGCTCCACCAGACCCTTCTGCTCGAGGTTGCGCAGGACGGTCAGGACGGTGGTGTAGCGCGGGGCTTGGCTCTCGGGGAATTGCTCGAGGACATCGTACACCGTGCCCTCTCTTAACTGGGTGAGAAGATCGAGGACGGCTAGCTGGAGTTCGCCGATGTTTGTGATGCGGTTGCTTCTGGTGGGGGGCACGGGTTGCCTCCTGGTGAGTAATACTATGCGCGTAGTATTATAGGCAACTGCGGTAGCCGTGTCAAGGTATTCGTGTCGAGGGCGAGTGGGCGAAGGCTTGATGGCTGAAAGTTAGGGCGTGGGGGGGGCGGTCGGCGAGGTCGCGCCAGATGAATATGGCAAGCAAGACCAGAGGTATGAGGGCAATGGCGCCCATGCCGTAGCGGAGGCCGGCGCGGTCAGCGATGAAGCCGACAAGTGCCGGGCCGATGACACCGCCGGCATTGCCCATTCCGGCGAGTAGGGAGAACAATTTGTCGCCCCGCCACGGGGGAAGTGCTCGGAAGTGTAGGCGAGGGCACTGGGCCAGAGAGTGGCCACTGCGAGGCCGAAGATGACGAAGCCTGCGGCAGAGGCATAGGCGGCGGGAGAAATGGCAGCTACCAGCAGGCAGGCAAGGCATAAAACCGTCGCCAGTGATACGAGAACCATGGGGCGGAGGCGGTGCGCCAGAGCGCTTGCGGAGAGACGCCCGACAGCCATGCCGATGGAGAAGCCCATCAGGACAACGCCGGCGGGGGCCTGGGTCCAGCCGAAGATGGTGGTCATGTAAGCGGGTATCCACTGGGCAACAGCAAGCTCCTTGGCGCCGATTAGCAGCATGGCGGCCAGCAGGATGACGAAGAGCGGGCGGCGTAGAAGCCAAGCGAGGCGCCGGCGCTCGGCTGGCTTGGTGTCCGCCTCCGCCAGGGACGTGGTCATGAAGAGGCCGGCACAGACCAGCGCCGGGAGTGTCATGACGGGGAAGATGAGTCGCCAGGAAAGGCCGGAGCCGAGCATCCAACTGGCGCCGGCGGCTGTAGCGACCGCTCCGATCGAGTAGAAGGCATGGAGGAGGTTGAGAGCGGCGGTACGGTGACCGGCAGAGATGTTACAGACCAGTGGGCTGAAGAGCGCGTCGAGAACGCCGGCGCCCACGCCGCCAATGGCCGCGGCAACGAGCAGGAGAGCGTAGGTCGGTGCCATTGCCATTGCGACCTGCCCGACGGTCACCAGCAGCGTGCCGAGGATGATGAAGGGCCTCATGCCATGGCGATCCGCCAGGGGGCCGGCGATGACAATGCCGGTGACGATGCCGGTAAAGGTGACGCTGGCGATGAGGCCCATCTGGGCCTGCGAGAAATTCCCGAAGCTGCGGGCGATAGGGACCAGGCATACGGCGAGAGTGTTGACCTGGGTGCCGAGAGCGACCTTGCCCAGATAACTGCCGGCCAAGAGGCGTTTGCGATGCGCTGGAGTCATTCATTGTCCTGACTGGCGAAAGCGATGATTGCGGAGCTGCATTCACGGCACCGGCAAACGGCGCCTCACGCGCGTGGCCCTCTCCGGCGCTGGGCACAGGGCATGGGAGCGGGGGAGAGAAGGACATGCGAGTGATGGTGAGGATCAGCGGTCAGGTTGCCTGCGCGCATCTGTCGAGCAGGACCCGGGCCGCGACATCGTCAGGATACTGCTCGAGGAAGCGCTCGAGGAGGTGGCCGGCTTGCACCCAGTCCTCGCCGATGTAGGCACGGAACGCCTGAGTGAATTGGTCAGCGGCGGCTCGTGCCTCGCCGGGAGATGCATAGTCCTGCTCATCCATGAGCTCATAGACCGCCAGCCCCTCGTGCCTGCCTCTGACTGTGACGACGTCGAGCGGGCGGTAGAGGAGTTGGTGGGAGGTGGCGTCATAGGTGGCCTGGCTGACGATGATGCCGGTGCCGTAGGTCTTGTTGAGTCCCTCGAGACGGCTGGCGACATTGACGCTGTCCCCGAGTGCGGAGTAGTTGAGGCGCTCAGTGGAGCCGATGTTGCCGACGACGGTCTCTCCGGTGTGGATGCCGATGCGGATGTGGAGGGCGGGCTTGGAGTCCTTGGCCCATTCTGCGTTGAGTTCGCGGGCCTTGCGGCGGCAGAGAAGCGCCGCGCGACATGCGAGCAGCGCATGGTCGGGACGCCACTGCGGCGCACCCCAGAAAGCCATGATTCCGTCCCCAGTGTACTTGTCAATGGTCCCGTCCTCACTGGCGATGATCTTGCTGAGTGCGTCGAGGTGCTCAGAGAGGTGAACGAGAAGGTCTTCGGGGCGCATATGCTCCGAGATAGTGGTGAAGCCGCGGATATCGGTGAACATCAGCGTCAATTCCCTGGTCTGGCCGCCGACGCGGGCCTCCTCGCCGGTCTCGATGAGGCGCCGGACCAGGGCAGCGGGGACATATCGGCCAAAGGCTCGCAGGCCGGCCTTCATCGCTGACATCGCCTCCGCCATCATTGCTACCTCTTTGATAAATGAGCCGGTAGGCGTGTCACCTGCGAGATCCAGACGCGCTATCTTACCTGCTTCCTCAGTGAGCTCGCCCATTGGGCGCGAAATGCTGCGCGATAGCATGAAGGCAACGATAAGGGCGACAAGTAGAACGGCCAGTGAAATGAGCGCCGCCTCGCGCCCGGCAGCCTTCGCGGTCCCCAGGAAAACGGCTTCAGGCACCAGAACCACAATTTTCCAGTCCGCGTGGAACGATGCCGGCAAAGGTGTGAAGGAGACGATGTAACGCTTCGCATTGGTCTCGACCACGAAGCGATTGCTGCCCGTCTGCTTATGCTTATCGAAGGCGACCGCGAGCGCCTCGTCTCCGAGTTCGTCCATAGCGGGCGGCTGGAAATCTCCTGCTTGTCGCTCCATCAACCGGGTCAGTTCGGGGTGGGCGACCACTCCGCCGGCCGCATCAGTAATCAGGGCCACTCCCTCACCATTGACACGCAGCAATGCCAGAAACTTGGACAGCTCGGCGAGTTCGACGTCCAGACTGACGACCCCGATGAACGTGCCGTCCTCGGCAGTGAGCGGATGGGCTACGGTAATCCCGGGCCTCCCACCGGTGAAGAAGATGTACAAGTCAGTCCAGTAAAGGCCTCCTGTCTCTCGCGCTCCTATGTACCAAGGTCGCGTGCGCGGGTCATACTCCACGTCGGTGGACCGCTCAACGCGGATTGTGTGGCCGTTTAGGTCTCTATACTCCCAGGTCTCTGTTGCCGGCTCGGTGTTCCTATCAATCGTCTTCGTAGCAAGGGTGCCGTCGTCCATCCGTTTGACCAGGAGAAAGTTGCCTTGCTCGTCACCGAAATCGCACATGGCGATCCAGCTTTGACACGCCATTATCTCCAACGCCAGGGCCTCGATGCGGTCTTTGCTTACGAGACGCGCCCGATCATCCACCACCGCCTGCGCGGCTGTTTTGACCAGCAGATTCGCCGGATGCAGATGGGCCTCAGTCTTGACGAGGACCACTTGCGCCACCTGCTCCATCATCGTCTCAGAGAGTGCCAGGAGAGATGCCGCATTCCTGCGGTAGGTGTGCCAGAGAATGACGGAGACTGTCAGCACCAGCAGAGTTACCAGTGCGGTCAGGATCGTGACGCGTAGGGGAATACTGACGCGACGAGATGATCTAACTGCGGCCTGCCTCGTTTTCCCGGAAGCTGTACCCAAACCCGTATTCCTCCTACGGTGTGTCACCTGCCGTGCCTCGATTCGCCGGTAGCGCGATCCCAGCGCGGTTTGCATGCGGCATCTGCGAAACGGCTGCTGATACACCGGCCGGCAGTGGCGAGTACGTAGCCGCCAAACCACAGAGAATAGTTTCCACATAGTGGGAATATCCCCCTGCCTGTGCACGTCATTATTCTTACAGCGTGTGCGTTGCCGGGATAGCCATAGCATCTGGGAATGGTCATGGTGCCTGTGACGAATGCAAGCTGCGTTTGGAGCGCTCAGCACGTACAAACGACTTCAAGGAGTGAGGCAGAATGTCCAGGCCCAAAATGGTGTCACAGCTGCTTGTCGTTGTTGTTGCCATGCTGTTGGTGGTGCAGCCATTCGCGTTTGCGGATGAGAACGGAGAGGCGCCTACCGTAACGCTGGATGTCACAGATACGGGTATTGGCGAGGTCGCTGCACAGATTGCGGCACAAGCGAAGACTCAGATCTACGTTACCGAGGAGACTAAGGGCACCGTTACACTGAAGTTGGAGGCCGCCCTTGTGGAGCCTGCCGTGACCGCGCTCGCGGAGAGTTTCGAGGGTTCGTGGGTGCGCGGCTACATCCTCGAGACATCCGCCTCGCCACAGGAGTACCAGACCGCGCAGTTGATTTCGATGATGGAAGAGGTCAGAGAGCAGTGGACGCAATACCTCCAGTCCCTGTCTGAAGATGAACGCCGCGAACTGATGGGTGCTGGATTCGGCGGCAGAGGACAGGGCGGTGGCCAGAGAATGGGCCCACCGGGCCAGAACCCTCCGGGTGCAGATGCTCAGACTCCAGAGCAGGCGGATCAGCAACAGGCGGGTCAGGAGCAGCAGCGGCCCCCTCGCCAAAACCGAGGAGCCGACGGTGCGCCTAACGCACAGGGCGATCAGGGAGGCCCACGTAACCGGATGGCCTTCGATGATCCGCTCCGTGGATTCATGCGCCGGGGTAACGACAGTTCCATTTCCCTGGACCTTGACGACATGCCACTCGCAGAGGCACTGGGCCGTTTCTTCGGTGCCGCGGGTCGGATTTTGATCGCGCCGGGAATCACCGAAGGCTCGATTACGGTACTCGCCGAGGAAGCGCCGATCAATGAAGTTCTCGACCAGTTCGCCGGCAACATCGAGGCAACCTGGCGTCCTTTCTACATTATCAGTGAACGACGGCAGTTAAGTGAAGAAGAGGTGGAGCAACGAACCGAGCAGCGCTTCCAGCGAGGTATGGCTCAGCTCTGGGCGATGACGCCGGCCGATCGGGCGGAACGGATTAACCGTATGGTCGAAGGGATGACGCGCATGAGCCAACGGCTGCAGGATGCTCCGCCGGAGCGCGTCGCGAGGATGAAGTCACGGATGAACCGTAGGTTTGGCCGTATGACCCAGTACAGCGCCAAACTCACCCCGGAGCAGCGCAAGGAACTGAAACCACTCCTGCGCGCCATGGGGCAGATGGCTCAGCAGTAGAGTCGCCGCGCACGTATTCGTCTTCAATGAAGAAAGGACCTAAGATGAGAAAAATAAGCGGCTCGGGATTCACACTCGTAGAGTTGTTGGTGGTGATAGCCATCATGTCAGTGCTGGCTTCAATGCTCTTCCCTGTGTTCGCTCGGGCGAGGGAAAAAGCGCGACAGACCACCTGCACATCGAACCTGAAACAGATCGGGCTGGCTCTGATCATGTACGCGGACGACTATGACGGGGTGTTGCCTCTGGCTAATGAGTATCCCGCGTCGCCGCCTGTGCCTTCGGGGGGAGATCCCCTCGAGTACCAGGGACCGCCCGGCATCATGCACGTACTCCAACCATACACCAAGAACTCGCAGATTTTCCGCTGCCCCAGTGACCGTGACAAGATGTGGGAGATCCAGGGGACCAGTTACGATTACGGCTATGGTTCGCTGGATGCTGACATCCCGATGCCGATTCAGCCGTTGGACGCTCCCTGGGGGCTTGAGCCTTCCAAGGCGATACTGGCCGGCGATTACAGCCCCGACTGGCACGCGCTCGGCCCCGTTGTGCTCTATGCCGATGGGCACGTGAAGATCACTAAGAAGAATTGATGCGCAGTGATGGCCGTTGCCTGGAGCTGGTATGCGCGGAGGTATATTCTGAAGTCGTAGCATCAGCTAACAAGAGCTAGATGCTACGACGAGTTGGCAGAGTGATGAGTACACACAACAGGAGGCTAGTAT
>CAZCJS010000078.1:0-15934 GCA_964498775.1 uncultured Armatimonadia bacterium
ACCAATGACTATGAGGCGGCCTTCAAGGTCGCTGGATGCCTCTGAGCAAAATCTGTATAACTACAGTGGAAGCTGGGAGGCCGCTACGCGGCCTCCCAGCTCACCTGCGCGGAGCGCAGGTCAGGCCGAGCCACCCGTTTGGTGAGCTATTTGCACTATTTGAAGCTATCTCTGGGACAGGACACTAGCCCAAATAATTCATGAACAAAAAAGGAAGGAATTGTGGAGAGACGCGAAAATAGACTACATAAGCTGTTAACCCTTATTCCGGAGGTCTCCGCGCAAATGATACAGTGTAATTCGCAGCTCAGCTTCGGACTCCTTCATCGCAAGCAGATTGTCGACGACTTCGACGGTGGTGATATCTGCTCCGACGGCGGGTGCTGCTGAAAGCCGAGGTGATGGAGCAAGGCGACAATCCGCGCTTTGTGGTCACGAGCCTGGCGAGCGGCGATGCGGACGCGCTGTATGCTTTGTATGCGCAGCGCGGCGAAATGGAGAACCGGATCAAGGAGTTGAACAATGACCTGCAGATGGACCGCACGAGTTGTCATCGGTTCGTAGCCAAATAGTACCGTGTGCTGCTTCATGCGAAGGCATTTGTATTGCTGAGTTTCCTGCGCAAGCTGCTTGCGGGAACGCGGTTGGCAAACGCACAGGTGGGGACGTTGCTGCGGAGTCTTTTGAAGCTGGGGGTGTTAGTGAAGGAGACGTGCCGGCGGGTGCGGTTGAGCTTTGCTTCGCATTGTCCGGTTCGCGACCTCTGGGTTCTGCTGTTACGACGCATGCGGGCGGCGGCGACCTGAGGGTAGCTGCTGAAAAACAGGGTGTTTGGCAACCGAAAATGAGCTTGCGGGGATCAGTGTGCCTGCGGAGTGGATTTTGGGTGCTTCTGCGTCGGCATGGAACTACAGATTGGGGTTGATCGGCCTTTCAGGCTGCGACAGCCACGTTCTGGTATCCTTGTTGCCCGCACTCGCACCCCAAATCCCCTCGCCCCACACGCTCATGAATGATGCGGGCTAGATACAATACTGTTCACTTAAGCAATTTCACGCAGGTGGTGAAGTCTATCCGTGATGGTTTCATTGTACTTCGTGCGCGTATCGGATATTTGCCGACACTCCTTTTCACGGCTCGTGGGTTGTGGCGACCACGGCTGGATACCACCGGAGCTTCTAGCAACTCAGCCAGCACCATCTTATGAAAGCCTCTCCGCTGCTGAGGGGGAAAGGGCGACGAACCGGGGCAGTTTTCGCCGGACGACGCGCACGGCATGAGTGAACGAAAGCCGATCCGGGTCCTCGTCCACACTCAGCGCGGCTTCGTGCATGAGGCCGCATATGGCGAAGTGAGCCATCATCATTCCATAGAATTCCTGGCGTACCAGGGGCGGCGTCTTGCTGCGCAAGACAATTCCGGAGCCACGCAAATGGGTTTTCAATTCATCGAAAGCAGTCTCGATTTCCCAGCGCTCATGATACAGCATAGCCAGCTCCCGAGCGGGCGCTTTGCGCGGGTCCAGAATCGTCGTGATGAGCCGGTAGATCGGCTCCGCCTTCGCAACGCCCTCCAGCGTGTACTCCACCACCCGCACCTCCACTCCATTAGTGTCATGGCGCCGATCGCGCAGCGAAGGGTAGAGCTTGCTCAGGTACGACCCGTCCGGCAATCGCCGCACACAGGGTAATACCAGATTCTTCTTCACTCGCCACAACAGTTGAGCGCCGTTCGCCTGCGCGTGCTGCCACAACTCGAAGCCGAAGAAATTGCGGTCAGCCAGGCACAGCATTCCCTTACGCAGACTCTTGACCACCTCTCTGGCCAGCGTCACCTCCCCCATCCGGTAGGCATCCATGCGCGTCCCGAACAGCACGTGCGTCCCGTTTTCTACCAGCGACACGAAGCGCAAATGCGGATGAGCCGACTTGCCCCGGCTCTGCCCCGGTCGCTCAAAGGTCCGCCCGTTGCCCTGCGTATCGGCGACCGCCATGGTGCTGCCATCCAAGCTCACCAGATGCCACTTCCGATACCACGCGCCCTTGGTCTTCTTCAGTGCCACTGGCTCCACGAGCCGATCATGGAGCCGCTGCAACGGCTCACTGCCAAGCCGCGTCCTGGCCTGGGAGATCCCGGATTTCCCTGCTACTTTCACCGCCACGTCCGGGCCCATCAACCACTCCACGCCTTCCAACAGACAGCGCAGTACCTCGCGATACGAAACTCCCGTGTAGAGGGCCAGAGCGATGACGTAATAGACCATTACATAGGCGGGCAGATCCCGCTGCCGCTGACTCGTCTTGCCTGTTTCCTCCAACACCGCATCCACCCTTTGACGAGGGAACGTCTTTGCCACAACACCGAGACTGATGTAATCTGTAATGCGCGCCCCGCCAGGCAGTTCTGCACTCGTACCAGCCATGAGGCCATTCCTCATCCATGTCGAATTGATCGATCCCCCACAGAAGAGTATAAGATAGATTACATGCTAAGTGAACAGTATTGGGGCAAGCGCAGTGACAAGCGTATAATAATCGGGTATAATGGTATTGGAGAGTGGGTCGGGTCATCGCGGGATGAAGCAGCCGTAGGGGCTGCTCATGCCGAGGAAAGTCCGAACTCCACAGGGCAAAGGCGTTGGGTAACACCCAAGAGGGGCAACCCTACGGAAAGTGGCACAGAAACTACACCGCCGCGGGTTGTATCGCGGTAAGGGTGAAATGGTGCGGTAAGAGCGCACCGGCGGCGTGGTGACGCGCCGGCCGGCCAAACCCCGCCTGGAGCAAGGTCACATAGGGGGACGCTCGCGTAAGCGAACAGGTGGCCCGCCTGAGATCCCCGGGTAGACCGCACGAGGTGCATGGTGACATGCGTCCTAGAGAAATGGTGACCGCCACCCCCTGCGGGCGGCACAGAATTCGGCTTATAGACCCACTCTCCAGAGCGAAAAACGGCCAAATGTGACAGAATCAGCCCTTTGGAGCGCAACATAAGCTCCGTTACTAGACTTACTTCACATTCGGCCACGGACTTGCCAAAGAAAACGAAGTCCTGAGCGCATGTTGTGGTCTTCATAGCGGGCAGCACACACAAAGGATGTGTGCATAACTCCCATGGTTATGAAGACACTCACCCAGGATTTTGCCGTCTACCTCGAAGCAGAACTCGGCTATTCGCCACTCACCGCAAGCTCGTATAGTTACGACTTGTGGCAGTTTCTTGACTTCCTCCAGCAGCAAGATATGACACTGGCCCCAGAGAAGGTAACCACTCCCCTTGTCAGGAAATGGGTCGTCGAGATGCACCACCGCGGCCTGCAGAATGCCACCGTCGGCCGGCATCTGCATGCGCTTCGCAGCTTCTGGAGGTATCTCCTCGAGTGCGGCTACGTAGACCATGACCCGGTCGCCAAGGTGTCTGTCCCCAAGCGTGAGAGGCGACTGCCGAAGTACCTTGGCGCTGACGACCTGCGCAAGCTGCTAGCGGCAGCTGGGCAGAGCCGTTCGGTGCTTTGCGGGTTCCGTAACCACGCGATGATGGCGACGCTGATCTTCACAGGGATGCGCAGGGGCGAACTGATCAACCTGCAGTTGGGTGACGTGTCATTGAGCGAGCGATCAGTCACCGTCTGGGGAAAAGGTGCCAAGATGCGCGTCATCCCTCTAGTGGATGAGGTAGTAGAAGCACTGCGGGACTGGATGGAGCTGCGCCCGAACCACAATAGCCATAGCTACCTGTTCACCACCACACACGGGAACAGGATATATCCGTCGCGTATGCAACGTATCTGGAAGACGATACTGCAACGCAGCGGTATCGAGCGGGAGGGCGTGAGCCTGCACACACTCCGCCATTCGCTGGCGACGCTACTCCTGCAAAGCGGTGAGTGCAGCCTGGTCGAGATCCAGCGCATCCTCGGCCATTCACGGCTGGACACGACAGCTGTCTATTTGCACGTTAACGAAGGTCAACTACGAAACGCGGTGGGATGCCATCCCCTGGCTACGTAGCTTTCGCCCCGTGCACTGCACCAGCATGGGGCGCAGTGAGGAGGTCGGGACACATGGTACTGGGCGCTACCCCAAAGCCACACGGACTCGTGGATCTGTTCAATGTCGTTAGGGGAATGTGGAAATGTAAATTCATGATTCGCGATGCTGTAGCCGACCTCGGCTTCGAACACCTGCCGCTTGCTCAGAATGTGGCCTCACATGTGGTCTGGATCCCGCGATCTCTTCTCGAGGAGACCTTTCCCACCATTGCTGAAGACTACGAAGACTACCTTGGGCACCCAGAGAAGATAATAGTACGTGTGAACCCAGCCGGTGACAACCTGTCAGAAGTGACTTTAGAGGAGCTTGACTGTCGAGGCATGCTCTCTCCTGCGGTTTGGGTCCGCCGTAGTGCCCTTGAGGACATTGAACTGGGCGAGGCAGTAGAAGACATTATCAAGCATTCACGAATTGCCCTCTTTCCTGTGGACCCATTAGAGGAGTTTCGACCCAAGGAGAGCGTCTGGTGGGGACTGGGGAGTGAGTTGATAGCAAACCGGTACTGGCAGACAGATGTCCTCAAGGCCATTATCATGATGTCCAAATGGTCGCCGGATGAGCTTCAAGCAGAGCTTGATTCGGGAGAAAGGACAGTGCGGGGAGGGCCGGCGACAGCGCACTTGTGGGAATGGGAATGGGTCATCCGGCCAATAACCATTGGGCAATCGCAGGAGCGAGTGGGGAAGTTCCCATTCCTAGAGTACGACGCTATTCCGTTCTATCGTGATGGCGACGACAAGCGGGCCTTTGAGATGATTATAAACAGTTTCTTGCACATCCCACTGTTAGGGGAGATAACTGACACCTGGGCGGCCAACGCCAAACTCATCGAGAAGGCCAGACAAAGAAAAGAACTGCCACCAACAGAGACACGGGGCAGACCCAAGGGACGGCCACGGTACTTGGTCCGTGAAGTGGCTAGGATGCGTGATCAGGGCGAGTTGCCCATATACCAGATCGCAAAACGGCTCGGTATGCCGCGGTCTACAGTGTATGACTACCTTACGGAGTACAGTGAGATGCGAGGCGAAGGTGATCCCCCGCACGACGATTAGGCTTGCTGAGCTCTGGCCGCGACCTACGCGCTTGCCGCTTTGCTCGCATGCGCGTCGAGAGGAGAGATGATTGCAGATGGAAAACGAGGACACCCCGCATGAACTCATGGACATATTCGCGGTGATTTGGGGCGCGGGAGATCTGGAGACCGCGATGCACTCGGCTGCTCGTAAGATCGGTTTGACGAGCGCGCTTCTGCCCGACACTCACCAGCTGGTCCTGACGCCGATCCCCGAATCCGCGGTCGCCAAGACGTGGCCGACCATAGCCAAGTACTACGGGGGTCGTCCCGATACAATAGAGATGATAGTAGATCTGTGGCCGTCCCACCTTTCGGACTTGTACCTAGCCGAACTGGATAGAAGAGGGATGTTGTCACCAGTTCTGTGGGTACATCGGAGCGGCCTCGAAGATGTTCAGCTGCCCAAGGACACAGAATTCCTTCCAGAGCAGGGAATAGGGATCTTCAACAGGGATGCATTTTTTGAATCTGGCCCGGAGGAAGGTGCGGTTTTGGCTCTTGGTAACGAACTGTCCTCAAATCGGTGGTGGCGACAGGACATCAGCAAAGCAATCTTCATGCTATCCAAATTGTCGAAGGAACATCTTGAAGCAGAGCTTGATGCGGGAGAAATGATGGTACGGGGAGATCCAGCAGCAGTGCACTTCTGGCAGCCTCAGTGGGTCATTCGCCCCGTGATTATTGGATCGAATCAGGAGGCACCGGGAGAGTTTCCCTTCCCAGAGTACCCTGCAATTCCCTTCTATCGAGCAGGCGACGACAAGCGGGCCTTTGAGATGGTAATGGACAGCTACTTGCACATTCCCCTCTTGACTGAGATTACTGACAGTTGGGCGGCCCGCGCCAAAGTCATCGACCAGGCCAGACAGAGAAAAGAACTGCCACCAACAGAGACACGTGGCAGACCCCAGGGGCGGCCACGGTACTTGGTCCGTGAAGTGGCTAAGATGCACTATGAGAAGCACCTGCCAAAACGCCAGATCGCAAAACGGCTCGATATGCCGCGTTCCACGGTCTATGACTACCTAAGAGAGCACGAGAAGAAGCGCGAAGACGAGCCTCCCCCTGTCGATGAATAGATTTTTGTTTTCCCGACATGTCGAACAGCTCCGCTTTATTTCCCGACATATTGCATCGCGCCGCATCATAATATAGAGTGGGAACGTAACCAAAAGTTACGTACTCCATGGCACAGGCCAAAAGGAAACGCAGGTGAAGATGAGGGAGCAAGTTCGGAATCCGGCCATGAACAGAAGCAATGGCGTAACTCGTATAGGCAAGCGCACGACTCGTGTCGTCATTGACCTAACCCCTGAGCGAGTCATCCACTTCACTGGAGTGACCGCAGACGGTAGAGAGCGATCCTACATATTGAAGGTCACGCGTAAGCAGGGCCTCACGCTGTGCTAGTAAGCATCCCAAGTTAGCGAAAGGACCGCCAGCAGGCGGTCCGAGTAAGTGAAGCCGGGACTCGGAGCAGATGGCGGAGTAATCCGCGCAGTTGCTCAGTCCCGGTTTTTGCATTCTCAATGGCAATGACCAAGTACAGGTGGCGGGATGACAATAATGAACTGCAGCAAAGCAGACGAGCAGGTTACAGCCTTGAGGGCCGCCCGACAAGAACCTGATACGTCTGGGCGCCCATCCCACAATGTAGTTACAGGCGGCAGCATGGACCTCGCACAAGCTGATATTGGGTCAATGCTCCAGGGCTTCCTCCAGCACATGAGCGATTACAAGCACTATTCGCCGCTGACGGTGGAAGCGTATTCGAGGGATTGTCAGAGCTTCATCAAATTCCTGGAGCAACAAGGACGTCCGAGAAACGCCTCTGATGTAACCCGAGGTGATGTCTACGCCTTCACCACGTCACTCGGCGGCCTATCTCCGGCTTCGATCAGGCGTGCGCTGTACGCTCTATCTTCATTCTTCAAACATCTGGTCGACATGGAGATTATTGACCGCAATCCAGTCACCGGTATAGAGGCACCCAAGTTGACGCGCACCATCCCCCGGGCGCCGACTGCAGAACAATGCCAACGGCTGCTGGAAGCGTGCGAGAGCCCCACAGAGGAGTGTGCTATCAGTCTGATGCTGCTGGCCGGGCTGCGGCGGTCTGAGGTCCTGGGGCTCCTAGTGGGCGACGTTGCGGCCGACTTGAGTCAACTGCTCATACGCGGCAAGGGGCGCAAGGAGCGAGTGCTGCCCGTGTCACCAGCACTTCGCAGCGTACTGCGCCACTATCTGGCGCAGCGTGACACGGATGGCCTTTCTCTCATAGTTAACACAGTTGGCGGCCCGATGGGCATCAACACGCTTTACCGGCTTTTCCGTCGCGTTTTGGCTCGGGCAGGACTGACAAACGCGGGGATAACCCCGCATTCGCTGCGTCATGCTTTCGCGAGCTTTCTCGTTCGAGCCGGCGTCGACGTCGCGACCATCTCGGAACTGCTGGGACATGCCAGCATTGCCACGACCAGTATCTACCTGCATACCACCGACGGCAGCAAGAGGGAAGCCGTGGAACGGCTTGATTTCGCACCTGCCACTGCGCGGCAACGCGTTGGGGCACCTGACAGTGATGAGCCCGGACAGCACGCAGAGCCCGATGATAACCGGGAGCGGCGTCTGCAATGGACCACCGCAGCCGGCCAGGGCAGTTCCACTCCGCTCTGCCCTGCCGGCTGCGAAAGCGGAGTGATAACGTGACAACAACGAAAGCCATAAGGACCGCGGCTCCACGGACGCCAGAGGGAAGAGCTGCGGCTCAGGCATACCTGCAGCAAGGCTGGTGCCCGATCCCGGTCAGGGGGAAAACGCCGGCCCTGACGACCTGGAGAGAGTTTCAGACACGTCTTCCGAGGCTGGAGGAAGTGGACGGCTGGCAATGGCCCGGCGTCGCTGTCGTGTGCGGCAAAGTGAGCGCTGGACTGTTGGTGCTCGACATCGATGGCGAGGACGGGGCGGCAAGCGTTCGGGGACGACAACTACCTCCAACAGTTATGGCCACAACGCCGAATGGAACTCACTACTACTTTCACTGGACACGCTCAGAGCCATGCCCGGGCCCAAGAGTGGGCTTGCTAGCGGGCGTGGACATTCGTGCTGAGGGAAGCTATGTAGTGGCACCGCCCACGGTGAGGCCCGACGGCGGCCGCTACATCTGGGCCGACCGATCCAGCCCCGATGAAACCGACCTCGCCGTGGTCCCCGATTGGCTGGCTGAATTGCTGCTTGGCGCCCCCGGGGAGAAGCGCGCCGCAGCTCCCGCCAGTGGCGCAATTATCCCATCTGGCATGCGCAATACAACACTCACCTCTCTGGCAGGAACGATGCGTCGACGAGGGATGAGCGAAGAGACGATATACGCAGCACTGCTGAGCGAGAACAAACACCGGTGTGACCCTCCGTTGCCCGAAGGCGAAGTGCGGGGAATTGCCCGGAGTGTAGCGCGGTACGGTCCGGCCTCTGGTGAACGGCGTCAAACCGATATGGGCAATGCCGCCTGGATGGTAGAACTGTATGGCGACGATCTCCGCTATTGTCACAAATGGCACAAGTGGCTGGTCTGGAACGGCCAACGCTGGAGAACCGACGACGAGCCCGCTGTTATGCAGCGAGCCAAGCGCACCGTGCAGCATCTGTATATGGTCGCGTCCCAGATTGGTGACGAGAACCGCCGAGAAGCCGCAGCCAAATGGGCCATGAGATCAGAGAGCAGAACCCGCTTACAGGCGATGATTGGCCTGGCGCGGTCTGAGCCTGGCGTACCTGTCGAGTCGGAAGAGCTGGACGCGAATCCGTGGCTCTTCAACTGCGAGAATGGCACCCTTGACCTCCGCACAGGCCAGTTACGTAGGCATGACCGCAGAGACCTCTGCACCATGCTTGCTCCCGTGGAGTTCGACGCCACGGCAAGGTGCCCGAAATGGGAAGCGTTCTTGGAGCGAGTCATGGACGGCAACCGCGCCCTGATCAGATTCCTGCAGAGGGCTGCGGGGTATTCGCTCACCGGGGACGTTTCTGAGCATGTTCTGTTCTTTCTGTACGGCACCGGCGCGAACGGCAAGACGACCTTTATCAATACCCAGCTGGCCCTGATGGGTCAGTACGGACGCCAAGCAGACTCTGATCTGCTGCTCGCCACATACAACCGATCGCATCCGACCAACGTCGCGCGCCTGGCCGGAGCGCGCTTCGTGGCATGCGCCGAGGTAGAAGAGGGTTGTCGCATTGCTGAGAGCTTGGTCAAGAGCCTAACCGGCGGCGACCGGCGCACTGCCAGGAGGATGCGAGAGGATTTCTGGGAGTACAATCCCACCGACAAAATATGGCTTGCCGCGAACAGTAAGCCCCGCATCTACGGACAAGATGAAGGCATATGGCGCCGCATTAGGTTGATTCCATTCAATGTGGCTATTCCTGAAGACCAGCAGGATAGGCACTTGTCACAGAAGCTGCTGGACGAGTTGCCTGGCATACTGAACTGGGCATTGGAGGGCTGTCTTGCCTGGCAGTCCCAAGGCCTGACAGCACCCGAGGAGGTCAAAGCAGCGACAGCAAGCTACCGAAGCGAGGAAGACGTCATCGGCAGGTTTGTCGATCAGAACTGCAATGTGTCGCCTGACGCAATGGTTCCAGCGAGTGAACTCTACCGCGACTATGTAGCGTGGTGCAAGGACAATGACGAGAAAGCAAAGAGCCAGACAGCATTCGGCAGACTGCTCACGCAGCGCGGATTTCAGTCTCACGTACCCGGTGATGACAAGAAACGCCGCACGTGGCGGATGGGCATCGGTTTGAGAGAGTTGGACAGCTAGAAACGACGCACTTGCACCTTGATAGTTCGCCCATCGTCACATTTTCGGGCCTATTGAGAGAGTTGGCGGTGGCAAACTGTCTCATGCCTTCAGTCTAACAGCCGCAAGGGCTCGTCGCAATGGAATGAGCCAAAAAGGTAAAAAACCGCCATTAGCTCCTAGTAAAACGACTCATGAGGCGTTATGCTAGAAAACTATCTCAACTGTCTCAAACTGTCTCAACTATCTCAGGCGAACCTGCCCAGGCAACGCTACTGACTGCAGTGCGGTAATCTAGTGCGAGCTACCTGGACGAGGGAGACAAGATGTATCAGCAAGTTTGGTCACTAAGAACGAAAGGATGATTGAGGTGAGTACTAACGTTTGCGGGGCCAAGACGCGAGCCGGCACACCGTGCCAACGACCTGCGGGATGGGGTACCAATCATGTCGGAGAAGGCTGTTGCAAGCTGCATGGAGGCTGTACACCACGGCACAGTAAGCGAGGTCAGGAGCACCCGGAGTTCAAGCACGGGCTCTACTCAAAGCACCTCAGCGAAGATGAGAAGATAGAGTTCGAGGAGTTCGCACAACGGTTTGAGCTCATCCAGGTCACGCCGGATGAACTGTACGGTCTCTATAGAGCGATGAAAGCGCTGCTCTCACCGGGCGCCATACCGCCACTGGTGATGACGAAGGCACTCCAGCAGATCGGAAGCTGGAAGCGTGCGCACCACGAGATGGCATCAGGCACCAAGGTGCAAATCAGTTTCGACCAGCCCGAGATGCAGGCGATCATTGACCGCTTTCGCGGTATCATCGTCAAGTACGTGCCGCCCGACAAACATGAGGAGGTGTTAGATGAACTCCAAGCAGTTGAAGCGGAAAGCGGCCTTTGAGGCGCTCGCCACCGCGTTGAGGCCGGCCATGGAAATAGCCGCGCCAAAATGCACAGAGCCGTTCGCGTGGGCCCGCGAGTATGTGCGGACAGAGCGCGGACACCAGCTGGATTTCGACGCGCACTCGTACATGCCACAGATCATCGCCGATCAGTCGCCGCAAAAGGGGTTCATGTGCGAGTCCCAGGTGGGCAAGACGACGATGGCTATAGCGGAGGTGTTCTCTCTGTGCGACACGTGGGAGACGCCGCTGCGCATCATCTACACAATGCATACCGATCGCGCAGTGAAGGAGTTCAGCCAGACACGCTTCAAGCCGGCGGTCGAAGCCAGTCCATATCTACGGGGAAAAATCGGCGGCATTGACAATATGGAGCGTAAGTCCGTCATGCGGCGTGATGGCCAGTCCATCATCTTCTTCAAGGGCGCAAGCGAGAATCAGCAAGCCCTTTCTGAGCCGGCAGATATCGTGGTGCATGACGAGCTTGACTACAGCCGCCCCGATACACTCACGCTGTATCAGGACCGGATTGCCCACAGTTCGGTTGCCTGGCGGCGGGCGTTTGGTACACCGACGGTGCCCGGGTTCGGCCTGGCAGCGCTGTGGGATCAGAGCACGCAAGCGGAGTGGATGGTGCGGTGTCCAGTCTGTGGGAGCGAAGACCCTATCACGTGGCCGGATTCGTTCGCGCTTGATGCGGCAGTTCCGTACTACATTTGCCGGCATGGCCACGAACTGACCTGGGAGGATCACATTCAGCACGGCCGCTGGGTGCGTAGGAAGCAGGACGCGGGCTGGAGCTTCTATCGGATACCTCGGGCGCTGATGCCTAACTGGTCGGCGGAACGGATCGCCAAGTCCTTCGAAGAGACGGAATTCCCCCACATCTGGATCAATCAGGTCATGGGGCAGCCGAGCACGAGCGGCGAACTGACCATTGACGAGGCCATAATCAACGCCTGTATGGGGGAACACCGTGACGCAGATGCCGATGCTGGGCCGTGTTTCCTCGGTGCCGACCCTGGGGCCGTGATCCACTACATGATCGGGAAGCGCGCGGATGATGACCGGCACAAGTACGTCAGTGTCGGGCACGTGAACACATGGGATGGCCTTCATCGTCTCATGGACCTCTTCAATGTCCGCTGCGCGGTGATAGACGGTGCCTATGACCCCACAAAGGCGCGGGAGTTTGTTGCAGCCTACCCGGGCCGCGCCTGGCTGGCTTACTACCCGTCTCAGCCGATAAGGGGCACCGAGCCGATCAGGAGCGACCGGAACCAGCGGAAAGTGGACTTGGGACGCACTGATACGCTGGATGTCAGTGCCGCACGGCTGATTGAGCAGCGCGACATATTGCCCCGGTGTGATTATGACACTCACCGGGAGCTTGTCAGCCAGCTCACAGCGATGGTGCGGGGAACCAAGCTGGGAGCCAACAACCTGCCGGTGAATTTCTGGCAGGAGGTGCGCGCCGACCATCTGCGACACGCCCACAATTACGCGACCGTGGCAGCTACACTGGGAGGCGGCATTCCGAGCCTACCCGATGTGTACAAGAACATGCCTGCCGGCGGCTCGATCGTCACGGGGATTGACGCGGTAACTGGCAAGGAGGTAACGCTTTCGGCGCGTGACTACGTGATTGAACCAGAGGGCGTCATTGACCGTGATCCGCGTGCCCCGATACCGCCGGGCCCGGCGAGCGACGCTGCTATTATTGCGACGTACCCGGCGATGAAGAAAATCATAGATAGGCTCCGCAAAGCAGAAAACCAATAGTACCAACTGCACAGCAGAACTGATCTGGAGCCCCCGCTTCGCCGGGCTTTATTGCTAGCCGCGACGAGCGGCAGGGCTTGGCCGTGACAGTTTGCCTTTTCCCGACTTGGCCGTGACAGTGAGAAGGCAGATTCGTGCAAGGCAGTAGGCTTTGGCAGCCCTATCCGGGCACCGCGAACGCCTCATTGGTGCAGATTGTAGGTTCAACCCGGCATTGTCGCCTATCTGCGATTGAAGAGAGGATCAACATGCGACATTGGGGAGAATGCCGCTCGGGCTCTCATGCTTTCTCGGCAAGCTGGCGCAAGGCGTCAATTGCTTGTTGGCATTCCTCGACGTATATGCCTTTGGCCGTTAGTCTTCGCTCGATAATCTCGAGTGTTTCGCCTAACCAGTCGCCCCATCGCCCGGCATCAACGCGGCTGAACTCCTCAAGCGCTGCATCAACATTGCCCCTGTGCAGTTGTATGATGCCCAGATGTCGGCGCGCCAGATTCCTCGCCAGCTCAATCTGTTGCCACTCCCATTCGTCGCCACAATCATCTTGCTTGTGTGGTATTTCGACTGCATTCCGCAGCGCTCTCTCAGCCGCGTCAATCTGCTTGAGATCATAGCGGTCAATGCCCAGTTGACAGTGTGCCGGCGCGAGGAGCGGATAGTCAACAACGCACTGCACCAGTTCTTCTTCAGCGGCTTCCACATCTCCCTTTTCACCGTGTGCGAATGCAGCATCGAGCCTCCGCCATGCCTCAGTCTGCGGCCGGATTTCACAAACTATTTCCTGAACCCGTTCCCATTGTCTCTCCTCCACGGCCTTGATGGTGTATCGCACGTGCGTTGGTAACGGTGGTGTCGGGTCAGAACGGTCACACGGAGTGAACGGCGCTCCTTTGTCTACGCTGGCGAAGAACTGCCGCACGACCTCGGCGGGGCTTTCCTGTGCTCTGTATCGCAGTACCACATCACTCGCACGCTTGGCGATCTCTCGCTCTACCCGGGCCTGTTCCTCCCGGTCTTTCAGTGTCGGCTTGAAGATGAGAATGAAGCCGGGAAACACGGCTGGCCATTCATCTATCAGAGTGCGCCCTTCGTGATCTCTGGCGATAATCCGAACCAAGGTCACTTCAGGTTTCTCGACACCGAGTCCGCTCTCGATAGCAGAACGTAGCTCGTCATCGGTCATCTCTTCTATCTGTTCTGACAAAGCAATCAGCTCTTGGCTCTGTTCAGCCGTTGGTAACAAAGGCACCACCAATTCCGTGGCAAGTCTACGCTCAGCCTCCCCTAGAGCCGTCAGCCCTGCCACAATCCCATTCACCTGAGACACCTCCGTAGGGGGACTTTGCTTCGGCTCAGCATCGTTTGACAGCACCGCAACACCAGTCTGTTCGTCCACTAGTTCAAACCGCACCGGCCCTCGAGCGCCTCTGAGCACTGGCTCCAACGCAATCCAGTTAAGAGCTTGCGCGGGCGTCAGCGCCCCGTCGTGTTCGAGAAATGAGAAATCTATTCTCCCGGCGTTCCTATCAACGTTCGTGAATTCCATGCGGAACGGATAGCGTCGTTGATCGTATGAACGTTCGGTATCAACTTTGATAGTGCATCTGCCGCTGGCCTCGTCCCATTCGACATCTACGGCACACCGCTGGCGTGGCAGGTCGGGCAACTTCTGCGACGGTCGGATCGTCAACCACATGCTAGTTTCGTCACGCACTACCTTTGATTCTATGCTCGACCCCTCGATCTCGAAGTCAGAAAGCTCCGGCGAGGCCATCTCCAGAGGAACTCCTTCGTCTGACGCAGCTACCAACAGGTGCGGAGCGGAAAGGAACTCTGGCTCCCGCGGCCACTTCGCAGTGAAGCGGAAGTGCGTGTCCGCGCCTGGCGCGGGTGGGCCCACATACCTATGTAGGAACTCGTCATGCATTTCCTGGAGGCTCTTTTGTCGGTAGGACCAAGCTCGCGCCACCAGGCGTGCAAAGTTCGGCGCGCTCTGTGATACGCTTCGCCCAAGGTGTCGGAGAGCCTTCGAAACGTCCAGGATATCGCATACCTCGGTGTGCAGGTAGATGTCGTTCGTTAGCCCGAGGAAGAGCGCCTGATCCAACAGCACCCGCCGCGACATAACGCTGGACCGTCGCGCTACCTCCGAAGAGAACAAAGCGAAACGCACTGCCGTGGGAGACGCACAGAGGACATCGCGGCGTATCTCTGCCCCCACTTCATCATAGTACGCCGAGAAGGCTTCACGCAGGTGATCGAACACTCGGCCCCGCAGCATTTCCTGCGCGTATTCTGACTGCAAGAACTTAACAGCCTCATCTGTATTTAGAAATCCATCTGCGACCCTCTTGAAGACCTCAACGTCCTCGTGGATGGCCCATATTTCGGGTTGGTCTTCTCGGCTTTCTATCCCCAATACCCGATTCCCCGTTAGCTTATCTCTGCTGCGCTTCACATCACTCTCAGACTCCCCCGTGCCCTCCACCAACTCGTCAATGCTCTGCGCCCCGTTGCACAATTGTCGCACAACCTTGTGACACACCACTGCGCCCCTCTCGAGATCCAATGCTGCCCTATAGTCCGGCAAGCCAGACGCCACGAAGATGGGTTCCAGACCGCTTAGTTCCTCATTGATCTTGTTCCTCAAGTCGTGGAGCGTACGCTCCATTTGCTCCGTCTCAACTATGGCAGATATCTGCACGACACCTGTGGTGCTATCTGCCGCTACTCCGGTTACAGCCTGGGCGGTTGCGAAATGCACTGCGCTTTCGTCCGGCAATTCCAACATGTCACCCAATACCTGCGGGGCTCGCTTCAGGATGTCAAGTTCGTCCGCAGCGCGTACCAGCGCGCAGAGTAATGGAAGTTTGACAATGGCCGTCCCGACTGATGTTTGTCGTACCTCTTCCGCTATATCTGAGCGCCGATGGTGACGCACAACCGCGGCTACAGCAGACCGGAACTCTGGCGGTATACCGTATGACCTCGGCGCACTGAGTATCTTCTCCGCGCCAGACTCCTGATGCACATCACGGAGCTGCTGCGCCTCATTTTCGTCCAAGGGTGTTTCGGTTACCATGCCCAGATCGTGCCACGTAGCACCCGCAAGCAATATGAATAGCTCCTCCGCATTCAGTGAGTCGCGAACTTCAGACGTCAGCAACATGTCAGCTTGGCCGATCACCCCTTCCAGGTGTACGACCCCGTGGTCGCTGTAGTTCCAGAAGGTTGCATGCGCTCGCGGCATCACCTGGGAGGCTAACTGCTGTACCCGGCGATACTCCGCCCAGAGCGCTTTGGGTTCTGCCCCGGGAGGCCCTG
>CAZCJS010000079.1:0-15830 GCA_964498775.1 uncultured Armatimonadia bacterium
GCCCAGTCGCAGATGAATTGGGTGGTTATAACGGGCATATTCGTGGGTATACTACTATTTGGTATAGTAACATGTTCTCTCGCAGTCCACTTCGTACTGCGAGGGAGCCTCATTCCAGCTCTCAGGCAGGAGTAAGGATAAGACTTATGCAGCGTTCTTGCGTCATGATCCTGGCGATAACAACGTTAGTGCTGGGCGGTGCCGGGTACAGTCCGGCCGGTGCGGCGGATACCAACTGGGCCTCATACCGTGGTTCGCCGCAGATGAGCGGCGCGACCGGGGCCTTCACCGACCGACCGCGACTGCTGTGGACATATGACACCGGGTCTGAGATCGAGTCAACTGCGGCGATTGTCGGCGACACAGTCTATGTCGGCACGAGGAACAATGCCCTACTGGCGCTACGGCTGTCCGACGGTAAGCTGAAATGGAAGTACATGGCCGGAGACGCCATCAGCGCCTCGCCCTTAGTCGTCGGCGAAACCGTATCTGTCGGCGATGAAGGCGGCGTCTTTCATGCCGTCAATGCGCTAACTGGACAGCGCAGGTGGCATTTCACCACCGGAGACAAGATTATTTCCTCGGCGACTCGTGCAGGCGGCGCGGTCCTCGTCGGCTCCTACGACAACTATCTCTACAAGCTGGACGCGATTAGCGGCGCGAAGGTCTGGAGCTTCAAGTCCGGGGCCCAGGTTCACTGCTCACCATGCGTGGTCGGGAGCCTAGTGGCTATCGCCGGCTGTGACGGCTATGTGCGTGCGGTAGGTCTGCACGATGGCGAAGAAAAGGCATCTGCGAGCGTCGGCGGGAACTTCGCAGTAGCGCCGGCCTATGCATCAGGGGCCGTTTTTGTCGGCAGCATGGACGGAGAATACGCGTCCGTGCGTCTCAGCGACGGTCACATTCTCTGGAAGACGATGGTCAGGAAAAATGGTGGAGCCAGCTATGGCTCTGCGGCGGTGTCGGGCAACAGCGTTGTTTTCCCGTCACGCAATCACACCGTCTTCTGCCTGAACCGTGCGACAGGTCAAACGCGCTGGATTTTCACTACCGGTGATGAAGTAGACTCATCGCCCGCCATCGCAGGTAATCGCGTCTTCTTTGGGGCTGATGATGGGAAGGTCCGCTCCGTGGATCTTGCAACCGGCAAGGGCGTGTGGGAGTTCAGCGCCGGCGCACGCATCATGGCATCTCCCGCTATCGGATGCGGGTGTATGGTAATCGGCACCTCCGATGGGGCAATCTATTGCTTCGGCAAGTGATCGAGTTATTGCCGCAATAGCAGTCCATGCGGCCAGATCGTATAGTCGTGCGAGGCACGGATGTGCGTGGTCGGACAACGAAAAAACAGGAGTGAATCAATGACTCGTGGTATCAATGTGGTTCTGATCGCGGTTGCCATGTTATCGGTAGTGAATATTTGGGCTGCCGACTGGCCCAAGTTTGGGGGGCCTGACGGAAACTTCATCGCCCCCGACACGGGCATCAATAAGAATTGGAGCCAGAAACCGCCCGAAGTGCTGTGGAAGGTGCCGTTGGGCGATCAGGGTTATGCGGGTCCGTCAGTAGCCGACGGGAAGGTCTTCATCATAGACCACGCGGGGAGTGAGGACATAGTGAGGGCGCTTAATCTGCAGACCGGCGAGGAGGTCTGGCGCTTCGCCTATGCCGATACTAGCAAGCACAACTACGGCTATGCGCGGGCGACGCCGACGTATGCTGGTGGGAAGCTCTACACCCTCAGTCGGCTCGGTCTGCTGCATTGCCTCAACGCCGCCAACGGTCACAAGATTTGGTCTGTAAATATCAAGCAGAGATTCGACGGCCAGAGTCCGAAGTGGAATTATGCAGCCTCGCCGGTCGTGGACGGCAACCAGCTCATCGTGCTGCCCGGTGGTAACGCTACCGGGATGGCCGCCCTGAACAAAGACACCGGGGAAACGATCTGGACAGGAGGCCGCGCGGGCATGGCCGGCTATGCCACCCCGGTTGTCGCAACGATACAGGGGGTCAAGCAGTATGTCGCCTTTACGGGAGACGAATTGTACGGGGTCCGGGCAGACAACGGCAACACATTATGGCAGTTCCCCTGGAAGACAAACCACGGCGTCAATGCGGCAATGCCAATTGTGCAAAAGGACTACATTTTCATCACCAGCGGCTATGGGCATGGCTGCGCCTTGCTGCAGATAACGCCACAAGGCCCCGATATGTACTGGCAAAGCAAGGCTATCGTGTCCCATTTCAACACGCCGGTTTTCTACAAGAGCCATGTGTTTGGGACAGGGGATCAGGGCGGGCTGGTGTGCCTCAATTCGCGAGACAACAAGGTCATGTGGAGCAAGCCCATCTCAAAGAAGGGCGGCCTTCTCGCCGTGGATGGGGTTATCATCGTAGTCTCGGACAGCAGCGGTGACGTCGTTATGGTCAACGCATCTCCGGACAATTACCAGGAACTTGGCCGCATCAAGCCTCTCGGGGGGAAGAGTTGGACACCCCCGGTGATCGCCCACGGTAAGCTCATCATCCGTAACGAACAAGCAATCGCCTGTCTTGACCTGATGTAGCTAGCCAGCCTACGCTTGAATGGAATAAGGATCCGATTAGCGACATCATCTGCTCGCATGTGGGCACCCACGCCTCTCGTGCTGGTTTGGCTCCCAGCGCGACCGTCCGGTGTCATTGCCACCGCGTATTGCTGATGCGATCTGATGTGTATCGTTCTGTGTCGTGTCTGCCAGCAGTTGCCGCAACGCATCGGCGTGGACACGACACATACACCCCGCAACGCCACCATCACCACCGACAACAACCTCGTGCGGCCCCACGTGCCGGCGGCAGAGAAGTTATTCCTGACGTCACATGAAGGAATGATACTATCACAGGGCGAACTCAAGCATGCGCGTAACCGCATGGGAAGGACGAGGCGCGCACATTCGTTCCATGGAGACAACCGCTTCCAACACGGTGGGTTAGGGAGTCCTCCGCGTGGCAGATCTGCCCTATGCAACACGACCGAAGCTGAAATCGGGCTATGTCCTGGAGGCCGTGGAGCATGGCTGGTCTCTGCGGCATCGCTCCGCCACTCGCAGCATCCTCCTCGGCGAGTGCGAACAGGAAGCGTTAGCGTTGCTCGATGGAGAGCACACCATCGAGGAGGCCGCCATTGAGTGGTGCCATCGCCGGCAGACAATAGACGTTGAGCCTCTGTTGCTATTCGTTGCGCAGTTGCACGAGAACGGCTTTTTGGAGACTGCGGCCGATGAGCAACTGGCAGGCATTTTCGGCGGGCAAGGATTCGCCGACTTTCTCCAAAGCCTCTGCGTGTATCGGCGACCATCAGAGTTGCTGCGCAACATATTTCTGGCTCTCAGTTCCTTTTTGCGGCGGCCGCTCACATCCAGCACCGTCATCGTCATGCTCCTCCTATTCACTGTCGTCGGCGCAATTCTATGGGCCTACACGCTCGCCGATGCCCCGATCAACATCCTCCATGTAACCGACTCATATTTCTTCGGCCTGCTCTACTTGCTGGCAGTCAATGCAATTCTGAGTGTGTTGGGTGCGATCGCTGCCGTCGCCGTACAGCGCTCATACGGCATCCCGACCGGGACGGCATTTGTCGGCGTGACTGTCGGCCTGCCTGGTGTTTGGGTAGAGGCGGCTGAAGGCGATGGGCTGACATGGCCAAGGCGACTGTGGCTGCATCTGGCCGCTTCCGTCTTCGAGGGAGCCGTTGGTGCGCTTCTGGTGTTCACGGCGCTTTTCGTAGCCGAACAGTCCTACCGCAATCCGCTGCTGACAGCAGGCTCCGTGGCCTATCTCAGACTGTTTATGGGCCTATGTCCCTGGACCCAGAGCGCTCTGACACGAGCCGTGGCGTCAGCTACAAAACTACCGGAGTTGAGGATGCTGGCAGTGCATCTATTCCGAGGCAGGCTTTGGCGCGCGCTATCTCAGCCGGTAGACCACGCCGAGCGCTCCGCATCCCTCTATAGCCTCGTGATGTTGTTCTGGTCCGCCCTCGGCCTGCGTCTGATCGCTCTGCTCATTACTCCACTCTTCCCCGTACTGCTGGTGGACATTAGCCGTGGCATGTCTCCGCTGGAGACCGCAGCAGCAGGCTTGATGCTGCTCCTCCTATCCGCGATAGCCTTCGGAGCAGTCACACTGCTGGGGCTTGCAGTTCTCACGACACTCGGACGATGGATAGTCACCCATCCGGTCTGGGGTCAACCAGGATGGCAGTTGGTTGCCATCCTGGCCGTGGTCACCGCTGTCGTAGCCGGTCTGAACTGGCTCGGCACCAATGCACCGGGCCCCTTCACTGTGCTGAGCATCACACTGGGGACACTCGGCGTATTGCTCACATGGGTGGCCAGCCTGCTGGCTTTTTTCGAGCATCGGGGCGGTCGCATGCGCCTGCTCGTCATACCGTTGGCCCTCGCAAGCGTACCGGCTTGGCTGGTGTTGGTACTCAAGGGCCATTTTCCGGCCACTACGCTCGATACGCTCGCGCTGACCGTAGTCTTTCTCATCGGCGTTTTCGTGTTTGGATGGATTGCTTACATCTGGCGGCAATTCTCCGGCTCGCTCGGGCTCTTTATACTGATACTTACCTACATCGGAGCACTTATGGGTGGGTCGCTATGGCCGATTCATGTTGTGCTGTTGACGGCGTTTACAGTGATCTATGCATTGATACTGCTGGTGCTGCAGCGTCATACTTGGCTGGCGCCGGCGTGGCTGCTGGTCGCACTAGGCGCGATACTGCTGGGTGTTTTGCGTTTCGTGACGCCCTTTGCACCTCTCCCCGTTGCAGGTACCGAGGTGACATTCGTCACGGTGATCATGGTTGTGAGTGCGGCACTTGTGCAATGGGTATGGGTATTGTGGTCGGGCAAGTTAACCGAGGTGGAAATAGGCGCCGAGGCCTCAACGTCCCTGGACCGCCACATCATGGATGTGCTGGTCAACTCTTACGCGCGCATTGCCGGGCAGCCAGGTGTAGACGCAGTGTGCAGGCAATTGGGTGAGAATGGCAGCCGCGGCAAGGGTGTCGGCGGCACATCTGAATTGACCGACGCGAAGACCACGTATGCTTTATCACCCGAGACCACTCTCCAACTCCTGCTATTGCGGCTGAGACGCAATCTCGGCCCGGTCTGCTTTCGACGACTGCTTGCCAGAGCCTGCCAGTCCCTGCCTTGGGAAAAACACCTTGAGGCTATGAGTAAGTTCGGTCTCGACGATTGGCTCGACCCATCACCATCGCTGCAGCGTCAGACCGTACGGGAGCTCCTGGCAGGTAGCCTACCGTTCGCCGATTTGCCTGACGAAAGTTTGACCGAAATCGTTTCTCATGCTCGGCTGCGGCGCTGGGAGGATGGCGAGGCCATCGCTGTACATGGCAGGGAGAACGATTGGCTGCACGTTCTCTTCGAAGGTGGCGCGGCGGTGTGGCCACCCGTCACCAAACGTCGTGGCGACAGTATCGCATTTCTCTCGCCTGGTGATTCGTTCGGTCTCGAAGCCCTGGCCATGCGCGGAACCTACCCATTCTCCGTCACTGCGCTTGGCTCTGCGTTAACGATCAGTTTGCACCGGCGCGACCTGGCTGCAATCACCATAGACCCGAGAGCATCTGCTGCACTGCCGGATCTAGTACGCCGCGTCCGCTCCCTCCGTTTCATCTCCGTCTTCCACGATCTCGCCGAAGCTCAAGTAGCCGCATTTCTGGCCAAGGCTGAACAAGAATCTTATAGACGTGATGACGTCATCATCCGGCAAGGCGATCCTGGTGACCGCTTCTTCATTATCCGCGCCGGCGAAGTTAATGTCGTTCAAGAAGAGCCCGGGGGACAAGAACACGTTGCGACGCTCGGCCCCGGCGACTGCGTCGGGGAGCTGGCGCTGCTGTTCTCAGTCCCACGTACTGCCACAGTCATAGCCCGAGGGCATGTCGAAGTGCTCGCCCTGGGCCGGGACGACTTCCTACGCGTGTTCCCGCTCCATGCCAAAGGGAGTCGCGCGTTGTTGCACCTATCTCTATCGCGGGTGCTGCACCTGGCCGACCATAGTCAATAGTCCGGGGAGCGACAGGTGAGCCGAAATAATACTGGCATGGTGCTGCAGTTTATTGCGGTCGCCGTTGGGGCCTACCTCCTGGTGACCTACAGCCAGGTGGGCAAGGATCTGCTGAATAGCTGCCAGGGCGCCATCGCCGGGATCGAGCTGCGTAGAATCGCCGACACGTTGGACGCCTACGGGAGTGACTACACAGGCGATCGCGACAGCGTCTATCCCGCTGACTACGACGGCTTCCGCAAGCTGCTTGCCCAAAACTATCCTGACAAGCAGGATCCCTGGAAGGACCACTGGGACAACGGCTTATGGTACTGGAGCTACACTACGGAGGATGAGGAAGCCGGCTACTACCTGGGCTCCGCCGGGCCGGACGGCAAATGGAAAACCAAAGACGACATCTGGTGCTGCCGCTTCGGCAACAAGCGGTGGACCGAGAACCTCAGTTGGTTCGACTCGAAGGAGCAGAGCAAGGCCGAGCAAGGCACCGGAGCCGACGCCTCATCGCAGACACGCTAGCGGTGTCACTTGGCAACTTTAGGGCTGCCGTAAATCTACACATCTGAAAGCTCGGCCTACAGGTTGTGGATTTGGGTGGAGGCGGAGTTCCCTCATAAAGCCCGACCTGCGCGTTTGGAATGGGTGCCCGGGCGGGCTAGTATTAGAACTTGAGCGCGACAGTGCGGCCGTCCTCAAGTCCCACCACCACCTGCCTGTCATCGCCGGCAACATCCATGCTGCGTATGTCCACCCCCAGCGTCGCGTACGCTTCGGTCTCCCCTGCCGCATTCAGTACAGCGACCATGCCGCCTCGCGTACCAGCAATGATGCGTTCCGCACCGCCCAATGCAGCTACCTGCAGGCAGGTCACCGGCGCACCCAAATTATGGCGCCAGACAAGGTGGTCCTTAGCGGCATCGGCCAGCATGTATACATCTCCGCTCTCTCCTGCGATGAGCACTTCTTCTATGCCGTCGCCGTCAAAGTCGGTTACTGCCGGACCCGTGCTGGTTAGCCCGGAACTCGGATAGGTCCACCAAGCGGCAGTGTCCTCGCCGACGTTATTCACCCATACGGTGCCGTTCGTGTGTTCGAGGCGCACAATAGCCATAGGGCCCTCTTTGCGCAGCCGGGCAAAGGCCGCTCGCTTCTCGCCGTAGCCGGCACCATAGACGGCAACTTTCTGGCCCTGCGAGTCCACAACATAGACGTGGCATCCGTAGGTGCCGCCGCCGGTGCCCATCGCTATCTCCAGTTTCCCGTCGCCGTCGAGGTCGGCGCAATCAATGGTATCCACTGTCCCGCCGAAGTTGAAGACATGCCATAGCTCCTTGCCTTGCGGGGAGAGCACCCACAGCGTGCCATAGACATGCCGATTGCCATGCTTGAAGCATTTAGCGCCAGCCAGTATCTCCTGTTTGCCGTCGCCATCAATGTCGGCGATCTTCAGGCTGATAAACTCACCCTCACTACTGACATAGCGGCCGATGCCCAACTGCCCGGCGAGCTTGTTGGTTATCTCACGCCCTTCGCTGCTGAACGACCAAACCTCCTGCCCGGTGAGATCAGTGGCATAGAGTTTGTAGTCGTCGCACGCGGACAGGATCTCGAGTTTGCCGTCACCATCCAGATCAATACAAGCCACATCGTTGATCGCCTTGTCCGCCTTATGGCGGCAGAGCTCCTTGCCGTCAGAGCCGATGACCACTGTCGTACCGTCGGTCAGGCCCGCGACCGTCTCCGGTTTACCGTCGCCATCCAGATCGGCGGTTCTCACCGCCTTGACGAAGGCGTCGCCGGTTTCGCCCTGCCATTGCCAGGCCGTCTTCATTTCGCTCCCAGACGGTATTGTCGCCTCTCCCGCCCCCGGCTTCTGAGCGTTAGCCCAAATCAATTCCGCGCCGGTGGCCAGGTCGCTCACAGTCTTCGAACCCATGCTGAGCGGGCTGCGTCCGGCGCTCAAGCGCACCTCTTCGCCCATGACTTTGATGACGCTGCTTGTCTCTGATTCCACCACTCCCCTGCCTGTGGCCATGTCGAATTCGATGGTCACCGGCCTATCGGCCGCAAACAGCTCCGTGTCACCCCAGCGCAGTGCAGTGCCTCCGGCCAGTGCGAAACATGTAGGGCTTATGTTGAAAGTCCTGGCTGCCACACGCAGACCCTCGGCGGGAGTGAATGTCTTCGGCTCAGCGTCACCCGCCGCTCCAGCGAGCCAGTACTGCTCACCGTCACTGACGATGGCGCAGTTGTCCGCAAGGCCGCGCACGGAGTACTCCGAGTTGATGCGCCAGTCGTCAGCGGATGTCTCGAAGTCGGCGTTGGCTACGAGGTTATTGTCCGGCTCATCCACCTTGACGACTTCGATGTCGTCATACCAGGTGAGGCCGCCAAGGGCCTTGTATGTGCTGTGCATTAGCCAGATTTCGCAACTCTGCCCTTCGGCGGCGATGGTAAACTCCTGCTCCACTTTTTCCCATTCTTCCGCTCCGGTGCCTGTCTTGACGAGCATGGCTTTCGAATTCGGGTCGCGGATCTCGATATTGCCGCCCACCTTGCCATTGGTGCGTATCCACGCCGTGACGCGGTATTTGGCACCGGGCTCCATCTCAGGCAGACTCTGCATCAGACACTGCCAACTGTCTCCCACATTGACCAGCTTCAGCGCTGCTTTACCCCCATGAGGCTTCGCGAAATCCAGGAGCGCAGTACTCGCTGAAGACTGCCAGCGTCTCCATTCGCTGATGACTGCAGTACCACCTTTGACCCAGAGCAGACTGCAGAATGGCGCCTCATCTCCGGCCGCCATCTCTCCACTGCGCCCGACACGGAGCATGTGTGAGTCGACCGTACCGTGAGCGGAACCTTCGCCACGGACGCTGATAGTCGGGTCACCGGCAGTCTCAACGACAAGCGCCGGATTGCCGCCGCCGAAGACGGCCTTGCCATCCTCGACAACAGGACGCGGGCCGGCTCGCCACTGACAGAGACAGGTGTAGTCGCCATCCTCCTGCGGGCGGACGGCATCGAAGACGAGCCAATAGCGCTGCTTGTTCCAGACCACACTCCGCATCCAGTCGGTGCCATTGTAGTCCGGCATCTGTGACTGGAAAAAGCCGGTTGACGGCAGGTCGGCCTCGGTCTCGAGGCTACACAGGTACGGGATACTCGTGCTGGCCTGGCCGTTGCGGATGACCAGCATCACGTTGTAGTACTTCATCAGCGACATGCCCCAGCGTCCGTTGACGACCCAGTTACGGCCCTTGTCATACAGAGAGATGAAAGCGTTTGCCGGAGCGCCGTAATGGAAGCCGATGTTGACACCCGGAACGCGCGCATACTGGCTCAATCTGTCGAAGTCCACACGCATCACGGCCTGGTTGAACGCCTTCTCTTGCGGCACGCTGAACTCCCCACGCACGGTGGCAAGCTCGTCATACCATGCTTTACCCATGTGGAAGACGCGCAGGCCGGTGATGTCTAAGGGTGGCACCGGCTCGATGTCAGGTCTCCCGAACCAACGCTTGCCGTTGAAAGCACCATTGACTACCTGGGCTGTGTAGTCACTGCTGTGGCGCTGTAGATTGCTGAGCCAGAGCCAACGACCATCGTTGTAGTAGCGTGCTGCCAGCAGATGCGTCGGTGACCACCCACCCATCGCGGTTCCGGCATTGTCCGTCACCAGCGTGTGGTATTCCTCCCAGCGAAGGGCTTTCTCGTTCTCAAACCACGTGTAGTCGCCTTCGTACTGCGCATAGTTGGCGAGCAGCCTTGAGTGCATGCACAAATAGCCGGTCTCGCTCATAAAGCCGTCTGTCTGATAGTAGCTGGCCATGGCGATGCGCACGTTCTCCATGCCCTTTTCGAGCCGCTCCATCTCGGGGGTATCCGGGTAGTACTTCGTGAAGTAGGCGTGCCCGTAAACCACTGACAACAACGGAACATGTCCAGTCAGTCTCATACGCCCCGGCTTCCAGTCACGAACCCGTGGGCCTTCCCCCATGCGGATGGCATAGTCATAGAAAAGATTGGTGAACTCGAGGCGCACATCGTCAGTGATGAAGGGGCTCTCCTCGACCAGATTCCAAGCCAAAAACATGTCCGGCATGTCGTACTTGGGTGTCACCAACTGACGGTCCAGGGTGAAGCGGTAGTACTCCTCCATCCAGCTCTTGATGACCTCGTTGTAGATCTTGGCGTATTCTTCTACCCCCGTCAGGTAGTAATCGTAGGCCAGGCGGTGGACCGGCCTCTCGCAACCGTACCAGAGCGATTTGGCGTCCAGGTATTTGTCCTTGTAGTAGTCCCATTCCTTTTGCAGCTTCTCTTCGGTGACCGTCTCCAGACCGTTGAGCTTGATGTCCAGCAGCAGCGGCAGCACCAGGTCCTTGCCCCTGGTAATGCGGGGCAGAAAGGCCGTCACGGCTTTCTGCACTCCTGCAGCGTCGCTGCCACCAAGCATGATGACGTTGTGCCCTGTGCCCCACGGATCGCAAGCCGTCCGGACGACATACCCATCCGGCCCGGGATAGTCCAGGTCGCAGGCGATGTATCTCTGCCAGTACAGCGGCTCAGCGAAGGCATTGTTGTCCATGTTGCCGAGCAGAATGACGTGGTGCTCCGGAGCCTTCTCCCCCATCTCGGCACCGGTCTTCATCTCCGGCGCGGCTCCCGTCGCCTCGGTGATGGCATCTTTCACCTGCAAGCCCAGTGCGCGGTATTCGTCACCCTCGGGTATCACGATCAGTGCGTTGGCCTTACCTGCAGTGACCAGCGGCGTCTCACGATGCAGCGGCTTCAGCTTAGTTATGACCTGCTCGGGCTTTCCCGCCGGTTGCGCGATACACGTGCAGGCCGTTAGTGCTAACAGTAACAGTGCAACGCCTGTTTTCACTCTCATGACAATTCCTCCCGACAGCGACAGCTTGCTGCAGCCAGTGAAGTCTCAGAACGCAAATATACAGTTCGACTAGGTGAGGGCGAATACCTGTCTTTGTTGAGCGAAGACCTGTCTGTTCTTAGCCTCGCCCGCGGCAGAGCAGGAACAATGGTTTATCGCAAGATCGCATTCTATCGGTGGGTGAAGGACACTTCGCTCCCATACAGATGGAAAGTCAAGTGTCCGGTTGACGGAGAGGAGTACCCGTCCAATGACTTCGCCAAACATCCCGACCTCAGCGCAGAGCAACTAGCCTCGGAGTTCCCCAAGGCCTCCTGGTTCGCGGTCTATGACTACGGCGTCGGCGACGAGGTGGTCTGGCCCCGGAGCGTGCGGGTCAGTCTGGTGGGTGACAACACATACCGTGTTACTGCCATGGGGCAGGTTGGTGTGACCATGCCGAAGGGCGCCAAGCTGCAGTACTCAGCCAAATGAGCTGACCGAAGGTCCACAACGGGTTGTTCACTTGCCGATAGGCAGATTCCCCTCCTGCAGATAGCGAGCCACGGCATCGGCGGTGTCCGACCCGAGAAGCCGGTACTCGACGTCCTCGCCGGCATCCCAACAGGGCCGCATCAGTGTCGTTTCCCCGCCGACGGTCCAGTAGTCTTGAGTGGGCTTGAGGCTGGTGCTGTCAATGCGCGCCATCTTATTGGCCGAGTCGATATGCCATTCGAGCGTCATGCCCCGGAATGTCGGTGGCGACCCGTATAGCGTGATCCAGCTCTGCAAATGGCGCCTCAGTTGCGCACCGGTCATCTTGAACGCGACCAGCCCAGCATAGGCGCCGACGGCCGCCTTGACATCGGAATAATACAGCGGACCTGGCGTTATCTCCGTGTTCCTACGCCAGAGGTGTCGGATCGCGACATCACATTTGCCGTACTTGTGCATGGCCTCGATGGCGACCGTATCCCAGTCGGTGTTGAGACCAACGGGGACTTCACACAGCGGCGGCTGTTGCTGAAGTTGCCATTCCGCGTCGAAGAAGAGATGCGTGGGCAGACGTACTTCATTTTGCGCCCCCAGAACCATCAGGTCACAATCCAGGTCGCGCAACCTCCATGTCTCGATCGTGGGCTTGCGCGACGGGTCCGCGGCGCCGACTACAACGACATAGCGCTTTCGGTTCTCCGGGTTCGGGTAGATGAAGGCGGTCGTCGCGCCCGGGCCGCTGAACTCAAGGTCGCCGACGCGCAACCCGTCCATCGCGAAACGCACCGGCAGCTTTTCAGCGATCCTGCTGCTGATCAGGTTTGCCCCCGGCCCGCCAATCAGCACCAAATTGCAGTCGGCCACATCCTCGGCACTTACAGCCCCGTCAGCCTTGACCGGAAAGCTGCACTCCGCATCTGCAACGAAATCCATCGCGCGTTCCGATGCGATAGCGTAGCCTTTGCTCACCTCCTCAGCCAACTGCTTGCAGGCTGTCTCGACCTCCCCGCCCGCTTGCGTACCATAGACGATAAGCGATTTCTCAAACATCCAGTCCCCAATAGGCCCGGCGATGTCCACATTCTTGACCAGCTCATTGTCGACCGGCTCCATCTCCAACCACAGCCTGTCCGCATACGACATCCTGTCTGTCTTACCGTTGAGTCTGACTTCCACGGGCTGGTCCTTGCGCACCTGGCCGCCGGTGAGATCCAGCGACAGAGCCCCCACGTTCTCCGTCGCTATCTCCAGAGTACTGGCGCCAGTCACTGCCACCGAGACCTTTGCCGACTTGCCGTACTCGATAAGGCGCTCAATGCTGACCCAGTATGCGCGGCCGTAGCGCGGTCGGCTGCAGACGAACTGGACATCGCGTGGGTAGCGCTCGCGCTTGCTGAGGATCATGTTCTCAACATACTCTCGGTGCCGATACTGCGTCACATTCGTATGCGGGCCGGTGCGACACTGCCTGTAGGTGACGTTCCCGCCGAGCGTCTTGAGCAGCCCGAGCAGGGTCTGATTGATCCCGATCTCGCAGCGCTCATCATGCACGGCGTGCGAGGGACAGAAATGTACATGCCGCATGTTCGGTGCATCACTGAAGAACTCATAGCCGAAGTGTGCGCAGGGCGCGGAGGCGGCGAAGAGGTGTGGCAATTGGCTTGCGAAATAGCATGAGGTCCACGCGCCGCGCGAGAAACCGGTGAGCGATACACGCTCGGCATCCATGCCAAAGTGCTCACCGAGCTGATCATAGACTTCGAGCAAATCTACGTCGCACATCCTCCTGAGCTGCTGAATCGGGTGGCGACCTTCGAGGCCGACACCGATCACCGGCCATTCCTCCAGTGGCTTGTAACCAAGCTTCGTCAAGCCCACAACTCCATGGTAGTAGTGCGTGTAGGTGCCGTGGTAGCCGAGTATGACCGGCCACTTTCTCGCCTTGTCGAACCCCCTGGGCAAGTTCACCTCATAGGGCTGCAGGGAGCCGTCAACGCGAGAGCGGTAGGCGCATAAGTGAGGGCCCGACCTGCCGTAGAAGTAGTCGCGGTTCGCCTCAAGGGCGGCGAGCATACCGTCAAGCTGTACCGGCCAGTCCACTGACCTCGGTTCAAACTTGCCACCCTCGGGCGCATGGCGTCGCAACATGTAGAGAAGGAACTCGGCACAGTCACGCTGGAATTCGTACTCCAGTTTTTTGCCGGTAAGGGCGTCAAAGCGCTTCTGGAAGCCCTCTATCATGGCGTCATACTCAGTCACCAGGGTCGTAGCGAGATTCACGCGCGGGCTTGTGAAGTGGTACGTCTTACCTCGCACTTGCAGGTCCCCGCTAACACGATACCAGCCGCATGGCAGACCTTCCGTGGCAAGTGCGAACGGCACAGTAAGGGGACTCTCTCCCCCTAGTTCCATGCTCTGATGCGGCAACGCCGCCGGCGGCCCGTCGACAGTCTCGGTAGCCTCGAGAGCGATGCTGACGTGGGCGATCTCATCCTCCTCAAATGGCGCGAAGTCGAGCCGGCCGGTCACCGGCTTGCCCACTGCGGGTGTGTCCGCGCTTACGTGGCACTCGAACGAGCCGACCACGGTGTCGAGGAAACGCTTCAGTTGTGGCTCGATCTGAACCGGCAGCATGAGAACGTCAGTGGTCTGCCCTGCACGGCGCAATTCCAACCTGACGGCTCCCCATCCCGGCGCAGGCATGTCCACAACGAAGGTGGCCGAATTGCCGACATCGTCTTGCGAAAAGCCGCGCACGATGGCTTCTCCCTTGCTCAAGCCCGTCATACCCAGTGCGACAATTTCCGTAGGGGCCGGGCCGTCGCCCAGCCTCTCTACCGCCACACTCACGTGAGCCGATCCGTGGTGCGGGGTGATCGGCAGGGCTGGTCGGGTGAGCCCGTATGCAGGCAGCGGTGGAGCCGCAGACACAAAGCGTAACCTGCCGCGCAAAGCGTAGTGGGCACACCAGACGGCCGCACGCCTGCCGCCGGTATACAGCGCGAAATCCAGATCCCAGGCGTCGCCAACCGCCGGTGGGTCGGCCATCAGACCGGCGATGGGAATGGCAAACTCACCCCGAAGACACCCGTCGGTGATGACCGTCTTTCCCTGCGGCTGGGCAAGTGTCTTGTAGTCTTCATCGCGAAAGCGAATGTTGAAAGTGGTCAGGTCCAGCCTGGCTGAGCCGTCGGCATTGAGTTCCACCCAGGGCACGTTGATATGGTCGGGACGCGGATCAATAATCAGCCGGACATACCATTTAGACTGCGGCGGCGCCACAGTGCCTGCCGGCGGCGCGCCTGCCTCGAAGAAGACGTAGATATTCTGCTCGTCGTAAAGGAACCGGGTCCGCAGCGGCGTGGGCGAGATCCTGTTGTGGGCATTGCTCGGCTCGACCCAGGCGACTTGCGGCTTGAGCTGCTGCCATGCGCGCTCATCGGCCACGGCGTCGAGTTCCGGCGCCTCCTCCACCCGCAGGCAGTTCGCCGCTGGCGCTACTGTCTCGATGACATCGCGTGCCGGGTAGTGCTTCCATTCGGCAAGGCACGGGGCGCCCATCGTCACTGCGGCGACCAATATCAACCAATACAGCCTGCTAGCGATCCTTCGCATGGCACCACTCCTCCTGCACTTCGGCCCGGGCATTCCTCGCGTGCTTGCATCAGTGCTATTGCCATTGGTATTGTCGCCTTCGTTGTCATTTCCACGCTTGTGGCATGTTTCCTGCACTGCTAATGCACGACTAACCGCCGCTGGAGAGGACAATAGATAGTAGACGCCGAAAAAGAGAACTGTCAATGCTGCTTGTTCGCGTCCAGTCCACTACATCCTACGGCAAGGAGTATCGCAGACGAAAAGGTGCCTGAGCGTCGTGCTAACTATAGTTGCTGCCAGCCCAGCGTGGGTTGACGGTGGCCAAATGCTTGTGCCCCGATACGCGCATACCGCGACACTGCTCGACGATGGTAGAGTTCTCATCTTCGGCGGCCTGAGCACTGGTGACGCATTTGTCCGCAGCGCCGAGCTCTTCGATCCATTCACCGGTCGTTCTTCACGGGCCCCTGCTCCCCACAGATCCCGTGCCTTTCATACGGCCACGCCTCTGCTCAACGGTACCGTACTCATCGCCGGTGGCTTCGTCCGACCTTATTCCACATCGCGCACCTCGGAACTCTTCGATGGCCGCGCCTTCATCTTCATTGAGAGCAAGATGGCGGTTCCTCGCGAGCTACATGCGGCAACTCTGCTCGACGATGGGCGCGTCCTGATTTCCGGCGGCTTTGTCGGCGGTGTCACCTCGCTCACGCACTGTGACCTCTTCGACCCCGTCACTAGCAGGTTCGTCCCTACCGCTAAGATGCGCTACAGC
>CAZCJS010000080.1:0-15621 GCA_964498775.1 uncultured Armatimonadia bacterium
CCGGGGATTGTGGATGGTGAGAGTGAGCACGTCGCCCGGCTGCAACTCCCCGGCGGTCATCTCGACAACGATGGCGCGGGTGGTGGAATCCAGGTAAGCGCTGTAATTACGCGGCGTGATGGAGACCTGCAGTTCCGCCGGGGAAGTGGCGGTTGCCGAGACATACGTGTGTCCCTCGGGATTGTCAGCCTGCGGACCGATCCAAAGACTCTCGCGCCATTCAAAGAGCCAGCGATCTCCGGCGGAGGCCTTGAATTTCCCCACGGTGTGGACTAATGTAATGTCGAAATACTCGCCGACGCGGACGGCATAGTTGGGCAGCAGGTGGAGGCTGCCGAGGTCAGGGTCGGCTGTCGGTTGTACGCTCATCAGGGCACTCTCCTGCAGGTCTAATGGTGTGTGTACGTGCATAATAATTCGCCGTCGGAGCGCTTTGGCCTGCGCGGGCGGCGTTCTCATTGTAGAGGTATTACGCTGGAAAGGGTTTGGGCGAAGATGATTCCACGTGAGGATATTGCGATCGCCGGCATGGAGCATGTGGCGGTCTATGCTGCAGGGACGCTGGTCATCGGCTCCGGTGCAGCGGGCCTCAACTGCGCCGAGCTGCTGCATACGTTGGGGGAGAAGTCGGTGGCCGTGGTGACGGAGCGTCTCGGAGCGGGCACCTCAAATAACTCCGGCTCTGACAAGCAGACCTACTACAAGCTGGGTGTCTTCGGCGCTGTGCCCGACTCGCCGATGGAGTTTGCGCAGACGCTGTTTCAGGGGGGAATGTGCCATGGTGATATGGCGTACGTTGAGGCTCTGGGCTCGGTGCCGGCGTTCTTCCACCTGGTTGAGAAGGGCGTCAAGTTCCCATTCAACAGCTATGGCGCGTACGTAGGCTACAAGACGGACCACGATCCGAGGCAGCGTGCGACCTCGGCGGGGCCGAAGACCTCTATGCAGATGTTCGCCACTTCGCTGAAGCGAGTTCGCACACGGGAGATACCGATCTTCGACGGCTATGAGGTCATCCGCCTGCTGACGACGGGTAAAGGTGAGCAGAAGCGGGTGATCGGTGCGCTGGCGCTGAATAAGGAGCGGCTGGATGCTGAGGACCATGGCTTGACGCTGTTCGCGGCCAATAACATCGTACTCGCTACCGGCGGTCCGGGCGAGATGTTCGCGACGAGCGTGTATCCGAAGGGCCAGGTGGGGAGTCACGGATTGGCTCTGGGCGTGGGCGCATGGGCGAACAATATGGCCGAATTCCAGTTCGGGCTGGCGTCAACGGGCTTTCGCTGGAACCTGTCGGGCTCCTATCAGCAGGTGGTGCCCTGCCATTTCTCGACCGACGAGAAGGGCGAGGATGTCCGCTACTTTTTGAATGATTACTATGAGACGATGGAGCAAGTGGCTACGAACACGTTTCTGAAGGGTTACCAGTGGCCGTTCCATGCCGAGCGGCTGCAGGCTTTTGGCAGCTCTCTGGTTGACATTGCGGTGTATCAGGAGTGGGCGCAGGGCCGAAAGGTGTACATGGATTTATCGCGCAATCCAGTTGCGGGTGAGGGCATGGCGGAGTTCTCGCCGGCGGAGCTTTCGGAGGAGGCCCGTACGTATCTGGAGCGCTCCGGGGTTACCGGCAGTACGCCCTACGAGCGGCTGCAGCAGCTCAATCCGGCGGCCATAGACATCTACGCGGAACACGGTGTTGACCTGATAGAGCCGCTGGAGGTGGCTGTCTGCGCCCAGCACTGCAACGGCGGTCTGACGGTGAACAAATGGTGGGAGACAACGGTGGGCCACCTTTGTGCGGCGGGTGAGGTTGCCGGCACGCACGGTGTGCGGCCGGGCGGGAGCGCACTCAATGCCGGTCAGGTCGGCGGCCGGCGTGCGGCGCAGTATATTGCCGCGCGCTACCGGGCGGAGAAGCCCGAGGTGGCCTCATGGCTCAAGCAGGCGTCAGGTCAGGTCGAGGCGGAGTTCCGGCATCTGGGGAAGCTCCTGGATACACGCGGAGATTCGCCGGATGAGATCCGCCAGGACCTCCAGCAGACAATGGATCAAACAGCAGCCATTATCCGCAGGCTCCCTGATGTGGAGGACGCGGCAGCAGGCATGGCCGAGCTGCACCGGAGCCTGACCGAGCAGCAGCAACGGCTCAGCGGGCCGCAGCAGTTGCCGATGGCTTATCAGAATGAGCACCTGGCCTTGACGAGTCTTATCGTGCTGAGAACGATAGAGGACCTGATCTCGCGCGGCGGGGGCAGTCGCGGCGCATATATGGTTATAGACCGGAGCGGAGACCGACTGGTCGAGACGAAGACCGGAACAAGCCTGCCGCACCGCAGTGAGAACCTGGCGATGCGCGAGGAGATCGTCGAGGCGCGCTTCAACGAGAACCGTACTGAGACGCAGATAAAGGTGACGCCCGTGCGACCACTGCCGGAGGATGCCTCCTGGTATGAGACGACCTGGCGCAAGTGGCGTGCGGGAGAGATATACGACGAGTAGCGCCCACGACGAAATGCGGCAGGCACTATCTATGAACGGGTGATACAGAGGGCATGGCAGGGACACAGCCGATATCGTCATTGCTGATCAAGCCGGCCGGGCCGGACTGCAATCTGGCCTGCGAGTACTGCTTCTACACGCCCAAACGGGCGCTGTATCCGCGTGAGAAGCGGCACCGGATGAAGCGGCAAGTCGCCGAGGAGATGATCCGGCAATACCTGGCCATGTCCCCGCGTGAGGCCACCTTTGCCTGGCAGGGCGGAGAGCCGACGCTCATGGGATTGGATTTCTTCCGGCTCGTCGTGGCGCTGCAGATGAAGCACGGCCGCTCCGGGCAGGTCGTAGCCAATGCGCTACAGACCAACGGGACGCTGCTGGATGACGAATGGGCGCGCTTCCTGCTGCGGTATCAGTTCCTCGTCGGCATCAGCATTGACGGGCCACCGGAGGTGCATGACAAGTGGCGCGTGGACTTCGGCGGCGGGCCGACGCTGGCTAAGGTACTTGCCGGCCTGCGGGCATTGCAGCGCGCGGGCGTGGATCATAATGCGCTGACGATGCTCACCTCGCATAATGCCGACAAGGCGAGGCTCATCTGGGAGTTTCTGCGGGAACAGGGGATTGACTTCTTGCAGTTCATTCCGTGTCTGGAGCGCGACCCCGCGACCGGGGAGATGTCGCAGTACTCCGTCACGCCGCAGCAATGGGGCGAGTTCATGTGCGAGATATTCGACCTGTGGTCGGCCCCCGAATGTCCCGAGACCTATGTGCGGCTGTTCAATGATCTGGTCGAGATCTACGCCGGTGGCGAGGGGCCTTCGTGCATGCTCAAGGAGCGCTGCGGTGAATATGTGGTTATCGAGCACAATGGCGATGTCTATGCCTGCGACTTCTTTGTGGACCCGGAGCACTATGCCGGCAACATCATGAAGATACCGCTGGCGGAGCTGGTGGCCTCGGCGAAGCTGGAGGAGTTCGCGCTTGCCAAAGGGAAGGCCGGGCCGGAGTGTCAGACCTGCCCGTGGTGGGGACAGTGCTTCGGTGGCTGCCCGAAGGACCGTATCTACGCCTGCGGGCACACTGAATGTGCCACGTATCTGTGCGAGGGTTACAGGATGCTCTTCGCGCACGCGGACGGACGGCTGCGGGAGCTAGCCGAGCACTACAAGGAGGAGCAGGGCCGATGTCCGACATGAGCATTGGGTGAAAATGTAAGGGGAATTTGAGGTCTGGGTATGACAAAAGCCTCCGGCATCATGGCGGAGGCTTTGTGTATTCTGCATATCAGAAGTTGCTACTTGACCTTGCTGCTGCGGCGCTTCGCGATGAGGCCCGCCAGACCGAGCAGTAAGAGTGCCGTTGTAGCTGGCTCGGGATTGGCCATATACTCGAGGTCGAGGTCCTGGGCATTGCGGTAGGCGATGTGCACGTAGTCATTGTCGCCTATGGCGAGCCCCGTGGACTTGCCCATGTCCGGCCCGTCGTCGAGTGTCTCGGTAATCCAAGTCGAGCCGTCGTAGCGCATGTACTTGAGGTTGCAATTGATGATGTCGTAGTAGCTGATGTGGGGATTGTCGTTGCTATCGAGGGCCAGGGAGGTATGCGTTCCGACCGCCGCGCTGTCATCTATCACACTGGTGTGCCAGGTCGAGCCGTCGTAGCGGGCGTACTTGAGGCAGCTGTGGGTCTCATCGTGGTAACTGATATGCGCGTAGCCGTTGCTGTCGAGGGCCAGGGAGGTGTTGAAGCCAACGCGGTCCGTGCTGTCGAGGGTGTCAATATCCCAGGCGCTGCCATCCCACTGGGCATACTTGAGGTCGCCGTTGAGATAGTCCAGATAGCTGATATGTGGATACTCGTTGCTGTCCAGCGCCAGGGAGTCATAGTAGCCCGACCAGCCGTCGCTGTCCACGAGCTCGCTGCTCCATGAGGAGCCGTCATAGATGCCGTAGCGCAGATTGCTGTTGCCCCGGTCAGTGTAGCTGATGCGGGCGTAGCCGTTGCTGTCTATCACCTGGGAGGTGTACCAGCCCACATTGCCGGCGCTTTCGAGGGTCGTGATGTCCCAGCTTGAGCCGTTGTACGTGGCGTACTTCAGCGCAGTGTTGGTCTCGTCGTAGTAGGAGATGCGCGCCAGGTCGTTGGCGCCAATGGCAACGGAACTGTAGTCGCCAACCAGTCCGCCACTGTCCACGGTCTCAACATCCCATGTCGAGCCATTGCCGACCGCGTATTTAAGACTATTGTTCGTCCAGTCGGCATAGCTGATATGGGGTCGGTTCTGACTATCCAGCGCCAGAGAGATGCGCCGCCCCACATCCCCGTCGCTGTCCACCGTCATGCTGACCCATTCAGCCCACGCACCATGGCCGACCGTCAACAGCAGCCCCACGATCAGCACACTCAATACTTGTCGCATAGGTATCTCCGTTCAATGAACCGGCTCTGCTCCAGGACCCAGAAACAATAATCACGGGGAGTGTTTCAATGCAGTGTCGCGAATACCTGCCTGTAATCTGAAAAATGTTGACCCGCAGCAAGCTGCGCTGTCTTGAGACGGACACGAGATCAGGACTACCGGATGTGCACGTGCAGGAATCCGCGCAGTCTGTGGGCAAGAAGCACCGGACGCACCATGTGAGTGACAGATGCAGGCTATTGAGCCGGAGCAGGTGACAGCGGATGAAATCACGCGAGCGGTTGCTTACTGCTTATCGCTGTGAAGAGCCGGAAGAGCTGCCCATTATGATTCGCGGCGTCAGGTCATGGGATGAACAATGGGTCGCCACGAGGCATCCGTCGTATCAGCCGGTTATCGAGATAGTTGGCGAGCATGGCGACTACCAGTTGGGCTGGGGAGTGGGGCGAGGAATCCTGCTTTCGGGCACCGCTGAAGCGCACTACTCAGCGCAGACGGAGCCGGGCACCGACTGGAACATCGTCACTACCACGCTGCACACACCCGCCGGAGACCTGGTCTCGCAACACAAGACCAGCAACAGGGGTCTTCCCGGCCTGAGCGTGGACTATCCAGTCAGGAGCCTCGAGGACATCGAGTGCGTGCTGTCAGTACCGTATGAGCCGATGGAGGTGGATGCGGCCGGTTTCTTCGAGATGCAGGAACGAGTCGGGGACCGTGGTGTGGTGCTGTGCAGTGTCGTCAACCCAATACACGTAGTAGCCGATCTGCTCGGCAGCGAACTGCTCGCGATCTGGAGCATCGAGCACCGGGAGGTCATCTTGAAGCTCATCTACATGCTTGTGGAGCGGACTTGTGAGGTGCTGGACCAGCAACTGGCGGCGGGTGTCGGGCCCGTGTTCGGCATGCTGGGGGAGGAATACGTCACTCCGCCGCTGCACTCGGCGAGGGATCTCAGGGAGTTCTGCATCGAGCCGGAAAAGCAGATCAGCCGGCGGATTCACGAGGCAGGATGCCTGCTGCACACGCACTGCCACGGGCCGCTGGACGATGTGCTCGAGGATTTCATTGACCTAGGCAGCGATGTGCTACACCCGATTGAGGCCCCGCCGCTGGGCAATGTAACAATCGAGGAGGCCAAGCGGCGTTTGGCAGGTAAGGTCTGCATCGAGGGGAATATCCAGATTGGCGACATTTACGCCGCGCCGACGCAGTTCATCATTGATGAGGTCAAGCGCAACATCGAGGTGGCTGCGCCCGGTGGCGGATATGTCCTGGCTCCAACGGCCTCACCGCATACTGAGCTGCTGGAGCCGCAAACGGTGAAGAATTATGTCGCGATGGTCGAGACCGCCGTGGAATATGGGCGTTAGTGAGCGCCGGGAGGGCAGTCCATGGAATACCAGGTTGGGACAGCGGAGATAGACATAACTCCGGCAGTGGGCACGCTGATGGGCGGCTTTGGCGGACGGACGCATGGTGCCGTCGGCATCCATGACCCGCTGCGGTCGAAGGCAATCGCGATCAGTGACGGTGACGCCACGGCACTGATAATCACCAATGACATCCTCAACGTTTCGTACGAATTCATGGATGAGTTGAACGCGGAGCTAGGGACGCACTGCGGACTAGCTGCCGACCAGGTGCTGCTCAACACGAGTCACACTCACTCGGGGCCGCTGATGCGGGGCATCGGTGGGATGGGCGAGGCTGACAGCCTCTATACCGCGCTACTAATCAAGAAGCTCGGCGGGCTGGCGGAAATGGCTCTCAACAACATGCAGCCGGTCAGGGTGACGAGTCACACCGGGCCACTCCAGGTCGGTATCAACCGCCGCGAGCGCACGGCAGACGGCATCATCCTGGGCCGCTGCGCCGAGGGCATCGTGGACAAGACCGTTGATGTGCTCCGCTTTGCCGACGACAGCGGCCACCCTGTCGCCATCTGGTTCGCTCACGCAGCGCATGGTGTCACACTGGGCGGGAATAACTACTACTTCAGCGCCGACTGGATGGGCTATGCGCAGCGAGTGCTTGAGCAGGTCTATGCGGATACGCTGGTGGCCTACGGCCAGGGCTGCTGCGGGAACATCAACTCCGATCCGGTAGGGGGTACATTCGAAGATGCGCGCCGCCTCGGCACCAGGGCCGCCGGCGGCACGATGATGGCGCTGGAGACGGCGGGCATTGAGTTGTCAGGGCCGGTGCGGTCGGGCAAAATTAGCACACAAGTGCCCCAGAAGGCTCCGCCGCCGGTCGCGGAGCTTGATGAGCAACTCGCGCAATACGAGAAGATGCTGATTGAAGCTAGGGCCGCCCAGGACGTGGCCAAGACGCAGAACGCGGCGGCGCTCATCGGCTGGGCACAAATGCTGCGTGAGCTGGCTGTGGCGGGTGCAACTGAGCATACCATGCGGTTCGACATCAGCGCTGTGACCATCGGCCAGTATGCGATTGTCGGGCTGGCCGGCGAGGTCTTCTTCGAATATGCGGTCAACATCGCCGAGCGGTCACCGTTCGAGCGCACGAGGGTGCTGGGGACGACGAATGGGTGTGTATCGTATCTGCCGACTGCGGAGGAGATACCCCTGGGCGGTTACGAAGTAGATAGCTCGATGCGCTACTACCGGCAGCTCTGGTTGAAGCCGGAATGTGAGGAAGTCGTGCTGGCAGGGGCAGAAAGACTGCTCCGTGACCTGCACGGCTGAGCAAGCGGATTAGGCAGGCGCTCACTGCCGGCCGACGATGTGATCCAGCGCCGCCTGCACTCTGGACAGAAGCTGCTCGCCGATGGCGTCGCGGGCGGAGGGGCTGTTGCCTTCCCAGCGCATGACAAGCTCTTCGCCGGTATTCGATGCTCTGATCAGGGCCCACCCGTCAGGGAAGCTGATGCGGGCACCATCAACGGTGAGCATGTCATGGTCTGCGGCGTAGGTCTCGGCGACGGATTCAGCGACCCTGAACTTGTGCTCATCCGGACATTCGCGGCGCTCTTCCTCTGATGTGTAATAGACGGGGGCTTCGGCGACGATCTGGCGGAGCGGTTTGTCGGTGGCGGCAAGGCTCTCGAGGAGCCGTGCGGCTGCGAAAGTGGCGTCATCGAACTTGATGTAGGGGTTATGGAAGTAGCAGTGGCCGGTGGTCTCGAAACCCATTGCGGCCCCGATGTCACGCATCCCCTCAAGGATGTACGGATAGCCACAAGCTCGCATCTCGATGACACCGCCACGCTGCTGGACATCGTCAATCAGCGACTGTGAGCAGCGCACCTCGGTGACGAACTCCCTGAACCCCATTTCGAGCAGGCTATGGCATATCGGCAAGACATAGGCATCCGGCCAGACCATCTCGCCCTGGTGGTCGACAACAGCTATGCGGTCGCCGTCGGCGTCTATGGCGATGCCCAATTCAGCGCCCGTCGCGACGACAGTCTCGGCGAGGGACACGACACTCTCGACGTGAAGAGGGTCCGGAGAGCGGTTCGGGAAGGTACCGTCCGGCTCCTCGAAGAGTGTTTGGAGGTCCGCGCCAATCAGTTTGAGGAGCCTCGGCGCAGTGAGTGTGCCACAACCGTTGCCGAGGTCGAGGACGACCTTGATAGGGCGTTGGAGATTGACCTGCGTGGCGGCGATCTCGAAGTAATGCTCATATATGTCGCGCTGAGTGTATGTCCCCTCGTCACAGGAGGCAAGCTTGTCGGCGTAATCTCCGGTTATGATGTCCTCAGCCAGACGCTGCAACTGGTCTCCGTAGAAAGGCCATTCGCCCTCACGGAGCTTGATGCCGTTGAACTCCGGTGGCTTGTGGGATGCTGTTATCATCAAGCCGCCGTCGGCCTCCCATGCGCCGATGGCGAAATAAAGAAGCGGCGTGGGTGCCTGACCGATGTCAATGACGTTGCAGCCGGCCGAGATCAAGCCTACGACGGCCGCCTGGGCCAGCGCCTCGGAACTACTGCGCAGGTCACGCCCCACAACTACAGTCAGGCCCTGTGGCTGCGGGAAATGCGCGACATACGCACGGGCGATGGTTCGGATCACGTCCTCAGTGATCTGCTCTCCCACTACACCTCTGATGTCATAGGCTCTGAATATTTCTGCGGAAATCTGCATTGGCATCTCCTCGCCGAGGATTCCCCAGCCGTAGACGTAATCTGCCGGGGCTTGAGCGCACAGATTCGTCATATACTGTTTGTGTATGTCACTCGCGGCCCCGAGGGCACTAATTGCATTTCCCGTACCTATTCTCCGTGAGGGGGCCAGTTTCCTGTATTACATCGAAGAGCCTTTGCCCGGACGTTGCCGCATACAAATCGGGAGCATAGCTCCACGCAGGGATGTCGTTTATCCCCCGAGAATCCGGCCCAGTTGTTGAGGGAGTTTGAGACTGCAATTACAGCCCGAATCTCAGCAGGAAGATGGACACAATAAATTGCCGCTATGTTCACTTATTGTCCCTGCGCTATTGACATCCTGTCGCCACAGGGTATAGTATCGGGGATTAATGGCAGTAAAACTCGTGCAAGCGTCGAGGGGTATCGCTTGCTGCAGGGGTGGGGAACATCGGAAACAAGCCCCGCCAGCAGCGGCCCATAAGCGGCGCAAAAACAGTCCGGGAGGGACTAAAAAGATGAGAACATGGGTACCACTCATGGTATTGGTCATGGTCTTCTCGATCATGGCCTATGCCGGAGCACAGAAGGGCGAAGTCTGCAGCTTGTCCGACAAGCTGACCATCTGCGGCTACGGGCAGATGCGCTACGACGGCGGGGATAAGCTCCCCGCAGGGGCCGACGACCCCGAAGACTTCACACTCAGGCGAGCGTTCCTCAACGTCATCGCCAACCCCAACGACCGCTCCATGATTGTCCTGTCGTTGGCGACTTTCGATCCGAATCCGCCACCTCCCCATGCGCAAGACGACATCATCGTGTACAACCTGTTCATGGACTACAAGCTCAATGACGTTTATTCGGTGCGCTTCGGCCAGGTACCGACATACTTTGGGCTGGAGGCCTGGCAGGGCTCCGCCGAGCGTGTGGCGCTCGAACGCGCCATGATTCTGCAGGGCAGTGGCGCGGGCAATAACCAGTCCGGCTTCTACTTCTTCGGCGCTCCAGATCGTGGCATATGGCTGAAGAGGGCCGGCGAGGGTAGCGCACCGGACATGTATTTCGGTGTCTGCAACGGACAGGGACGCACCAGCGACTATGACAGCAACAAGAACTACAGCATTGACCTCAAGTGGGATCGCGACTGGGGCATCTTCGGCGTCAGTTGGTTTGACGGCGAGTACAACGACACTGGTCCCTCGCTAACCGGCGAACAGGACCGCAGCGCCATCAACGCGTATGCCAAGTACCGGACCCCCGCGTGGGATTTCCAGGGCGAGTATGCGAACGGCAAGATGCTGGGCGCTGACCGGGACGGCTGGTACGTGCAGGTCTGCAAGATTATGGAGGGTAAGACCTGGATGCCGTACCTGAAGTATGAAAAGTTCGATTCCGATGGTCCGGGTGCACCCTGCAATTACGATGCCCTGCATGGCGGCGTAGAGTGGCAGGTTGACAACCACAACGAGTTGACTGTTCAGGTGTCCGACGTGGACCTCGGCAGCGATGATGCCGTGAAGTTTGGCGTGCAGTGGCAGATGTCCTTCTAGGTCACGCACACGCCGTACGAGGAACACAGAGAGGCCGGCTCCGTTGCCGGCCTCTTTTTTTCGGCGTCCCACAAGTATGTACGGCACTGTCAGATCATGCTTCTCCGGCGGCGTAGAGTTGCTGCAGCATGTCCACGCCGTTCTCGACCAGCGCTGCCTCCGTCCCCGGGCCGCTGGGATTGTAGCCCTTGCCCGGCTCGTAGCCGCCCTCCTTGATGGCATTGTCGGTGCACAGGTAGTCCGCATAGTCATTGGCGATGCTGATGACGGACGTGTGTGCGAAGGGCGAACGCTGCTTGAGCTGCAGGCCGATCTCGACGAGCGTCTCGCCGGGCGTACAGACAATGCCCATGTCCCCGATGCGCGCGGCCCACATCTCCCGTGGGACGGTGGTACACTCGTGATACTTCTCGACCTGCACGAGCTGGTACATCAGCCAGCGGCATTCCGGGCTGGCCTTGTCCTCGATGGCGTCCATCTTCTCCCTCACCTGGTCCGGCGTCGGATAGTCGGGCGGCAAAGGCAGTTCCACCGTACGGGACACGGAGCCCAGCAGCGGGTCGTCAGTCAGTTCCTCTATCTTCTGCCATGTGGCGGCGGCTTCGGAGCCGAGAGCTCTGCCGACTCGCTGGCGCGAGTTGCCCCGCCGCCATGTCGGGACCTGATCGCCCGCGCACCCGGCCGCAAAGAGCACCTGGCCGCCGATGATGCGCTCGAAGGCCCAGCGCAACTGCCCCGGGTAGTCCGCCGAGATTGCGTAGCCGTGTTCGCTGTTGACGACCGCGTGACACGCAAACGATACCAAGGTCGCCAGCGGCACGCCGGCCTCCGTATCCACACGCAGGATAGGGACTTCGTTATCGGCGATGCCGGCGCTGACACCGTCCAGTTCCGGCAGTGGCGGCGTCAGGCGCGGTCCCATGTGCCCATGCTTCGGCCAGGCATCGGCCAGCTTAGCCCCCTCGTAGGAAGCCAGCACAGCCTGCTCGGGTTCCATTGTCAGCCTCATCGCCACCTGGCGTTCGGCGACATTCACCGGCCGGCGGTTGAAGCTGATCCCCCATGCCCGGCCCGTTCCATACCCCACTCTCGCCGGCTGGGTATGCTCACAGGCCTCCGTGACGATGCCGGCGATGGAAGCAACGAGATTGAGCCGATAGTCCTCTGAGACCGCCGCCTTCAACTCCTCGGTGTGGTAGCCGGAGGCCTTGAGGCTTGGCCCGAAGTGCGTATGGCTGCCGCAGATCATGACCTGTTCGGGAGCCAGGTCCGTCAATTCCCCGGTCTTCGCGCGGATATCAGCGACGGTCCCCTTGTCAACGCCGATAAGGTCAGTGCAGACAATCGCGAATCCGCTGTCACCATTCTTCAGGACCAACACCCGCGCCTCAAGCGGGTCCTCGAGCGATTCCGCGCCGTGGTCGCGAGCCCCGTAGCCTGCCATTGCGCAGCCGAGAGCGGGGGTTATGTCACATTTGGCGAAACCTGCTTGCAGAGACATCATTCAACACTCCTTATCAGTATTGTTGGCTGCGGCGGGTGGTGGGTCACCTGCCGCGCAATTCGTAGAGCATCTCGACGGAATTCTCGACCAGCGCGGCCTCCGTGCCGGGACCGTTGCAGTTAGTGTCCGGGTTCACGCCTGCCTCAGCACCGCCTTCCTTTCTTGCCGCGTCGGTACACATGTACTGCGCCGAATCGTTGGCGAGGCCGATGACGGTGGTGACCGCGAAGGGCGAGCGCTGCTTGATCTGGAGACCGATTTCGACAAGTATTTCGCCCGGCAGACCGACGATGGCCATATCGCCGACGCGGGCGGCCCAGACCTCTCGTGGCGTGGCGCTGCGGCCGGCTACCTGAAGGGCCCGCTTATACCTGCGGCGGGCGGCAATACCGACAGCGTCATCGCGGTGGCCAAACTCATCGCACTCCGCCTGGGCCTCCTCGATACTCGGGAAGCCGTCAGGAACAGGGATGTCAGCCATGCGCGAGGTGACGGCAAGTGGTACATCGTCAGTCGGCGTCTCAATCTGCAGCCATGCTTCGGCAGCAGCGCAACCGATGGCCCTGCCCACTCGCTTGCGGGAATCGCCGCCGCGCCAGGCGGAAGTTATGTCGCCTGAGCAGCCTGCAGCAAAGAGCATCGGGCCGCCAATCGCTTGCTCAAACGCCCAGCGGGCCTCAGCGGGGTAGTCCGCGGAAATGGCGTAGAGGTCATCCTTACCCACGGAACCGTGACAGGAGAAGGTGGCGAGAGTGGCCAACGGCTGACCATCGGCAGTATCCACCCGCAAGATTGGCACTTCGCTGTCTATGGGCGCGACGCTGAGGCCGTCCAGCGCCGGTAGTGGAGACGAGAGTCGCGGGCCGAGATGCCCATGTCGGGGCCAGGCGTCGGCCAGCTTGGCGCCCTCGCGGGAGGCGAGCGCAGCTAACTCAGGCTCCAGAGTGTAAGTGCCCACACATTTGCGCGTGCGGAGGTTGACCGGGCGGCGGTTGAAGCTGATACCCTCGGCGCGGCCGGTTCCCCAGCCAACGACGGCCAGCTGCAACTGCTCGCAGGCCGCGATCACCGCTCCGGACAGGGCGGCGGCGGCAATTCCCGCATACTCTTCGTCCACAGAATCGCGCAGCAGCGTCTTCACATACGGTATCGGGTGCATGCAGGGAGCCCAGTGAGTATGAGTCGCGCAGATCATCACCTGCTCGCCCGGCATTCCCGTCGCCGCCGTCACCTGCTCGCGCACGGCGGCGACGAAGGCGGCATCCACATCCTCCAGATCGGCACACACAATGGCAACCGATGTCTGCTCGTCTCTCAGCACGAGAGCGTAGCCGAACAGGGGATCGTCAATGCTTGAGGAGAGTTCTTCACGACTGGAGAAGCCCGACAGCGGACAACCTATCTCCGGAGTTAGATCGCAACCGGCAAATCCGGTCTGCAGGGGCATGTGGTTGTATTTCCTTTCATCGGCGGGGTGTGGCAGTAACTGGACAGGGTGATACTTCGCTGCTGTGAGCGTGCGTACCTGCTTTGCGCAGAAGGCTATACAGAGGGCGAAGAAAAGGCAAGAAACGGTGCGAATCTGGTTTGAGTTATTGACAGATGGGTATATCTACTATAGGATATAGTAGCTGATGACTACCGCCGATAGTAACAGGACAATGGGAGGTGTAGATGATGAGACTGACGAGACTAGCAACACCATGGAGAGTGATAGTCATACTGTTGCTGGGAGCGACGATGGTGCTGCTCAATGGGTGCGGCGGGAGTGACATAGACGATGACGACGGATATGATCCGGGTGACCCGGCATACCCGCAGTACAAGGACCTGACACTGATTTTGCGCGTTGTGGACCCCGACGGCGACCCGATTAGCGGAGCCTCGGTCTGGGTGGACGATTTCAAGGATGACAAGACGACGGATGCACAGTTGCACCCGCTTGGGGAAGGCTATCCGCGACAGTGGCGCGGCTGGCTGGCGAACTGGACCAGCGACGACTACCGCGTTGTGATTAACTACCGGGGCGACACCGACGAATTCCTCATCGAGGCGGGCAAGACCGGTTACTGGGCCGACAGCACGCGGGTCGTCATATCGGACTATGAGCCGGACGAGATATTCGTCAGAGATGTGCTCGTACTGGTGCCGAAGAGCGGTCGGCTGGGTCCGGCACAGAGCGAAGCAGAGGCGCAGCAGGCCGAGATCGTGCCCGCGGACGAGGATTTCCAGCGCCAGGCGGGTAACGAACCGATACATACACTAGGCGACGAATAAGCAGGCGAGAGTAGTCTCCCCCCTACCTCCCTGAATGAAGGGTGGGCCAGAAGATGGCCCACCCTTTTGCATGTGTGCCGGGGGGTATTGCTTTTCGGGCGGGATTGGACTAACCTCCGCTGTGTATCCGTAACCACAGTCATATCAGGACAGAAAGTCAAACGCGAGGTGCACTATGATTGACACACACACCCATCTGCATTATACAGGTCGGCTGCCTGATGAGAAGCCGGGCATATCCGCCGAGCAGCTTGTCAATAAGATGGATGAGCGCGGCATTGCCAAGTCGGTGCTGCTCCCCATCGAAAGCCCCGAGATCGTGACCGGTACTTGCACGACTGAACAGGCCATCGCAGCCGCGGAGATGTACCCGGAACGGCTCATCCCATTTTGCCACATTGACCCGCGAACGCCTCGCTCCGATGAACTCATCGAGCATTTCTATACTAATCACCGCATCAAGGGCTATGGCGAGACAGTGGACAGCCTGCCGGTGGACGATCCGCTGAAGAAGAGAATCTACGCCAAATGCAATGAGCTCGGCTTACCGCTGGTTTTCTTTGGTTCGGGGAACTCGAACTATGATGAGGTGGGCCTGCCGAGGCTGGAGAAGATGCTGCAGGAGTTCCCGGACATGTACTTCATCGGCCACGGCCCGCGGTGGTGGAACTCGATCTCGGCGGATGATGACGGCAAGTGCGGCTATCCAAAGGGGCCGGTAAGCGAGGGTGGAGCCGGTGACCGACTGTTACAGGAGTATGACAATATGTACGCCGATATCTCCGCGGGTTCCGGCTACAACGCGATGACTCGCGATCCGGAGTTCACCCAGGGCTTCATCGAGCGCAACTGGTCGAAGATACTCTTTGCCACCGATTACCTGAGCGCAGGCCATGAGCGCGGCCATGTGGCATGGGTGCTTGAGACACCTATGAACGAGGAGCACCGCGCAGCCATCATGGAGGGCAACGCCCGCCGCATCATCAAGATCGAGTACTGAGCACCTGAGCCGAAGTGGCTGCAGACAGCAACAGAGGGTGAGCTTGCATGCGCACCCTCTGTCAGATTTCCGGCAATCGGCGTTGTAGTGCGAGCCGCTACATCTCCATTATCCTCCGTATTGCCGAGGCGGTGTCCTCAAGGGATGCAATCGAGGGGGCAACCTCCGACAACAGCGCGCCGTCGAAGCCGATCTTGCGCAACTCGGCCATCACCGCCGGGAAATTGACATCCCCCTCCAGAAGCGGCGTCCACTCGTAGC
>CAZCJS010000081.1:0-15584 GCA_964498775.1 uncultured Armatimonadia bacterium
GAACTTCTGGATGCGATGGTTGCGGGTATCTGCCACGTACACATTGCCACTTGCATCCACAACTACGCCGGCCGGCTGGTCGAACTGTCCATCGCCGGAGCCCTCAGAGCCCCACTTGGTGATGAAGTCGCCGGTGTTGGTGAACTTCTGGATGCGATGGTTGCGGCTGTCGGCGACGTACACTTCCCCGTGAGCATCTACATCCACAGCCAAGGGCCAATCGAATTGCCCGTCGGCGGGCCCCTGGGACCCCCATTTGGTGATGAAGTCGCCGGTGCTGGTGAACTTCTGGATGCGATCGCCCTCGCTATCTGCGACGTACACATCGCCGCCTGCCTCCACAGCCACACCCGTGGGCGATGAGAACTGCCCGTCGGCATTGCCCCAGGAGCCCCACTTGGTGATGAAGACACCGTTGCTGGTCAACTTCTGGATGCGGTCGTTCGTATCTGTCACGTACACATTTCCGTCTGCATCTACAGCCACGCCGGTGGGCCAGTCGAACTGTCCATCCCCGAAGCCCTCAGAGCCCCACTTGCTGTCGAATTCGTAGGTGGCTACCGGGCCGCCGCATTCGCCGATGGGCCAATCATCCAAGCCGACGACGCAGCGGAGGACCTTGATCGCGTCGCCGACATCGGTGCTCCCATTCTCATTGGCGTCGGCACACTCGTCATCCGGGTCGAGGCCGACGACAATGCGGAGAATGCGGATTGCGTCGCCGACGGAGGCCGCGCCGTCACCGTCCAGATCGCCGAGGAGTCCGCTCTGGGCAGGAGAGACGGCCTGTGCAGACCGTACAAAACTCGTAGCTGTCTGCGTCTTCCCGTCGTTCTCGCCGCCCTTGTCGTCGCTGCCAGAGCACCCAACCAGACTCAGTGCCAGGATGATACCTGGCAAGACTGTCAGCTTCTGGTAACCTCTGAGTAAGCGCATTCTACACATCCCTTCCCAATGGCTGCGCACATCTCAGGAACTTGAGCGCGCCTGGCGGTCGCTGCTATGGTTCTACGGGCCGGAACTTCTGGATGCGGTTATAGTTTTGATCTGCTATGTACACATTCCCGTCTGCATCCACAGCCACGCCCGAGGGCGAGGAAAACTGCCCATCGCCGAAGCCTTGAGAGCCCCACTTGGTGATGAATGTGCCGGTGCTGGTGAACTTCTGGATGTAATCGGCACCACCTGCCACGTACACATTCCCGTCTGCATCCACAGCCACCTCCGAGAGCGGACCGAATTGCCCATCGCCGAAGCCTTGAGAGCCCCACTTGGTGATGAATGTGCCGTTGCCGCTGAACTTCTGGATGCGGAAGTTATGGGTATCTGCCACGTACACATCTCCGGCCGGGTCGACAGCCACACCTCTGGGGTCCCTCAACTGCCCATCGCCGGCCCCCTCAGAGCCCCACTTGGTGATGAATATGCCGGTGTTCGTGAACTTCTGGATGCGATGGTTCTCAGTATCTGCCACGTACACATTCCCGGCTGCGTCCACAGCCACACCTTGGGGGTCCCTCAACTGCCCATCGCCGGCGCCCTTAGAGCCCCATTTGGTGATGAAGGTGCCGTCGCTGGTGAATTTCTGGATGCAAGCGTGATGAGTATCTGCCACGTACACATTTCCGGCTGCATCCACCGCCGCATCCTCGGGGAATGAGAACTGCCCGTCGCCGGAGCCCCAGGAGCCCCACTTGGTGATGAATACTCCGGCGTCGGTGAACTTCTGGATGCGGTCGTTGAAGCTGTCTGTCACATACACATTTCCATCTGTATCCACAGCCAGGCCGCGGGGGTAGTAAAACTCCCCGTCGCCGGAGCCCTGAGATCCCCACTTGGCCACGAATTCGTAGGTAACTACCGGGCCGCCACATTCGCCGATGGGCCAGTCGTCGAGGCCGACAACACACCGCAGGACGAGGATCGCATCGCCGACATCGGTGCTCCCGTTCTCATTGGCATCCGCACATGCGTCGTCGGGGTCGAGGCCGACGACAATGCGGAGAATGCGGATTGCGTCGCCGACGGAGGCCTGGCCGTCTCCGTCCATGTCGCCCAGCAATCCGCTCTGGGCAAGGGAGACGGCTTCCGCAGACCGTACAGAACTAGTCGCTGTCCGGGGTCCAGCCTTATCGCCGCTTCCGGAACAGCCGAGCAGACTAAGTACGAGGATGATACCCAGCGGAACTACCAGCTCTCGGCAGCGCCCGAGTAAGTACATGGCATACTCTCCCTTGCATCGAAATAGCGTTATCCGTAATGTATTCGCCGGTCGCACTGAGGTTCCTGCCTGCATCTGAGAAGACTTGCCAACAGCAGTGCCAGATATGGCCGCTGGGATGTCTTGCTGGAAGTATGGCGAGCGTTGTGCAATTGCGTCGGTGGGTGAAGGATATTGCGATAGCGTGTAGAAGTGGTACGGGGCGAGTGGAGAGTGTTTACACCGGCGAAACGAACAGGTATAGCGTCGGCAAGGCAATAAGACTACGGTGGGGAATGGGAGAGGCGTGTGCTGGAACTGTTTCGGCCCAATCAACATTTCGCTGCGCTGGAGGATGTTGACCTGGATGCACTGGCGGCTGCAGGTATCCGGGGCCTGCTGATTGACCGTGACAAGACGCTCACAGCCTGGCGCAGTCAGGATGTCTCGGCGGCGAAGCAGCGTTGGCTTGACGCGGCCGGCGAACGGTTTCGCATTTGCATTGTCTCAAACACGATCTTTACACGGGGGGTGCAGGCACTGGGCAAGGCTCTGGGAGTGCCGACCGTCTGCCGATGGGGAATAGGGCGGAAGCCGTTACCCGGCGGGATAAGGGCTGCGCTTGCGACAATGGATGTCGCCCCGCGGCACGCGGCACTGATCGGGGATCAGCTCATGACCGATGTGCTGGGGGGGAACCTGCTGGGCCTACACACCGTGCTGGTGGAGCCGGCGCCCGGCAGCGAGTTCTTCGGCACGCGGCTGATGCGAATACTTGAGGGGATGATTGCGAAGCGGTTGGGGCTGGCACCGCAGACGGCTGCGGATGGAGAATGATGACATTGAGTGGAGCAGTGGACTGGCACAGTTGGTGTGGCAATATGGATGGCAATACGACGGTGACAGGCATTTTTGGCTGGCCGGTCGAACATAGTCTGTCGCCGCCGATGCACAACACCGCCTTTGCCACGCTGGGGCTGAACTGGGTTTACGTGCCATTCGCGGTGCGGCCTGAGGAGTTGGACGCGGCTATTGCAGGAGTGCGGGCGCTGGGTATCCGGGGCGTCAATGTCACGATACCGCACAAGGGCGCAGTGATAGAGTTCCTGGACGAACTGGATGAGACGGCTACAGCGTTACAAGCGGCCAACACGATTGACGTTAGTGGCGGTAAGCTTGTGGGATACAATACGGATGGGCCGGGTTTCGTGGCGTCAATGCAGGAGGTCGGGTGGAGCGCTTCGGGGCGAGCGGTGACTATTATCGGAGCCGGTGGCGCGTCGCGGTCCATAGCCGCCGCGATGCTGCGGGAAAATATTGCAAGGCTCAGCATCATCAACCGGACAGCGGCCAGAGCGGAGGCACTTGCAGAATTGGTGTCAGTGGGCATCGGAGATGTGGAGATAACCTGGGGTGGGCTGAGCGATTCACAAGCTGAGCAATATGTCAGTGACGCAGAAATCGTCATTGATTGCACCTCGGTGGGGATGTACCCACATGAGGATGTCGCTCCAGTAGTGCCTGAGGAATGGCTGCATCAAGGGCAACTCGTTTGCGATCTGACCTATAACCCGCTGGAGACGACGTTGCTGAGAGCGGCAAAAGAGCGGGGAGCTGAGGGCCTCAATGGTACAGGAATGCTTGTGCACCAGGGGGCTATTGCATTCGAGCAATGGACTGGTGAGCCAGCGCCGGTAGACGCGATGCGGAGAGCGCTGGTAACGTCACTGCAGCGTCGCACGTGATTGGAGTAGTGGACGCAAACCGAGATGGGCCCGATTTGGTCCACGGAAGCAATCCTTCCGCATGGCAGATTGGCCGCGGGCAAACTCCAGCGGCAGACAGGCAAAGTGTCGTTCAAGCGGGAGAGGGCATAAGACAAAGGTACTTACCCTCAGCCGCCATCTCAGGCGCTGGACAGAGCGCGAGAGGAGAACGGCAAAGGCGAATTCCGTGCCTGTCAGGAAACCTCCACGATTTGCCGACAATCCAGCCCCGCACCTGGAGGGATTTGACGCCGTGGAGGCGAATGGCATAGAATGTAAATTGCATTATTATCCGTAAGACTATAGGTACAGATATCCGGCGAGGTGGATGCCCATGCGAAGGCGTCGGCAACGCAAGATGATCGGCCAGATGCTCGTCGAGAAAGGGCTGATCAGCGCGCAGCAGCTCGATGAAGCTCTAGATGCGCAGAAACAGACTACGGAGCGTATCGGGCAGGTATTGGTGGACCTTGGGCACATCGAGGTCGGCCCCCTGTACGAAACGCTTTCGGAACAAATGAATGTGCCTTACGTTGATTTGTCGGCGAACCCACCGGATCCCAAAGTGGCATTGCTTCTGGACAGGAAGACGGCAGAGGATAATCACGCAGTAGCTGTAGCCCGTGGGGATGGTACCATTCGTGTCGCGATGGCCGAGCCGGATGACGTACTGGCTATTGACAATTTGAAGATGATTCTGCAGGTGAGTATTGAGCCGCTACTAGCGGACCCCCGGTCCATCAACACGGCGATCAAGCAGACGTACAAGAGCGGGGATGGTGCGGCGAGGCCGAAGGCGGCGCCAGCTGCGTCGTCCGGTGGGATGGCAGGGATGCCGGACATGCAGGCGCTGACCGACGAGATCGCCGGCGAAGATGCACTCGGTGTCAGTGTTGATGACCAGGAGGTTGACGAGAGCAGGGTTCAGACCGACCGGATCGCCGACATAACCGATGAAGCGCCGGTCATCCGCTTGACGAAGATCATCATCTCCCGCGCGATCGAGGAACGAGCCAGCGATATTCACGTTGAGCCGTACCAGGATCGCGTGCGGATCAGATACCGCATAGACGGAGTTCTGCACGAGATCATGCCGCTTCCGAAGTTTGTGGCGGCGCCGCTGGTCTCGCGTCTAAAGATCATGTCGGGAATGAATATCGCCGAGCGGCGCGTACCTCAGGACGGTCGCATCCATGTGCGTCACTCGAGCAGGGATTACGATCTTCGTGCCTCAGTGATTCCGACGACGCTGGGCGAGAAGTTCGTCATGCGGATTCTGGATAAGCAGGCAATCCAGATCGGGATGGAGAATCTGGGGCTGTCGCCGGAGATGCTGGTGATAGTTGAGAAACTTATCGCTCAGCCGAACGGGATGCTGCTGTCCACCGGGCCGACGGGGTCGGGCAAGACCACGACACAGTACTGCATCCTGAACACGATCAACACTGTGGACCGCAATATCATCACGATTGAGGACCCGGTCGAGTATGAGCTCGACGGGCTGGGACAGGTACACGTCAACCGGAAGGCAGGCCTGACTTTCGCGATTGCGCTGAAGTACTTCCTGCGTCAGGACCCTGACATAATTCTAGTGGGTGAGATCCGTGACCTGGAGACGTCGGAAATCGCGATTCAGGCGGCGCTGACGGGCCACTTGGTGCTCTCGACGCTACACACCAATGACGCGCCATCCACGGTGACGCGGTTGGTGGACATGGGCGTAGAGCCGTTCCTAATTGCCTCGTCCATCATCGGCTCGATGTCCCAGCGGCTGGCGCGTGTGATTTGTGAGGACTGCAAGGAAGAGTACCAGCCGCCGCGCGACCTGCTGCTGACCTTCGGGTTCGATCCTGACGATCCCAACAATGACGGGGTGAAATTCTACCACGGCGTCGGCTGCAGTAACTGCCGTGAAACTGGATACCTGGGCCGCGTCGCAGTGTTCGAAATCATGGAGATGAACCGGGAGATTGGTGAGCTGATTGTGAAGCGCGCTTCGGCAGGACAGATCAAGGAGGCGGCGCTTGCAGCCGGGATGATCACCCTCGGTATGGACGGATTTGACAAGGTGCGCAGGGGCGTCACGACGGTGGAGGAGTTGTCGCGAGTTGTCTTCACTGCGGGGGCGGCGTAGCGGCGGTAGTCAAGATGCAGCCACTGGATAAGACAAATCCAGCTGCTCGACTGACACTAAGAGATAAAGTGGACAGATGCACTATTGCACGGGTTCAGCAAGTCCAGCGTCTGAATGTGAATGCCGAGAGTGGAAAGGAAGATAAATAGATGCCAGGGACAGAGAATACGAAGGTGGCTCCACCCGGGCAACGTCCCGCCAAAAAGAAAGCCAAGCAGGTTATGCCGATTGCGGATATCCACATGGACGAATTGCTGGAACTGGTAGTGAAACATGACGCCTCAGACCTGCACTTGTGCAACGGCCTGCCGCCGGTGGTGCGGATTGATGGGGAGCTGAAGCAAACGCCGTATGAGGAACTGGATGAAAGTGTAGTGCAGCGTATTATCTACGATATTTTGACCGACGAGCAAATTCAGCGGTTCGAGACGGAACTGGAGCTTGACTGTTCGTATTCGCTGCGGAGCGTTGCGCGCTTCCGAGTGAATGTCTTCCGGGATCGGGGGACGGTGGCAGCGGCAATGCGACTTATCCCGCGCAAGATCCCGACTATCCGGGAATTGGGTTTGCCGGCAGTGTTCGAGAAGATAGCGAAGCGACCGCGTGGGCTGTTCCTGGTCACGGGTCCGACGGGCTCGGGCAAGTCAACGACTCTTGCGTCGATCATTGATGACATCAATAGAGAGCGCGCGGAGCACATCATCACTGTCGAAGACCCCATCGAGTATCTGCACGAGCACAAGAAGTCGGTGGTGAACCAGCGCGAATTGGGGCAGGACACCCACGCGTTCAACAACGCATTACGTGCAGTGTTGCGTGAGGACCCGGACGTGTTGCTGGTAGGTGAGATGCGCGACCTGGAGACGATCAAGTTGGCTGTGACGTGCGCGGAGACGGGGCACCTGGTAATGGGAACGCTGCACACCAACAGCGCCGCGGAGTCAGTTGACCGGATGATAGACGTGTTCCCCGCTCAGGAGCAGGAACAGATCCGCGTGCAGCTTTCCAACAACTTGGTGGCAATCGCCTCACAGCAGCTTCTGCCGCGTGCCGGTCAGCGCGGACGTATAGCCGCCATCGAGGTGATGGTCGCCACCGCAGCCATTCGCAACCTAATCCGGGAGAACAAGGCTCACCAGATAACTTCCATCATCCAGACCAGCGCTGGCGAGGGGATGCAGACCATGGATCAGGCGTTGCGTGACCTCTACCAGCAGAGCCTGATAAGCTACGAGGTGGGTCTGCAACGCAGCCAGAATCCGAAGGAGTTTGAGAAGCTCTGCGCCGGGGAAGGCTAACTGCAGGGGCGGATATCGGCGAATCTTTGAGGTCGCGGTTACAGAGTCAAGCTTCTTGCCAGCCATCCTGGTAATAGTGCATCGCCAGAGAAGGAGGTGTACGGGTGCCGACCTTTACGTACTCAGCCCGTGACAACACCGGCAAGGTTGTCCAAGAGACAATCGAAGCTGATAGCAAGGACGCCTTGCTCACACTGCTGCGTAACCGCGGTCTGAGCGTTGATTCGGTTGAGGAACAGAAAGCCAAGAGCAAGGCGAAGCAGAAGGCGGGAGGCTTCAGGCTGTTCGCAGGCAAAGTGAGCATGAAGGACTTCTCGATGTTCTGCCGCCAATTCGCGACGATGATTAACGCTGGAGTGTCACTCGTACGTTGCCTGGACGTGTTGGAGCAGCAGACAAGTAGCGCACGTCTGAAGGAGGTTATCCGCGAGTTACAGTTGGAGATTCAGGGCGGGGCGACACTGTCTCGCTCGATGGGCAAATTCCCAAGGGTGTTCACGAATTTGGCGGTAGGTCTGGTGCGCGCCGGAGAAGTCGGCGGCGTACTTGACGAGACGCTGGACCGCCTGGCCGGGTTCGCCGAGAAAGACATGGAACTGCGACGGAAGGTCAAGTCCTCGATGACCTATCCGGTCATGGTCATGGTCGTGGCGATCGGTATCGTTGTCTTTCTTGTTACGTTCATCCTGCCGAAGTTCATGGAGCTATTCACGGAGCTTGGCATGACGGAGGATAAGTTCCCCATGCCAACGCTGATGTTGATGAAGGCAAGTAACTTCATGACCAGCAAGTGGTATTTGATGGCCCTTATCGTCTTCGGCATGGTTGTGGGCATCAACCGCCTGAGGGCGACAAAGACCGGCAGGCGATACTGGGACATGTTGATGCTGAAGGTGCCGGTTTTCGGTCAACTGACGCACAAGATTGCGATTGCGCGGTTTGCACGGACGCTGTCAACGCTACTGGCCAGCGGAGTGCCGATCCTGCAAGCGATGGAGACGGTGGCGGGTACTGTTGACAACGCGGTTATCTCCGATGCCATCTTGCTTTCCCGGGCCAGCATCCGCGAGGGGGATACGATCGCGGCACCGCTGGCTGACTCAAAGCAGTTCCCGCCAATGGTGGTGCAGATGATTTCCATTGGGGAAGAGACCGGTCAGCTGGATACGATGTTGACGAAGGTAGCCGACTTCTATGAGGGTGAGGTTGACGCCGCCCTCGAGAGCTTGACTGCCGCCCTCGAGCCGGTGCTGATCGTGTTCCTCGGTGCAGTGGTCGGTTTCATCGTTATCGCGATGTTTCTGCCGCTAATCGGCATCATCGGCGAGTTGTCGTCATAGAGCGATCAGAGGTGAACAGAGGGCCGGCGCACATAGATACGGTGCCGGCCCCTTTGTGTTACCGGCAATAGGAGTACATCGTGCTGCGGCGAGGTCACAGGGATGGGTGGCTTGATGGCAAGAACTGACCGTTTGCCGGCCAGGAGGCGGACTTGATGATACTCCCATGGCCGCTGATGGTGATAGTCCTGCTGATCGGGGTGGCGGTGGGCAGTTTCGTCAATGTGGTGATATACCGCCTGCCGAGGCGCGAGTCGTTAGTCACGCCGCGTTCGCATTGCCTGAGTTGTGGTGCGGCACTCACAGCAAGCGACCTCGTGCCTGTCTTTTCCTACCTCTTTCTGCGCGGCCGCTGCCGCCACTGTGGGAGGCGCTTCAGCCCCCGGTATATGTTTGTGGAACTCATCATCGGCCTGTTGGCAGTCGCCTGTGTTACTGTCATCGGGCCGAATGCGTCTGCAGTGTCAGCTTTTGCAATGGCTTGTATTCTGATCATCGTCCTCTTTGTTGACCTCGACTGGATGATCATTCCCGATGAGCTGGTGTGGGTACTGGCCGGCTTTGGTTTGGTCATCAACGGAATCGGTATCTGGCGCGGAGAAGTCGGCGAGCTTATACAGTTTACCGAGAAGACGTATCTGGCTTCCTACACCGTGAGTTTGCCCAAGAGCATTGTCGGAATGCTGGTGGGCGCGGGGGTATTTTTGCTGATAGGCTGGGCCTCTGAGATGATCCTCAAGCGGCCTAGCATGGGAGGCGGAGACGTGAAGCTTGCCGGCGCAATGGGGGCACTGCTGGGGCCGGGTTATCAGTTCCTGGCCTTCTTCCTCTATGCAGTCATCAGCGGGGCCGTCATCGGATTGATCGTGATGGCTCTGCGCGGTAGGTCCGGAGGCAACTACATACCTTTCGGCCCAATGCTGGCGGTTTCGGGAGTAGCGATGCTGTTGTTCCCGGCGGAGTTGACGGCCTTTATCATGCACATCTATACCTGATGTGGGTATGGCAACCCAAGCCGTCCATGCATCTGCGGGCCCTCATCGGCTCTTGCTGTGGCCGGCGCAGAGCGTTCTCATGGAGTTGACCTGCGCGTTTGGCTGGGAACAGGCTCGGACTGCTGAGATTGCAGAGAGTGTGTGGCAGGGAGGTCTCTGAGGCAATGGGCTGGGGGGGCTAATGGGGTTGGTAACAGAAGACGAGCTTATTAGTTGGCAAATCGGTGGTCAAAAAGGTTTGATGATTTTGTAATGGGGGTAGAAATTGAACGTTGGTAGCGAACCAGGATAGGTTCGAGTGCCCAGGCGGAGGTTTCGTTACCGACCTCTTTCTGCCCCAAATGATGAGGGGGTCATTGTCTCATGAACGTATGCTGCAAGAGACGCGGCTTTACCCTGGTGGAAATGCTGGTGGTCATCGCAATCATCGTGGTCCTGGTCGGCCTGCTCTTCCCCGTGTTCCAGACCGCACGGCAGCAGGCGAGCATGACTCAGACGATGGGCAATCTCTCCCAGTTGAGCATCGCGCTGAAGTCGTATCGCACCGACCACGGACGCTATCCGTTCGCTCCCTACTACAACACGGACCTGCAGAAGTACATGGGTGGATTCTCGGCGCTGTATCCGGATTACGTGGACAACAAGGCGTTGCTGGTTTGCAAGGGCGACCGCAGCATTGACGGGATCGAAAAGGCGGCGATGGCACGCGTCTATTCGAGCTACAACGGTAAGCTCGGCTCGCCGGACAAGGACGAATCGGCGGGTACGAGCCCCTCGAGCTGGGACTTTGCCACGGACGATTACACCAATATCGAGACCGCCGACACGTTCACCGGGCCGACACGCTGGTACAACTATGGAGGGTACACCAACGACGGCGTGGACCCGTACAACGGTGACGATAGTGATGATGGCTACTACCCGTATATGAGCAGCGTGCCGACGTGGCTGAGCAGCGAGGGTCTGCGGTACAAGCACTATCCACGGTTGATGAATCGTCACGCGCCTGACACGACAGTGGTGACACATGTGGTGCATTACCGCGGCAATTTCGATAAGGCGACGGAGGAACTGGACATCATCCTGCGGATTGATGGCTCGACTGAGAAGATAAGCCGGACGGCATGGCAAACGCCGGGCGGTGACGGGGTGACGCTGTTCGTCAAGCAGCGTCAGTAGCCCCGCGCAGGACAACCGAAAGCGGCGCCGGGGCTGCTATAGCGGAAAGTTGCTATTCAGCCCCGTTTTACTACATCCGACACAGTCTTGATAGTCGTATGCAAGGTGACGACGGAGGTCGGAAGTGAGAAGTCGAAAAGAATTGGCAACTTGGCACAGTCTCGGTTCACGGGGTATGACCCTCCTAGAACTAATGGTGGCCATGTTGATACTGCTGGTCGGCATCTGGACGATCGCAGCGGGTTTTCCTAAGCTACTGGCGAGCGTCACGGCCGAGGGCGAAAAGACGGAGATGACACGACTGGCTGAACGCCAGATGGAGCGCGTCAAGGGTAGCGAGGGTGCGCTGCCGATGGCGATTACCGGCGGTCCGCTGATTAGCCCGTACTCGGAGCCCGAGGACCTCGAGGACCCGGCACGGCCGGCTAATTCGCAGGAGAATGTGCTCGATGTGATCGGGGAGTCGTTCACAATTCCAGGTGCGCAAGCTGAAGGCGCCGGAACACAAGGCTCCTCAGTTTATGTCCTGCAGCAAGGCCCTGCGGAGTGGTCGGACTATCCGGAGACTGACAGCCTGCCGTTCGTCTATGTTCTGGTGCCGTTGACCGAGCAGCGTCGCGACCCGCGCAGCGGCGGCAACCAGATGCTGGGAAACAGTTTCTATGTGGACGAGAGCACGGGCGAGATCATGGTGCCACCTTCCGTATATACGTATGACGGGTCGAGAGGGACTGCGTGGTCGGTCGGCGGACTGCTGATCAACTATGCGTGGGCTGAGACCGGCGGTGTGTCGAACCGTCCGCCCGTACACTACGTGCAGGACGAGAAAGTGAGCAGCTACACCGGGACCAGTTCCTACCTGACGTATGTGGTGCGGGCCAGTGTGCGGACTAGCGGAAGTCATGACTTCGCCGGCCTGGTTGACGGCAAGACGGCGGTACAAGCCATTGTGTATTTCGACCGCGAGCCATTTGGAACTTCATTGCCGACGACGCGGGGCCGGTATGTGCTGAATAATGACTACGGCGTCGAACTGCGTTTTCATCGAGATGACGCCGGTCTGAATGCCTATGTAGATTACCGGCTGCGGGATGTCTTCGGGACGAACCAGACAGGCAGTTCGGTTGATCCGTCGCGCCGCAAGCTGATGATGATCGAAGACCATGTGATCAACAGCGATTCAGTGCGCACCGATGATGACACCGGGGATCGGTTCACGGACGTGAAGCTGGCGACGGGTGGCCTCAATGACGAGACGCCGCTGTTCGAGGTGGATCTGAGCGGCACCACGTTGGGTAATGACGTGTACCTGCTGGCAGTTGACTTGACTGATGGGCAAATCTACCAGTATGACAGCCTGGGCGGCATCAATATCACACTGCACGATGAGACGCTGTCACCGAAGCTGAGCGACGGCTTCCGCGACGGTGTAGTAGCGGTGCGGCTGGATGCCGGGGGGACGCTGCAGCCGTATGTCGGCCACACGATGCGGTTTTACTACTGTACCCTGGAACACCATAATGTCCAGTTGCAGCGGCCCGCGCGCACGTTTGTGGATGTCTATACGGCGGAGACGTACACTCCTAACTTCGCGGCGGCGGGTGAAGAGGACCTGTTGGCCAATGACTACCGCACCTACCGGGTGGTGCAACAGGAACTGACGGCCCCGGCTGACATGGATCGGATCGTAATCGAGTTCGTCGGCTATGTTGATGATGACGGCTCGCTGACGCTGGTAGATTCGCGTGCGGTCGAGGGCCACACAATTTCCGTGGACTATGTTTGGTACGATGCGGCCGATGAGCCCCACTATGTATATGGCGAGATGCACACGGTGCCTGCGGGGGCCAACAGCATCACGCTGCAGCATTTCTCCTACCATCGCAGCGACGACTACTCGTCTGCGGAGATCATCGCCGTGCGCGGCGTCTCGGCGCGCACAGTGGTATGGTGGCTGACAGCTAAGGGCAGGCAGCAGAAGATCGCCCTGGATTCGTACACACTGAAGAGCCCGCTGGCGTTTACTCATCGCATCCGGTGAGAGGCGAGGACTGAATGCGCATCAGACCAGATGGCAGCACAGCAGAATGGATCAGTACATTTGCAGCCTTGTGCTTGAATGGCAAGGCCGGTTGCGCCTGCCGCGGGTCTAAGAGCACCATCCGCGCGAGTAGCAGCGGCTTCACGCTGGTGGAGTTGCTCGTTGTCATCGGCATAATGGTGTTGCTCATGGCGATCATCGTGCCAGTGGGGAAGGGCCTGCGCGAGGGCAATGCGGCGATGAGTTGCCAGGCGCGGATGCAGCATATCGGGGTCGCGCTGAAAGCATATTTCATGGACGAACAGGGCCTGCCGCCACTGGGTGTGCCAGTTGATGGTGACGGCAATCCAGAGGACGCAAATATTAACACGAACCGGTGGCCCGGCCTGATGCTTCTGTACGATTATGGGTATATTGGTAGTAGGAGCACGCTGCATTGCCCGCGCGATGTCTATGCGGCGCAGGGCAGTGCGGAGTACCATCAGAGCTATACCGACAAGGACGTGAATGCGAAGGTCGAGTACGACGGGAACGATATTCCGGTGAACGCATACAGGTATATGCCACACCGATGGGCGCCGGACACCAGCGTCGTCGGGAGTGACTTCTACCGGCAGTTGGATACCGACCCCGGGGCAACGGTGGTTCTCGGTGGCGATGACTACAAAATCGTGGGGCCGACTTTCGGAGAGATGCCCACAGACAGCGCAATCGTCACGTGGTGTGACGCGCACTACGAATCATACACGCGGGAGGACCAAGGACAGTACATGGTGCTGTTCTGGGATGGGACGGTCCGGTCGCTGGATGGCGCACTATTTAGGGATGAAACGATAGACCCGGCCGCGGCCTGGCAGGTCGCGCCGGGTGATAGAACTCACTAGAAACTTCCACGTTAGGTGTAACGAGATGGAGATGTATAGCTCAGCATTGCGGGACGTTTCAGGCACCAAATATGCGACAAGGCTATCGTGAGATGGTATTCGGCAAAGCAGGAGAACTGGGGCGGCGTCGGCCGCTGAAGCGGTGTGACCCGCAGAAGATGGGCTGCGCAACAGTGAGGGACAATCGCCGGGGCTTCACCCTGGTGGAAGTCCTCGTTGTGCTGTCAATCCTCGTGCTGCTGTTTGGCCTGCTGTTTGCGCCGATGATGGTCGGGCTGGATATGGTTACGGATGGACGCATCCGCACGAACATGCAGGACGCACTTCGGATGACCATGGAGCAGATGCGGCGCGATGTATCTGACGCTGCTTATGTGTATCCGGTGCCGACTATCCGGCTGGCGGGCGATAACGGTACTCTGGGCGACGCTGATGATGAGGCCGTGACCGATTACTCGCAGATAGTCTTCGTCAAGGCACAGCGGGACGGGAATGGGAAGCTGCTGACGCCGGTGCGTCCGGCGATGCTCTCGTGGGATGACGGGGGAGTGACGCGCTACGACATGGCGGCGATCCGGTATCTGGTCAAGCTGCTGGATACGTCGCTGGAATGGAGTGTGACAAACCCGTTCGCTCTGTATCGGCAGGAAGGCATCTATGTATGGGACGATGCCGAGCAGGGGTACGTCTTCGGCAGTCGCGACAGTACCGGCACGTTCGAGCCCGGGGTGCCCGACAAAGAGAACATCATGACGCCGAAGACGGGGGCCGACATCCCGCCGACGAGCACCGTATGCACGGCGTGTGGTGCCTCGAGTGTCGGATATCTCGATGAATGCCCGGAGGACTGTGGCGGCACGGTGGATGACCTGGTCTATCTGCACAGCGGCGTGAAGTTCGCACCGGAGCGGATCGAGGGCGATACTCTTAGCGCGTCGGAACACAACACGCTCTACACCGCCAAGCGCGGCAACTGGATGGGCTTCGGCAACAATGGGACGATCTTCCTACCGGACACGGCGCTGAGTAATCTCGATTCGCAGATGCAGCCTCGGATCGTGCTGCAACGGTATGACGAGACCGCCAACAGCTACAGTCAGGTCGCGCTGGACAGCTACAGCACGACGCGCTCCGGTGTGAATGTGCGCTGGAACGCCGCCGCTGGAACGGTGCGGATCGGAGATTACGAGACTGTGCGAGTGTCAGTGGCGGCCGCTGATCTGGCTTCACCGCCGATTCGTGGCGGTCACAGTTTCTTCCCGGTAACGGTGACAGATCAGGATAACCCGGCGAATACTGACACCTATGATGCCACTGGTGTGTGCGCCGGCGGCCGGCTGACGAGCGTAGTGCCTATCTTCGGGGCGCTTCCGAGCGGGTGGCAGGACCCGCTAATGCCGATCGCTTTTGCCGTGTACCCCGACGACGCTGACGGAACGGCCTCGTCAGTGGCCGCCAAGGTGGTGCCGGCGAGCGTGTATGTGCGGATCACGGCGGTACAGACGGATGGGACGGTGCGCCGCGCAGAGTACTCTCTGACCGAGGCGACAGACCAGGAGCAGATTGGCGAATTTCAGTTCGCGCAGTACCAGGCACCCGATGACCGGCAGTGTGAGGTCAGATTCAACCGCTGGAGCCCGCCGAGCCCGGAAGCATTCAGTTCACTGTCCGAATACTACATTGACATCATTTACTATTATCGGCGCAACTTCGATCCGGTGACTAACCGCGATGACATGGTGGTAGT
>CAZCJS010000082.1:0-15372 GCA_964498775.1 uncultured Armatimonadia bacterium
CCAGTTGCAGCTTCGTCAAGAGCTCGCGACTCAGCACGCCCATCGGGCAGGCGCAGCCCTCCAATGCCTGATGAATCTTGCCAAGGGTCATAAGGACTCGCCCGTCGCTCTCTACGCGATAGTCGGCAGGCAGGTCGTCGACAGCAACCGCAGGGCGTGACAGGACTGCCATATCTGAATTGTCGCCATCCGAATATGTCTTTCGCATTTGCTTCTGGACGCTTTTCTTCCCACCTACTAGCTCCAGCAGGGGACGTGGTGGATGCTCAAAGCCCAGCATCCAGTGGATACAGGCATTTGACTCATCGGAATCTACCACTATGACTCGCCAGTCTCTGACAGATAGCTCCTGCGCTAGCAGCGCTACTACTGTGCTCTTTCCGCTGCCACCCTTGCCACATACCGAAATGCGCTTATTCATATTGCCCTCGGCTGCTTGATTAATCGCTGTAAGCCGACCTCGCTGACCGCCGGCAATATTGGCCAGCGAGTCAATTAGATATCAGTATATTCGAATTATCGCATACTATACTATGCATCCGGTGCAATGTCAATCCACAAGCTATGCCGGAATGTTTCGACGTGGTGACGCACTCGCAGTATTCGGTACACAGCATTCTGAGCGCAATCTGCGCCTGCGTCTTACAAACGGCCGGGGGAGCAAACAACCTGGCCCCGTTTTTAGGGCCGGCGATGGTGAGAAGGATGTTGCTGTGCTGCTGTGTGGACGGAAAGAAAGCGTTGTCCTACCGAAGCTTCCACAACGGCGTACAGCACTATGCCACCATTTGCAGCTCCTCTCTGTTATACTCCTTTAGCGCCTCCACATCCAGATACCGCATCCCCTCCAACCACTCCTCATGCCTCTTCACCGCCGGAGTTCCTACCAGACGAAAACAGTTCGCCGCGAACTGAGGGCTGTGAGTATGGCGCTCGATAGTCAAGACAAGCGGGAGCCGGGGAAGCTAGAGTAGCCGTTGACTTTGTCGGGGCGGGGAGGTACAATGGCGTTCAGACTTGCCCTGCCTGAAAGGCCACCTTAGCGGCACGGTGGGCAAGGTGAGTACTTGCGATGGGCGATTCTCAATTTCAGGAGGGCTGGAATGAGCAAGAAGATGTGGCTGCTGTTGGCAGTTCTGGTGATGGCGATGTGCATGCTGGTGGTGCTGGTCGGATGCCACGGGCAATTCGTTTTGGATGACGGCAATGGCAACGGTAATGGCGATGGCGGGGAGGGTCTGTATTCGGCCTACATCCAGGGCGCATCATGGAATTACCGCGAGACGCTGGATGATGGCACCCAGAATAATCTCACATTCACGGTGACCGGCACCCGCAACATCGGCGGCGTCGAGTGCATAGAGTTGCGCGTTGAGGACGGCGGCAATACGCTCATATTCGCCTACGGCACTTTCAGTGAAGCTGCTGGGGGCTTCATCTACGCGCTTGCGCTCCCTGACCGCACGATTACCGACCAGTTGGACACACCCGCCCAGTTACTGCCCGGCAACCCGCCGGCGGACTTCACCGCAGACTCTAACCTGTTCCCGCTCAACGGCACCTATCAAGGCACCACTGTCTCCACGGCGGCGACCGTGACGGTGCCGGCGGGTACCTACACCAATGCCTGGCAGGTGCAGTTGAACTGTGAGAATCCTGGCTTTAACGGCGCCAACCGCATGACGTTCTGGATCGTCCCCGGAGTGGGCATGGTCCGTATCGAGTTGCTCTATCCAGGCGACGTAGCGATTGACGTCGAGTTGGTTTCCTTTACTCCCGCCCCATAGCCGCCAGCAGTATCCCCCCGGCTTGACGCACAAGGCGGCGGGCCACCACATGAGAGGGAATCTCTGTCGGTGGCCCGGCGCAATTTTCTCGTCTAAACGACTACCTACCACCCCCCGCCCCTACTGGAAATGGCATGGGAGTGGACAGAACTTGCCACTGTCACCTCCCCCTCCGCGCGAACAGAATATGGGCATAGGCTGTCGCGCGTCTATTCGAGCTGCTGCCGGCACCTACTCTGCCCGAGCATACCCCGACCCCTGAGCAGTTGTATCAATAATTTTCCGTATCAATAATCTTGCACAAATTGTTTGCCGGTGTCTCCTGGCGTTGGGCATTGATCTGCGTCGCGCACCCGCAGGCTGCAGGCCCGGTTATATGGCTTTAGGCTCGCATCCATTTGTGCTATACTGAGCGCGAAGTCCGATAGCTGAAGACACGGGTGGAGGGACAGAGTTTGCTCTCATCGCTGTCGTTGTACCGCCTAGATTTGCGGCTGATGGGTCCCGTGCTCCTACTGACTGCAATGGGGCTGGTGATGATCCATAGCGCCGGCCGTGCCCAATTGCCTGATGTGGGACACTCGCACGCTTCGAAGGTGATGCTGCAGAGCATCTGGGTGCTTCTGGGCCTGATTCTGTTCGTGCTGGTGAGCACCGTGCATTGCTCGCGCCTGGCCTCTGTATCGTGGCCTGCCTACCTGGTTACACTTGCCCTGCTGGTGCTGGTGCTGATCGTGGGAGGTTTGGTGCGGGCGACGCAGCGGTGGCTGAGCATCGGCCCAATCAACATCCAGCCGGCCGAGTTGGCCAAGCTCGGCCTCATACTGATTCTGGCAATGGCATTTGCGTCTCGGGAGGGCGAGCCGATCGAGTTCGAGATGCTCACGCGTTCGCTAGGCTACGCAGTCGTGCCCTGTGTGCTGATACTACTGCAACCCGACCTTGGCACACCAATACTGCTCATATTCGTGTGGGGTGTTGTCGCTTATGTGGCCGGAGCGCGGTTGTCACATTTGGCCGCCTTCTTTTTCGTCTTCATCATGCTGTTTGCATCCGCTTGGGGTTTCGGGGTCATCAAACCCCACCAGAAGCAACGACTGCTCGCATTTGCTGGCACCTCCGGAGATCCGCACAAGGAGCGCTGGCAGTTGGACCAATCGTTAATCGCGATCGGTTCGGGGCATCTGACAGGTCAGGGACTGTACCGAGGGAGCCAGAGCCAACTGTCGTTCGTTCCGGACCAGGAAACCGACTTCATCTTCAGCGTAGTTGGGGAGGAACTGGGCTTCGTAGGCGCGGTGAGCGTCATCATTCTGTTCGCAATCGTGCTGTGGCGCTGCCTGGCGATTTGCGCCGAGGCGAGAACGTTATACGCAAAGCTTGCCGCGGCCGGCATTGCAGCCGTTTTCTTCCTCCACATTATGGCCAATATCGGCATGACGCTGGGAATGATGCCCGTCAAGGGCCTGCCACTGCCGTTTCTCAGCTATGGCGGAAGCGCAATATTGACCAATTTCATCGCGCTCGGCATCCTCCAATCCATCTATCGCGACAGCCAGAGCGCGATGAGCTTCGAGTAACACTTGTAGTGAAATCTGAATAGTACTGGGTGATATGCGTGGCTGATATGCAATGACGGATCCCTTAGCAGCTCCCTGGCACCGGATTGGCTGGCAGGGAATCGAGCTTGACGTGCCTGAGGAATGGAACATCGCCGGCATCGGCGGTGGTCGTGATGAGGGTTACCTGCGCCTGGAGGACGCCGAACTGCCTCGCGTGGAGGTGAAGTGGGCCGCTGCTGAGGGCTTCGTGGACATTGACAAGATGGTGGACGGATATCTGCAGAAGCTGCAAAAAGACAGGAAAGTCAGCAGAAACATTGAGATTGACAGAAAAGCGCGAGTGGTATCAAAGCGCAAGATGAACAAGAAGGCGCTGCAGTGCTTCACATGGAGCGCGAGCCTCAACGGCTATGGCGCAGCGTGGTATTGCCCCGAATGTAACCGGACGGTCATTACTCAGGTTACTGCCAAGCCCGAGGAGAAGGGCGAACAGCTCGCGGAGCGTGTCATCTCCAGCATCCAGGACCACCCCCAGGGGGAATGGATCCGGTGGGCAACCTACGGTTTTGATGTGGAGACACCCCAGGGCTTCAAGCTGACGGCGCACAAGATGATGGCGGGGCACATCCAGATGACGCTGAAGCGTGACCTGCTCGCAGACAATGCCCGCAGCATTGTTCTGCAGAACCTGGTTACCCCGGAGCAATTGACCCTGAGCCGCTGGGGCATGGCCAATATCGCGCTGAAGAACAAGACGCTGGAGCAGTGGGCAGAGGAGGAGATGGGTAAGTCGCTGAAGCGGATGAAACCGGCGCTGCAGCCGGCCGAGGTCAACGGTCATGAGGCGGTCGCCGTTACCGCTCAGCAACTGTGGGTCCACCAGCAGCTCGCCCGTATTGTTGCTCGTTTCGCCGATGTACCTTATGCCGACCGTATCAGCGGGCTTATCTGGCACTGTCCGGAGGCGAACTCACTGCAGGTGGTCCAGATGCTCATTGACGTCAGTAGCGAGGACCTGCCCGCCGAGATTGCCGGGAGGTTCGTCTGCCATCCCCACTAGGAGGATACCGCCAGCTCAGGCGGCGGCAGACCGACCGCCACGCCCTGTGTCATCTGCACAACAAGAGGTGACCTACGCAATGACGAGGCTCGTGACGACCTGCGTACTCACAGTGGCCCTTATGAGCCTGTCCGTATGTCCGTGGGGGGATGACGCTGATAGCACGCCGCTCGCTGAGGATGCAGCGATGACCAAGGCGTGGGACTTGCTGAAGGAGTCGCGGCGCCTAATCAATAGCCGAGACTACGCTGAGGCGGAAAAGAAGCTGCTGGAGGCGCGCAGTATCGCGCCGGACTACGTCGAAATCTATACGAATCTGGGCTATCTGTACGAACTGCAGGAGATGCGGGAAGCTGCCCTCCATGCCTACGCCGAACTGCTCAGGCGCAGACCTACTGACGACTACGGGCGTACTCACCTAGACGCCATCTTCTACGAGGGTCGGTTTCCCCGTGCTATCGCCACAGAGGACATCGAGTTTAGTCCGGTTCACTTCGTCGTTGACCGCTGCTTGTTGACCGAGGCTGATGAGATTACCGCGGCCGGCATTGCCTATACGAAGGACCTGCTCTTTCATGAAGACATGAAGCGCGGGGGGGATCCGGTATACGTAAATGTACCGGCAGCCGGGGGCAACAAGACGGAACTACTGAATCGCGCAGCCTACGGCTTCGTGTCCCATCCCTCCAGTCGGCAGCTCAACATGGCATTCAGCCTATTCTACGCATCAAGCTTCGTCAACCCCTCCGCCAACGACTATCAGCCCCTTGCCTCACAAGTCCTCCATCTCCTGCTCCGTGCATATTGGTACTTCAACACCTACCTCGGGAAGCAGCCGCCCGTCGAGGGCCCGGTCGAGACTTATCTGCTCGATAGTGGGCCGCCCGGTGCCGAGGCCTACTCAAGCTCCCTCTACTTCTACGCTGCAGCTACACCACGCAGCCCCATCGAGTGGGCACGCCAGGTCGGGCATGAGTATGGTCATCTCGTCTTGCCTCCGATCGGCCGCTATGTCGAGCCCGAGTTCTACGCCTCCGGCCTCCTCGGCGAGCGCCTCTTCATTCAGTGGCTCACCGAAGAAGCCCAGGCCGTTGCCGGATCGCCCTGGCCCGGGCAGGCGGCACGTAGCGCACTCGACAACCTCCTCGGAGATTCCAAGACGATGGACGCTGCCAGCTACCTCGCCGATAACGCCTACGCCGACCTGCTCCTCTGGTATGACAAGGGCCCCGACTCCGCTCACATCGCCGGTACCGGTCACGAATCGATGCACTACTGGCTCGGCTTCATTATGTGGGTCCAGGCCGCTCTCGGCAAGCCGGGCCTCCGCCAGGTAATAGACGCCGCTCCGGGTACGTCTCCTGCTGATTTTCTCTACGCGCTCAAATCCATTCTCCGCGATAGAGCTGCCGGCGGTGGCTTTGACTTCAGCGCCGCTTGCCTTGACCTCCGCCGCAGCAATCTCACCAATCCGCCTGCACAAGGTGCATTCGGCTGGCGCGACATCCGGCTCGGCAGCGACGACGTCGCCACTTTCTCCATCTACATCCCCGCCGGTGTCTGGGACATCTCCCTGAGTCCTGCTCTCCCGGGTGCTGCCCTTGTATTCGACGGCAAGGGTCCTTTGCCGCTTGACACTGGGAAGGGCACGCGCCTTGGCGCTGTGACTGAGGGCTGGCATACGATTCAGATCAACGGCTCCGGTGATGCGACACCGCTCGAGCGTATAACCCTTACTTTCCTGCCCGAAGCGTGATATCCGCCTCGCCGTCCGCCTTGCGCCTTACTCGGAAATCAGGCTATATGATCACTCTCGGTGCGCACAGCACAACTGACCTCCCCACTACAGCTGGCCCTTCCCGACTGGCCCGTTGGGCTTGCCTGCTCTTGCTGGCCCTGCTCAGCTCCGCCATCTCCGCCCAGGAATGGACATATCCCTACCCGCCCTCACTCAGCATCAGAGACGGCTACAAGGTACTGCATCTCAAGGGCTCCCCTGAGGACCTGGGGTACCAGCACGCTGCTCTTGCCGGCGATCTCGTCCAGCGCGTTTTGGATGACGTCATCATCAACGATGCCGCACAGGACCCCGACTCCCGTCGCGAGCTTTTCGCCGGGGCAATGGTCATGGAGCGCTATTTGCCGGAGCTATATCGCCGCGAGTTGCGCGCCCTGGCCGAGCATGCTCACGTGGACTACGAAGCCCTTGTTGCCCTCCAGCTTTTCGGCGACGTGCAGCGCAACCAGTACTGCTCATCGTATGCAGTGTATGGTCCCGCCACGACCACTGGCGAGCTCATCGCCGGACGCAATTTCGACTATTGGGACAATGGGGCTTCCAAGTACGGCGCACTGCTTATCGCCTACTACCCCGATGAGGGTATCCCTTTCGTCACCGTATCATGGGCCGGTATTATCAACGGCTGGACGCTCATCAACGCTTGTGGGCTCACCGTCTCCAACAACACCTGCTATAGCGGCAAGAACTCCCTCGAAGGTATCTCCACGTGCTTCATGCTGCGCAAGATCGCACAGTTTGCTCACAATGTCGAGGAGGGCGTCGAGATTATCAAGAACACTCCCCGCGCTTGCGGCACGGTAATCCTCATCGCCGGCGGTAATCCACCCAATGCCGCCGCCGTCGAGTTCGACCATGAAGAGGTCGCCGTCCGCTGGGGCAAAGATGGCTGGGTAGCGGCCACCAACGAATTCCGCACACTGTACAATGATGCGGTTAACGACAACCAGCCGATTGGGCCCGAAGTCGCCGATGCACCAGCCGATCTCCCCGCAGATAAGGCTCAAGCCGACTACCAAACCGCCTATGAATACGTATGGGAATGCTCGCGCTACCGCACACTCAAAAACCTCATCCGGGACAACTACGGTAAGATTGACCGGACGATGAATTTCGCCGCGGCGCCGGGCGTGGGCATGGGCTACATCAACCTCCACTCGGCGCTGCTCTTTCCGCGCGACCTCATCATCGAGGTTTCGATGGGTGAAACACCGGCTACCGCGCATCGGTACCGCCCCTTCCGCTTCACCCCTCAGGGCCTTTATCCTCTCGCTGAAGTGGACGGCAACTGAACGGGAATAGTGAGAAATCCGGGCTGCTCGACGTTGATGCAGGTAGATGATGCACGAATGAGGAAATCGCGAAGGGAATATCTAGTTCGGAGGTCAGAGAGGGAAGAATATGGGCATCCCGAGTTTCTCCGCATGTATCGAAATGCTGTTTGCTGATCTGCCGTTTGTGGACCGAGTTACGGCTTCTGCTGAGGCCGGGTTGAAGGCTGTCGAGTTCTGGGGCCGGCACGGCAAGGACCTCGACGCCATATCCGAACGGGCCGCGCGCGACGGGGTTACGGTGGCCTGCTTCGTCGGCAACGGCGAAGGCGACCTGTGCGACCCGGAAGCGCACAGTGAGTGGGTTGCAGGTGCGGTCAAGTCCATAGAGCAAGCGGACAAGTACGGAGTGCGGACGCTGATTGTGACGACCGGCAATGAACTGGCCGGTGTTGCGCGCCAGCGACAGCACCAGGCCATCGTCGAGGGCCTCGATGCCGTCGCTCCGTGCGCTGAGGAGATGGGTGTGACGCTGGTGCTGGAGCCGCTCAATGTGCTCGTTGACCACGCCGGCTATTACCTGGTGACCTCGGATGAGGGCTTCGAGATCGTTGACGAGGTGGATAGCCCCAACGTGAAGCTACTCTACGACATTTACCACCAGCAGGTAACTGAGGGCAACCTCATCGCCACGATCACGGCAAATATCGCCAAGATCGGGCATTTCCATTGCGCGGATGTTCCCGGCCGCTATGAGCCGGGCACCGGTGAGATCAACTATACCAATGTTTTCAGGGTCATCGCAGACAGCGACTATGATGGCCATGTGGGGCTGGAGTGCAGATCGTCGGTGAGCAGCGAGGCCACGATTGCGAAGGTGCTGGCGATAGCAGGGCAGGACTGAGATGAAGTGCTACTGCTGTGTGTAACGGTGGTGTGAGTACAGGCGAGGCGCTGCTACGGATTGAGGCGGCCCTGAGTAGGGGTCGCCTTTTCTTTATCAGGGTGGCCCAGGGAAGGTAGGAAGCAGGCTGAAACGGAATGGAGATGCTGTAGCTATAGTGGTAAGTGCGACGAGCGTCGGAGAAGGATGGGCGGAATGGGCAGCGGACGGAACGTCAATCCCGATGTGTGGATGCAATACCTGTATGATACGAGTCCGCGTAGTCTGGGCTTCGACGAGAGTGCGGTGGATGATTTCGTCGGTTGGAGGCAGCGGTTTCTGGAGGCGCTGGCGGCAGGCATGGGAGGGATGCCGTCCTTCGATGTGCCGCTGCAGCCGGAGATAACCGACAGCTTCGGGGAGGAAGGCTACACGCGGCACCGCCTGCTGGTGCAGAGCGAGCCGACGATGAACGTACCCTCCTGGCTGCTGGTGCCGGATGACATTGCGGCAGATGAACGGCGGCCGGCAATTCTGGCGCTGCATGGGCATGGCAAGGGCAGGGATGAGGTGGTCGGTCTCGACGGAGGCGACGCGGAAACCGCCGAGCACATCAGAGCAATCAACTACGACTATGCGCTGCAGTTCGTGCGAGAGGGTTATGTTGTTATCGCGCCCGACCATCGCGGCTTCGGGGAGCGGAGTGGCAGCAAGCACCGCAAGCTGGGTGGGCGCGACTACTGTAATATCATGATGCTGGAGCAGTCGCTGTTCGGGCGCAATCCGCTGATGTCGAACATATATGACGTACGGCGGTGTCTAGATTATCTGCAGACGCGTGATGACGTGGACGGGGAGCGCGTCGGGGCTGTAGGTCTGTCATACGGCGGGACCATGACGCTGTTTACGACGGCGCTGGAGCCGCGCATCAAGGTGGCCTGTGTCTCCTGCTACATGAACAGCTTCCAGAAGTATGCACTGGAGAGGGATAACTTCTGCGGCAATCAGACGCCGAATGGCCTGCTGAGTTTCGGTGAGATGTGGGATGTTGCGATCAGCATTGCGCCGCGTCCACTGGTGCTGGAGTCGGGTATCAATGATACGGGATTCCCAATCGAGCAATCACGGATGGCTAACGCGAAGACGAAGGCAGCATACAAGGCGCTCGGCTATGGTGAGCGCATCGCTATAGATGAGTTTGAGGGCGGCCACGAGTTCTCGGGCCGCCTGGCATTTGAGTGGTTCCGCAGATGGTTGTGAACACCACCCTTGAACGAGTAGTCAAGATAGGAGAATCAGCATGTCGGGCCCGTTTTCAAGAGACGGCGAATGGTTGAAAGGAAACCTGCACGTACACACAACAGAATCCGACGGGAAAGTATCGCCCCAGGAGGCGATAACTACCTATGCAGCGCATGACTACGATTTCCTGGCTATCACCGACCACCAGAAGGTAACGGAGACTGCGGGGCTGGATGAGAAGGGCATGGTACTTATCCCGGGGATCGAGCTGAATGGCGGAAAGAGCGAACTGGGCAGCTATCACATGGTAGCTATCGGCGCGGATGGGCCGATGTCTTATGACGCAGAGTGGAGTGCGCAGGAGCTCATTGACTATGGGAACGAGCACGCGGAGTTCGTGTTCATGGCACACCCGAACTGGCTGTCGCTGAGCGGGGCTGATATCATCGGGCTTGATGGATTGATTGGCCTCGAGGTGTACAATACAGTGTGTCACTACATGGTGGGTCGCGGGGAATCGTCGTTACACTGGGACTACCTGCTCGCACGGGGCAAGCGGATGTACGGATTTGCAGTTGATGACGCGCACTGGCGATATCCGGATGCGTGCGTGGGTTACATCATGGTGAAGACGGAGCAGCGGGATGCGGCCGCGATCATCGCGGCGGTTAAAGCAGGAGACTTCTACGCCTCCAACGGTCCAAGGATTCATAACATAGAGCGGACTGCCGACAAGGTGCGTGTGGAGTGCTCGCCTTGCTGGGAGATCGCGGCCATTTGTCCGTTACCCGGGCGCGGGAAGGATACATACTATCTGCCTGAGAAGCCGCCGTTTACGCAGGTCGAGATAGACCTCCCCGAGGGGACCGACCCCATCCGCATCGAGTGCATTGATGAAACGGGAAGCAAAGCATGGAGCAATCCGATCTGGCTGGCTGAATAGAGCAGCCCAGCCGTCAATGGAGTCAATAGACCAATATGGGAAAGGGGCCGTGACGATGAACAGAATCGCGATGTCCGCATTTGTGGTACTGGCGCTCGTCGTCGGAGCTGCCGTGGCGCAGGCGGATGGGATCTTACTGCGCTACAAGTTCGAAGCCGGGCAGGTGTTCAGGACCATCGAGATCGTCAAAGGCAATCTGCCGGTGGAAGTGAGCATGGCGATGCCGGGACAAGTAGCGGCAGGTGGCAATGTTCCAGGGAATATGGCGATTGATGTGGCCCTGGACATGACGATCCACAAGGTAATGACGGTCAACTCAGTGGACGATAACGGAGTGGCCACAGTCAGCCTAAAGGTTGAGTACATGTTGACGGAGACGAACACACAGGTAGGCGAGCAGCTGATAACCAACCGGATGGAGTTTGAGGACGGGGAGCTGACAACGTCCGGAACCGGCGGGCAGGAGATGCCGGCAGATAAGCTGGCGAAACTCAAAGAGTTGTTGAATATGGACTTTCAGGCAAGAATGGACCCGCTGGGTGGTGTGAAGCCGATTGGTACCGACTTCGCCGAGATCTGGAAGCAGACAGCAGGTGATGCGATGTCGGGCGTTGACTTCCGGCAGCTTACGCGTGCGACGATGGGACTGCCTGAGGAGGCAGTCGAGATCGGGGCGTCGTGGGAGAATGAATATCGCACAGGCGATGACGATTCCGTGGTCGCGAACTCGACGATGACATTGCTTGCCCTCGAAGATGGAGCCGCAGGGCGTCTGGCCAAGATCAGGGGCGAGTCATTGATACGAGTGCAGGACCAGGAAGCGCGGCCCACTGGGGGGGCTCTAATGCCCGGAATGATGGAGGGGATGGAGTCGAAACTGGAATTCCTCGAGCTGACGATGGTGACAGATATCGTGATGGACCTGGACCTGGGGCAGGTGACCAAGACAGCCGCGGACATCACGATGAATATGGACCAGACAATGACGATGGATCTTGGCAAAGCAATGGGTGGCGGTCAGGCAGCCAAGATGGAGATGAAAGTAAAGATCCGCGACGGTAAAATGAAGAGCAATGCGGTGACGATGGTGGAGTAGCAGGGCAGACGGAAGCGCTTGATGGGTAGGCGCCCGTACCGAAAATATCAACGAAGAGCCTTGGTATGTCGTCAAAATGAGTGAGCAACTGGCAAGAAAGGTCTCAGCGGCGCGGCTGTCGGTCGCCTCCAACTCTGTGTTGGTGGTAGGCAAGCTCGGCGTCGGTGTACTCATCGGATCAGTGTCTGTCATCTCGGAGGCGCTCCACTCCGGGATGGACTTGCTTGCCGCCTTTGTCGCCTTGTACGCGGTGAGAGGAGCCGAGGAACGTCCCGACAGAGAGCACCCTTTCGGCCACGGCAAATTGGAGAACCTTTCAGGGGTCATCGAAGGGCTGCTCGTATTCGCCGCTGCCGCCTGGATTGTGTACGAGGCCGTGGCCAAGTTGCTTGCCCCCTATCCCATCGAGGGCCTTAGTTGGGGCATCATGGTGATGGGCATCTCGGCGATCGCGAACTTGCTATTGTCAGATCACCTGTTCCGCGTTGCCCGCGAGACTGAGTCAGTAGCTCTGGATGCAGACGCGTGGCACTTGCGCACCGACGTGTACACATGTGTCGGTGTACTCGCGGGCCTTGGTGCGATAATGCTCGGCGAGCGGTTACTGCCGGCCTATGATTGGCATTGGCTGGACCCGGCGGCCGCGATCGCAGTAGCAGTGCTGATGGTTCACGTCGCCTGGAAGCTCACGCGGGACGCCAGCCGCGACTTGATGGATACCAGCCTGCCCCTAAATGAAAATGAGTGGCTGCGGGAGTACGTCACTCGACCGCAGCCGATGGTTCATGGCGTACACAATCTGCGCACTCGCCGCAACGGTCCGGTGCGCTTTGTCGAGTTCCATCTCATCGTCCATGGCGAGATGTCGGTTGATGAATCGCATCATCTGACAGATATCATGACCTCGGAGATCAAGCAACATTTCCCGGGAGCCAGCGTGATCATCCATGTGGAACCGTGTGACGGGAAGTGTGAGCCCAAGTGTGTGGACGGGTGCCTGCTATCTCCCCAGCAACGAGATAGAATTCGAGTGCGCACATGACCATGAGAATGTCTCACCAAAACGCTAAAGCTCTTTTTCTGGCCCCAAGATCTGCACTCAGAACGGATGATGAAACGTGGAAAGTGACATTAAGCTTGTTGACATAGACATGAACTTCGACGAATTAGAGCTCCGCACGCCACTGAAGTTCGGGACGGGCGTCGTCTATACGACTACGTCTCTGACGGTGCGAGCGACGGTCGAGAACCGCAGCGGGAAACGGAGCGAGGGCCTCGGCAATATCCTGCTGAGCTACATCTGGGGCTATCCTAGTGCGACAATGTCGTCCGAAGAGCGGGACACCGCTATGCGGAGGGTAGCCGAGAAGTTCTGTGCGTTGATGCTTGAGAATGCCGAGTATGGGCACCCGCTGGACCTCTACCTCACAGCGAAACCGGAACTAAGGCGGCTGGCGGCGGAAGTTGATGAGGAGTTGAGTGCCGCCGACCCGATGCCGATTCTGGGCGCGCTGGTATGTGCTTCGCCAACGGATGCCGCGCTTGCCGATGCGTTCGGTAAGGTCAACGAGATATGCACCTATGACGGCTACACGCGGGACTTCATGGAGTATGACCTGAGTCGCCATCTGGGCCCCGATTATGCGGGGAAGTACCCCGGCGACTACCTGCACAGCGCATACCATGCCTACCTGCCTGTCTTCCACCTGGCCGGGGGCCTGGACAAGCTGACAGTGGCCGAAATCAGTGCTGATGACCCGGACGACGGACTCCCCGTGAGCCTCGACCAATGGATCGAGCGTGACGGGATACGCTGCTTCAAGGTAAAACTGCACGGTAATGACAATGAATGGGATGTGCAGCGGACGGCCGACATTGCGCGAGTAATCGGCGAAACGTATGCGCGGCTGGGCATCGAGGACGCATTCTACCTGTCCACCGACTCCAATGAGATGAATCCCGACCCGGAAAGCGTGGTCGAGTACCTGCATAAGCTGCGGGAACTATCCCCAACGGCGTATGATGCGTTGTTATATCTCGAACAGCCGACGGAACGTGACCTGACCGCACACCGGCTGGACATGAGCGCGGTGTCAGCGCTGAAGCCGGTAGTGGTGGATGAGGGAGTTACGGACGTCGAGACGCTGGACCTGGCAATCGAGCTGGGCTGGTCGGGTGTCGGGCTGAAGACGTGTAAGGGGCATTCGTCATCACTGCTGTATGTGGCAAAGGCTCAGGAGGAGGGGCTGGTCGTCACGTTCCAGGACCTGACGAACCCGGGCCTGTCGCTAGTGCATGAGGCGGGATTCGCGGCGCGCATAGACACGCTACGGGGCTTTGAGTACAACTCGCGGCAGTACTTGCCAGAGGCGGCACCGGAGGTAAAGGCGCAGCATCCAGAGCTGTTTACCGTGCGAGATGGGCAGGTATCCACCAAATCAATTCGCGGCCATGGGCTGGGGTATGGGATGTAGCAGCCCTCGGGTTGAGGGTGAGCGCCGGCGTGCCCCAGGGCATGAATTGCAGAGGTGGAGGCTGTTCACCGGGTCGGCGAGTGGAGCGCAATGCAGGCGGGGTGTTCTTGCCACTGAAGATAGCATAGCTGCACGACGGGCGCGGGCTCAAAAGAGTCCGTGCCCATTAGTTTTTGCTCTGGAGGGTGTTCGAGAACGACATCCGCGTCAATCCACACTACTGATGATGACGTCAAGGCCGGCTTCAGGTACCGTGACAGCGATGGTGTCAGTAGCGGAGGTATAAAGCTGGCATGCCGTGATCTCGGTAGTGCCTCCACCCGCGCCGGTGACGGTGCAAGTGGCCTGACTGGTGCCGACCACCGTCGCCACCCCGGTATCGCCGGAGATGAAGCTAAATTCCACGTCGTTCACTACGTTGCCCTTGTACTTGGCCGTCGCAGTCGCATCCTCCGAAATGCCCGTACCCAGTTCCATAGAAGCTGGATCCACGATGACCTCATCCACGTTGGGGTTGACGGCAAGGGGTAGAACGCCGACAACGGGAACTTGCATGGGCTCAACGTGGTCATCTTCATGCACTAGCGTGCAGCGGAGTTCGCAGTTACCGCGAGCGACGCCGATGAAGACCTGCTCTGCGCTGTCACACTCGGCCGAAGCAATCTGGGCCATCGCCGCTGCCCCAACATAAGGGGCCGCGATGGTGGTGTCGGACGAAGCCCACGTGTATGTATAGTCGCCGAGCAGTGTATCGCCATTGATCGCTTTCGGGGTGGCATATACCGCAGCCAACTCATCAACCAGTACGGGACTGTCGTCGGTGAAGAGATCAATGGAGAATGGGTAGCCCTGCATGATCATGTTCTTTGAGGTCGTCTTCCCCGCTTGTATGAGGGCGGTATCGAAGACTCTGCTGATGAGGTTACCGCCGGCGTTTTCGAAGCTCCATCCCTTGACTTTGATGAGCTGCGTACCGATGGGGATCTCGGTAATGGTTGTCGTGACCCGCCCACCTTCCGGTGAGGGTCGGTTCAGCATGGTCCGGGCTACGACGGGCTCGCCGTCGGCCGGGTCCACTATATCTATGCTGATGCTGTCGGTGGCCGGATATATGACAGCAGTTTCCACGGCGTCCGGCAAGGGTAGAAAAGTTACCGAATAGGTTAATGAGCCCGTCTGTGCCTGTGGGGTGTCGCTGCCACCGCCGCAGCCAGCCAGGATAGAGAATCCGGCGATAGCGATGAGAGCCACGGCCA
>CAZCJS010000083.1:0-15351 GCA_964498775.1 uncultured Armatimonadia bacterium
AGCTCAGTTATCTCATCCATGCTTATCGCCGAGGGCACCGCCGAGTACACGTGCTTGCCGGAGCGCAGCGCCTGTACTGCCTGGGGGCCGTGCAGCCAGTTCTGCGTGATGACCACGATCGCATCCACATCAGTCTCGCACAGCTCGTCCAGTGACGGGCACGTATCAGGGACCTCAAAGCGCTCGGATTTCTCTCTCAGCTTCTCCGCATTCAGATCGCAGAGGATTACCCGCTCCACCAGCGGATGTGCCTTGAACAGCGGGATAAAGCTATTGGCGAAGGAGCCAACTCCGCAAATACCCACTTTGATACTCACTGGAATTCACCTTTCCTTGTTTCGGTCATATGATGATGGCCGGGATTGGCACCTACTTGTCCGGCTTCGCTACCGTCAGTGTCGCGTCGCCTGTCGTTTCCACGGAGTAACAGCCGTCACTCTGCCGCAACACGCGCACACCGTGCGGGATGATGAACGCAGACCCCTCCGCGAAGTTGTAGACGTAACCCTTCGAGTAGTCCTTTCCATCCGCGTATCCGCGGACGAAGGTCACGTCGCCTAACGAGAGCCTGTATAGATCGCCCTCGCGTTCCACGCTTTCGATCTTGTAACACGCATTCCGCACGCGGTCATTTTCAATGATTATCTCTCGTCCCACCAGCGTCTCATCTGTCGGCAGCGCGCAATTCACCCACACGTGGCCCTTCCCCGCCATGTCTTTGTCCATCTTGGTGATGATGCCCTTGTAGCCGGGTCCATCCAGAGTGATACCAAAGTCCCCCAACGCCAGCTTCGTCCCACGTATCAAACCGGCCTCTTGCACCTGCCCATTACGCACTCTCAGCCACCCGATAGCGCCCGCGAACTCCAGCCCATCCCCGACTCTGACCACCGCATCATCACTGGCGCTGGACACCAGGTAGTCCACCGCTCCGTCGGCAAGCATGACTTTCACTGCCGCAGGCTGGGATGCGGGCGGCGCCTCACTTATCTCAAGCCGCTCCACTGACCCGACATTTGGCTCATCAGTGTACGGCTCGATGATCCCCACAAAAGTGCTCTCCAGGTTCTCCCCGGTGCGATGAGCCAACAGGTAACGCAGCCACTTGGGGTTCCCCGTCTTATTCTGCGGTGGCTCGACATCGCCGAGCGCCACGTCATCCACCTGTGTTAGGCAGTGATAGCGCAGGTGGATACCGTCTTTGTCCGTGATGCCCCGCCAGCCTGCCTCGCCCTTCCAGTCCACGCAGAAGCTGCTGGGCGGTTGCTCGTCGCGCTCGACATTACCTATCCACGAATAGCCATGCTTCTCCGCCCCTTTAGTTTGCTCCTTGAACGGGGTATCCGGCCCATAGTAGCTACCCGTCTTCTGCTGAACAAGCTCTAAGCCGCTACCGCTGACTTCACCTGGCGGCCCGTGGAACGAATACACGTGGTCATTCCCGCCACGCACGCGGAATACGTCGAGCGCGTATCCCTCACCATCGCCAAGCTTCACAAATGCCACGGTGCGCTGATACATCTCCACCCCATCATAGACTTCCGGGCTGTCCACGCGCACCGCCCCGAAGTCCTCAAACTGGCAGAAGAGCTCCGGGTGCCCGACCCAGTTGAAGCTCTGCTGTATCTGGTTCACCAGCACCGTGTTATGCGAAATGGTATTGCGGTTCGAGTACATCCGCTTCGGCCAGTGGCTGCAGAACTCCGGATAGCCCAGCTCAGGCATCATCGTGACGCCCTTGTAGTACATCCCCATGTTCAGCCGGTCCTGATGGCCGTGACCGCCATTGCGTCCGTAGTACATCCACAGACCGATCCCCGGTGCTCCCCATCCGTACTCAAGCGAGGCCAGCCCGTAGCCTGTCATGTTATGTCCGCCCTCAAACGGGTTCCTCTCAGCCTTTGCCGCAATCTCGGCAATGTCCTTGGCCACCCAGTCCGGATCGGGGCTGTAGATGTCCCGCGCTATAGTCCTCGCGCTCTGCCTCCCGGCATAGTGCGCCGCCAGCCCGATAGTCGGGTCCTTGAGGTACTTGTAGCCCCGCGCTATATACTCCGCCCCGGCTACCACCTTCCCCGTGCTCCCACAGCTTCCACAGTCCCCTATATTCGGTGTCGCATACCCCATCACCACGATATTGAAGCCGCCCAGAAACGTGGCCTTGAACTGCGGGAAATCCCGATACACATCGTGCTTCGTGTACCCGTCATAGTCTGCCACCAGGTCCGCAACCTTGCCGATATTCCCGCCCCAGGACATCGAGTAACCCGGCGCCGCCTCTGCACCTACGCCGTCGCGGTCTATGGCTCCCACGATGACGCCCGGTATGTTCCCACCATCTGCCGCAAAAACCCAGTCCAGCCACTCCTCGGTCTCCGGATTCTGATCCAGAGCCAGCGCACAGAACGTAATTGCCCTCTGGTGCATGCCCTGATTCCCCCGCGCATCCCCACTCATCACCGCCTTGGCTCCCTCGCGCAGAATCCCGTCATCCAGGTTCTGCACCAGCAACTCCCGCGTCCCCTTCTCCCCTATCTTGTATTCCTTGGCCTTCTCCGCCAAAAACTCATACGTCTCCGTAGCGTCCCTCGTCCCGGAAAGCACCATGCCCACGGAACCGGCCAGAGATGACACCACGCTACATTCCCAGATGTTACCCTCCACCTTCCCCGCATGACCGCCCGAGTGGTAGTAGTGCAACTTCGTGTACGGACGGATGTCGTAGTCCGGGTACACGTCGGCGATCCGGTCCAGCATCAACAGCGCCTTGTGCGCGTACTTCTGCTCCCCAGTGTACAGGTAGCCATTCGCATAGACCGACACCAGCTTCCGGATGAACCCCCACTGCCTCCAGTTATAGTACCCAATGAACAAAAAGCGATTGCCGTCTTCGTCGAAATAGCCGAACCCGTCATCCACTCCATACTTGTGCAGCGGATCATTGGGATCCGGGTGTTCTGCATTAAAAAGCAAGCTGTGGTCCGCTTTCTCAGGATCGAAAGCTCCCGTCTCATCAATCCCGCTATCGTAGTACTTGGCGAAATCATTGGTCGGAAAGACGGCGCCGCATGACGGGCAGGTCAGCTTCCAGGGCTTGTCCAGGATGTCGGGGTTGTACGGGTACCCGCCGAACCGGTCAATGTCATGCCCGCAGTTAAGGCATCCGGGCCGCACCTGGATACCGTCAATCTTGTTCATACTCACATCAATGGCGCGCGGCAGCTTCTGCCCCGGGATCAGCTTCCAGAGGAAATCATCACTCAAATGCATGTGCGCCTCTGCCGTAGCTGCGGCTGCGTCCCGCTGTGCCTTGGCCCAGTCGTACTTCTCACAGTTGGCCCGCAGGTTCGCTATCCTCTCCCCCGTGTACCAGCCGCCGTAGTCACGCACCGCGTGTGCCGGCATATTCGCCGCTGCAATCAGCAGTCCCACCGTCACCATCGCGCAGAGTACTCCCACATGCCTCATGCTCTCGACCTCCACAACAATCACCTTCCTGCCTTCGCCCTGCAATATTGCATCGTCTTTTCCCTATTCCCCACGTCGTGAACCGCCACCTTGCCCCCCCCAACACCTGGCAGCTCTCGCCCACTTCAAGACTACTTCCAGTTCGCCCTCACACACGAGTCGCTGCTTCTTGCTCAGCTCCCGTTGACCTCAAGCCGGTTTAGTCCGTGCGCCAGTACCAGCTTCTCGCCTATGACCAGATCGCTGTTCGCATGATGCGCAAACTGCAACTCTCTGGTTTCCCCAGTAGCCGCCGCAAACGTCACCGAACTCACACTCGCCCCTCCGAACCGTGTAACAAATTTCTCCACATCCACAGCATCTTCCCGCATATTGACAATATCTATCTCCAGCCCGACCACATCGTTGACTCTGCGCACCGTCTCATAGCGCATCATCCCATATAGAAGCGGCGAGAAGATCGGGGCCTCCAGCGGATCCAGATTCGGCTTCACCACCATTAGCCCCTCGGCTGCATCGAATGCAATACCCTCTGCTGCCAGCAGTATCGTCCACACATTCAGATTATCTATGTAGTGCCTCCCGTAGAAGTTCTCTCCGGTGTCGGGATCGAATAGCAGCAGTGACTGCCAGGGATCGCGGGCCCCCTCGAGCAGGAAGCGCTGGAATTTCTCCACCAGCCCGAATCCCACTTCGGCCTCATCGTGATACAGGGACGCGGCCGCAAATTCGAATATCTCCGTGGGCGTAACACAGTGGCTTTGCGCGTTTCGCGTTGAGCTCAAATCCCGCGAGCCGTCGGGCTTCACACCGGTCGTCGCCCCCAGAGACGTGTCCGCGATATTCAGTCTCTTGATGCTGTGGATTGCCGATGTCACCCGCTCCGTTGGCAGTATCTCGCCCAGCTTCAGCAGACGCCCCAGCAACTGCCCATAAAGCTGCCCGATAAAACACGTTGACGAAAAGTCCCCGAGCTTGCTGTCCCGAAACAGCGCGTAGTACTCACCCGTCCACAGCTGCTCCTCGAAGTTCGTGGCCGCTGCATCGCCCCACTCCCGGCAGCGGGCCGCAAATTCCTCATCGCCCATCACCCGCGCCATCTTCTCGCCGGCTTTTAGCGCCGGCAGCGTGAACTGCGCCACATACACTGCCGTCCCACGTACCGGCCACGTGTCCCACGCCGTATCATATATCCCGTTGCAGTTAGGCAGACAGTCACCATCCGTATCCAGCGTCATCGCGAACTCGACTGCCTTTTTCGCCGCCGCATACATCCGCTGCAGGTATTCCTTTCCCCCGTACCACAAATAGTCTAGATAGACGTTCATCACGAACGAGACGGAATTCTGTTGCCGGAAGGCCACGTAGTGCGGAGTGTCCATGCTTCTGTTCCCCAGTCCGGTCGGTATCTCGCCCGACTCGCGCTGTCCGGCGGCAAGCAGCTCAGTCGCGTGATGAGCAAGCTCGGGAAACAGCATCGGGCACGCGAACATATCATACGGCCGCAGCGCCGCCATTTCCATTAGCCAGCCCGGCGTCTCCCCGAGCGCGAAACGCCCATCCCGCACCCACCATGAGGCCAGCGCCAGTACATAGGTGTTCGCAATCAGCGCCTGCTTCACGGAATCAGGTAGATTGCTCGTTGCCACCAGCGACTGCCATTCCCCGCTCTTCTCCCGCAGGTAGCTGCACTTCTCCCCAACATACTCCGCCACATCCCAGGCCCCGTCGAACCAGTTCGCATACATGTGCCCCACAAATACGCCGTTCACGTCATAGTGGTTCGGCATATACCACGCCAGGACGAAACTAACTTCCCGCTCTTCACCCGCCGCAAGCTCCACCTTTGCCGCCACCGCACCCGTCGGCGCCACCCTCGACGCGCTCCTCAGGTCCCTCGTTGTATCCAGCGGCCCCGCAGCTTCATGCAGCCGCCCCTCCTCCCTGAAAGGCCCCCAGAAGTCACCCCAATTGGTCTCAGCGTTGTACTCGGGCAGCACACTCGCTTCCACTCCCTTCGCTCCCAACACTGTGATGGCATACTCATGCCCGGCAACGGTGTCCTCTCTCCGCGTGCCCATGACCACGCCCGTGAGCCCCGCGCTCTGCCGCGCCGCGTTGCAGTTGTTGATGATCTCTCCTGCCGGTGCACCGATGTCATTACACCACGATACCGCCACACTGCACGCCACTGGTCTTTCCGTAGGATTGGCTAACTTGAAGGTCAATATGATGGCGGGAATCGCCGAGTTCTTCGCATCATAGGGGATGAATGGACATAGTGCCTCCAAACTCACCTCCACCGGCAACGCTGCATCATCATACGCAATATCCACGAACGGATAGCGGCCGGTGTATGTCAGGTCAGCTATGGCCGCAATGCCCGCGGGTGTCTCGGCCTGCAGCATCCGCGCACACCGCCGTCCCGATGAATCCCATGCGCTCACCGCCAGGAAACTGCCCGGCAGCAGCATCTCCATTTCCGGTAGCCAGTTATTCTGCAGGCTGCTCTGCGCGAAGGCCCCATCCGTCGCCAGTTGCAGCCCCCCCGTCCCCAAACCGCACAGCACCACCCCGTTTTGAGCCTCGCCCATCCCGTAGGTTATCCCGCAAGTCATTGCGCCACCTCATTTCGAAGGATTCGGTCTGTTCTATCCCCTCACCACCCCATTTCTCCACCCGGATCTCCTCTGACCTGCTTCTTTCACGGCAGAAGTGGCCTCCCGGCATACATTCCCATACATGAAGGAATCCCTGCCGGCTTTGCGGAAGAGGACACTGTAGCACGACAGCCATCAGGGGAGGAACCGAAATGAATCTGCAGACTGTAGCCATTTTCGGGGGCAGCGGCAAGGTCGGTAGCCGCATCATTGACATATTGGTGGACAAGGGCATCGCCGTCCGTGCCCTCATCCATCGCACTCCCATCACCACTCCCGGCGTCGAGAGCATAACCGGCAGCATCGCCGCGCCCGAGACCGTCGCCGAAGTCGTCAGGGGCGCTGATGCCGTCATCCATCTCGCCACCATGAAAGAGGACCCGCACACATTCTTTGATGTCAGCATCCGTGGCACTTTCAACGTCCTGGAGGCCTGCCGCAACGAGCAGGTCCGCCAACTCATCCTCTTCAGCGGGGACGCCGCCCAGGGCATCTGGTTCTACCCCCAGCCCATACCCATCAATGAAACCCACCCCAAGGCGGCCTACCCGGGATACTACGCCTTCAGCAAAGTCATCGAGGAAGTTATGGCCGAGCAGTACGCCATCCAATACGGCGTCCCCGTCTCGATTCTGCGCTGCTCATGGATCTTCGAAAAAGACGACCTGCTCGGACATTTCTCCCTGCTCGACAACGTCAATCCCGCCGAGCCCGGCCATGGCTTCGGCGCTGTTGGCGACGAAATTATGGCCCTCGTCAAAGCCGGCAAAGAGCATGTCGCTCTCCAGGTCAACGGCGACGGTGAGTACTACTACCGCCACATCGTCCACCTAGATGACGTCATGCAGGCCTTCGACAAGATCCTCGGCAACCCCACCGCTCTCGGCGAGGACTTCAATATCGCCAGCCCGGCCCCGTTCGAGTACAGCGTCGCCGGCGCCTACCTTGCCAACAAGCTCGACCTGCCCACCATTGACATCCCCTGCCCTGACTATCATTCATTCGCCATTGACATTTCCAAGGCCCGCTCCGTACTCGGCTATGCACCACAGAACGACATCTTCACCATGATCGATCGCGCGATCACCTATCGTGAGCAAAACGCCTAATCACCTGCTGCTGTCCTGAGCAATCAAAGAAAGGAAGACTAAATCATGCGTAAGTTCCATCACATTGGACTGCCCACGAAAGAGAAGCAGCCCAACGAGATCTACGTTGAGGCCACCAAGGTCTGGGTCACCGAGCCGCTCGATCACGAACAGCGGGTCGAGTTCCTTCGCTATGAAGAGGATTCCCCCGTCACCGGCCCTCTCCGCGACCTTCCCCACATCGCCTACCAGACCGACGACTTCGAGAGCGAGATCGAGGGCAAAGAGATAATCCTCGGCCCCTTCGAAGCACTTGACGGCTTGCGTGTCGTCTTCGTCATGGAAGACGGCGCAGTTGTTGAGTTCATGGAGTACGCCGAGGGTAAGAGCCGCCTCACCGACTGAAAGGAGAAAAGCCCCATGTCTCTCACGGATAAGGTCATACTCGTCACCGGAGGCACCTCCGGAATCGGCGAGGCCTGCACTACACACTTCGCCGAACTGGGCAACAAGGTCGTCTTCGCCTCCATCCAGGCCGACAAGGGCGCCGAGATGCAGCAGGAGCTCCAGACCGCCGGACATGACGCCATCTTCGTCGAAACCGACGTCACAGATGACGCCGGCGTGGCGGCTCTCGTCAAGGAGTCACTCGCCGCCTACGGCCGCATTGACTGCCTCATGAGCAACGCCGGTGCCTGGCGCGAGGGCAAGGTCACCGACTTCAGCGACGATGACTACAACTTCATCTTCGGTGTCAACGTCAGGGGCAACTTCCTCCTGCTCAAGCACATCGTCCCGGTTATGGAGCAGCAGGGCAAGGGCACCGTGCTCATCACAACTTCGGTTGCCGCATTCGTCGGCTTCCCGGCCCATGCGCTCTACTGCGCCTCGAAGGCCTCCCTGGATGCCCTGATCCGCTGCATGGCCACCGACTATGCCGGTATCATCCGCACTGTCGGCATTTGCCCCGGCACAATAGACACTCCCATGCTGCGGGCCAGTTGCGCCGGCTGGGATATTCCTGAGGAAGAACTACTCGCCGATGTCGCGAAGAAGATCCCCGTGCGTCGCCTCGGCACCCCGGACGATGTCGCCAAGGCCGCAGCCTTCCTACTCAGCGATGACGCCGGTTACATCAATGGCAGCTCACTAATGATGGAGGGCGGCACCCTCGCCCTCCCCCCATGGTAGCGGCCGCGCCGCCCACCGTCGAGGTGTTTTATATGCCGTTGGAGGACAGGCTTCCTAGCCTGTCAATGTCGTTGCAGGACAGTCAATGCCGTTCGTGAATGCCATTGCCGTCCGCCGTTGTGGCTCTTCACACTTGCATCTCGCCCCACGCACAATGGAGGGCCCCCTCGAGGCGCGGTCGTGTTATTCACGACCGGCGCGGCCGGACACCCGCTATGAAATCCAGGACGTCGCCCCACTGCTGGGTGGATGCGACCGGTGAATCATGCCCACCACCGGGTATCTCCACATACTCCACTCTCTGTCCCAGCTCATTCAGCCGCGCCACCAGGGCCCGCGTCGCCCCCACAGGTATCACTGCATCACTCGCCCCGTGACAGATGTGCAGCGGCATCGTCAGCCGCTCGACGTTTTGCAGCGCCGAACGCGCACGTAATTCCGCGCTAAGCGTGTGCCCGTCGGCAGTATAGTGTATCCGTATCGCGTCCGCGATATTCTGCAGCGTGGGATTATCAGACGCCGCAGCATACTCATAGTAGCTCTCAATGTCACCGGCCGGGCACCGAACTGCGATGCCCTCAACAAGGTCCGGCCTCCGCACCCCAAAAACCAGCGCCGATGAGCCGCCCATGGACCCGCCTACTAGGTACACCGGCAGCCCCCCGTGCGTCTCTTTCAGCAGCGCAATCAGGTCAACCATGCCGCTCTCCGCAATCGGCCCCATCCATGAGTTCCCGCCATACCACGGGCACACGTACAGCCAGTTGCGGATCAGGCACTCCACCCGCTGATGCAAATAGAACCCATTGTACAGCGTCACATCCATCCCCTGGTGGTGATCGCTGTAGTGACCATACAGGTTGATGCAGATTGCCTCCGGAGCCGCAGCCGTCTGCTGTACCAGATACGGCCACCGTGAACCGTCCGCTGTGCAGTTGAAGCTGTGTCGCTGAGGCGCCGGCAAATCTCCCTGTCCCAACGTCGCCAATAACACCAACACTGCGGTGCATACGGCCAGCGCTACAAGCATCGAAGTTCCCTCAATTCATCGAGCAGAGTCCGTACATTTCCCCGGATTTCCCATCGTCACCGCCTCATCGGCACAGATCCATCCAAGCAAAACGGCGACGAAATGGTCCGCCGCCATTTTGCTCCAAACCCTCCCCCGTCTCTGAGCCCGGGCACACTTCAGTGCTTCAGTCTGACAATCTTACCCGTCGCTGCCGACTTTTCCGCGGCCAGACATGCCTCGACTGCCGCCATGGATTCCTCAGGCTTTATCACCGACGGCTTCCGGCCCTCGGCCACGCAGCTGGCGAAGTATGACAGCTCCTCACGCAGTGCTCCGGCCCGGATCCCGTGCAACTCCGGCCAGTACGTGGTATCGGGAGAAACCCATGCCCCGTCTTTGCATACCGAAAAGTTCGGGTGCGTCTCATGGATATGTACCGAACCCTTCGTCCCGATGATCTCCATCCGCTCATCAATCTGGAAGGCCGTCCCGTCCGGCAAACACCAGTTGTTCTCCAGTACCACTGTCGCCCCCGAATCCAGCTTGAACATGGACCAGCCCCCGTCCGGGTTGGCGTACTTGTTGAACTGGTGCGTCTGTGCATAGGCGCTGACGACTTTCGCACCCGTGTACCACAGGATCAGGTCCATATCATGCACGCCGTCACCAATGATCGGCCCGATCTTCGGCAGCACAGTAGCCCCCACCACCGCCGGGATATTCCGCCGCGCATACGCCGAGACCACCTTCCCAATGTTGCCAGCCTCTATCTCCCGCTTCGCAGCCGCGTAGCGTGGGTTAAACCGGCAGATGTGCCCCACCGTGAAGAAGCTCTTGCTGGCATTCGCCGCCTTCACAATCCGTTTGCAATCGGCCACCGTCGAGGCCATCGGCTTCTCCAAAAAGACATGCTTCCCTGCCTTCAGCGCCGCCAGCGTCGGTTCCACATGCGCATCCCACATCGTCGTCACACTGACCACGTCAAGCTCCGGGTCCGCCAGCATCTCATCGTAGTCCGTGTAGGTCTTCTTGACCCCGAATTCCTTTGCCATCTTCTGCAGTGGCGCTTTCGTCCGTCGGCACAGCGCATACAACTCGACATTTGAGATCCCCGCAAGTGCCTCGGCATGTTTCTCCCCGAACCATCCTGCACCTAAGATACCCCACTTCACTTGTTTCACGACCGTCCCTCCTTGACGCTATATTATATTCACAAGATCATATCTGCCGCTTCTCCGTTCGTCACCCTTTCATTTCCCCATCAGTACCGCTATCGCCTCCTGCTATTTTGTCTAGAATAGCTCAAAGGAGGTCAGCGTCGGCTTCGGCGACAATAGTAATCGGCAAGAGAGCAACGCCATTTGAGGGGAGAACATTGTCATGTCCGATCCCGCCCGACCCAACATCATCGTCGTCATGACCGATACATTGCGGACCGCCTACCTGGGGTGCTACGGCAATGAAACGATTCACACGCCCAACATTGACGAGTTCGCCACCCGCGCCGTCAAGTTCACGCGCGCATATCCGGAATCGTTGCCCACTATCCCCGTTCGCCGGGCGATGCACACCGGCCGGCGTGCCTATCCCTTCCGCAACTACCAACCCGTTTCCTGGGATATCGTCTATCTTCCCGGTTGGCAGCCTCTCGATAACGATGAGGACTGCCTTGCCGAACGCCTCGCCGCAGCCGGTTACCACACCGGCTTTGTCGCCGACACCCTCCCCTACTTCGCCCCTGCATTCAATTTCTACCGAGGCTTCTGGCAGTGGGAGTACATCCGAGGCATGCAGCAGGACCGCTGGCGCTCCGTCAACACCGTCACCCACGAACAACTCGACGGCTACCGGCCTCACACTGGCCGGCCCACGGACACCTACGACCTCCACCATTACCATCTCGCCAACACCGCCGAGCGCCGCCACGAGCAGGACACCTGCACCGCTCGCACGTTCCAGTGGGCGATGGATTTCCTCGAAGACAACCGCAATGCCGAGCCCTTCTACCTCTGCATAGACTCATTCGCCCCCCACGAGCCCTGGGAAGCGCCGCCCATGTACCATCAGCTCTACGCCGACCCCTCCTATGACGGCCCCACTATCCTCCACGTCAGCTACACCACCCGCGAGCAACAGGGCATAGACGACGACGCCACCGCCGACATCATCGCCCACTACAGCGGTCTGGTCACTCTCACCGACACCTGGTTCGGCATGATGATGGATAAGCTCGACCGCCTCGGCCTCACCGACAACACACTCGTCGTATTCACTTCCGACCATGGCACCAACTTTGGCGACAACGAGTTCGACATCATCGGCAAGCCTTCCCATGCGCTCTGGCCGGGGGTCATGCACCTCCCGCTCCTGGTCCACATGCCCGACGGAAACGGCGCAGGAACCGTGGCTGACGAATTGGTCTATAATATTGATGTCCAGGCAACCATTTGTGAGCTGAGCGGCATCGGAGCCGGCCAAGGACTTGACGGCAAGAGTCTCGTACCGCTGCTCGGCGGCGACGGCCAGTGGCAGCCCCGCGAGTACGTCACCAGCCGCTACGGCGACGCTGTCTGCTACATTGACGACACCCACTGGATCCGCGCCGATGTCAACAGCACACTCGGCGAGGCCTTCGACCTGCGAGTGGATCCAGCCTGCCAGCATGATATGGCCGATCATCTCGAGGCAGCCGTCTTCGACCGCGCATGGCAGCGGCTGCTCGACGACGCCGGCGGTGAGTTCCCCATCTACACCATCGAGCGCCGCACTGACGCCGTCGGCCAGAAACCCATCGTCCGCGAATAGTCTCGGGTAGCGCCGGAATGTATCTGACCGATCCGCTCCCCAGACGCCACCGATGTGCTCGGCGCAGCTGTGGATGGTCGCTTGCTCGTCTTCTGCTCAGAGGCACGAGCCGGGCGTCCTCTTTGCACTGAACGCAGAAAACCCCGCATCATCATCCCGGTGCGGGGTTTTCATTCCTGTTTGCCTCCACGGCGCTTTCCCTATCGCTGCAGTTGCACAGTCGTTACCGCACGACTCTCGCTGCCGTCATTAGAGCGTGCGAGCACAGTGCACAGATACATCCCCGACGGAACTTGCGCTCCGCTCAGGTTGCGCGCATTCCAACTCGTCGTCCTGACTCCACTCGACGTCGGCCCACACGCGATCCGCCCCACCAGCCGCCCGCAGATATTGCGGACCTCGACGACTACATCCGCGCCCGTAGACAATGAGTAGGTGATATTGACGATTTCACCTCTGAGCTGCTGCGTTGTCAGTGCACTCACTATCAACACACCGCCACTTGTCGCCGCCGTGCCCACCGTTGTTTCCACCTCTGCATAGGCTGGTTCCGAGTGGTTGTGCCCGTCGCAGGCTTGCAGCAGATACACACATATTACCCCGTCCGGAGTCGGGTTGTTATAGGTGTAACGAGCTGCGCCTGTCGCCGGCACTTCATCCAGCAGCTTGAGGTCCTCCCGAACTGCCTGTGGCCCCATAATCCGCCGCCAGACCCGGTACTTCACCACGTCATTGAGGCCCTGACCGTCGTCTGCCGAGGCATGCCAGGTGAGCACAACGCCATAGCCGCTCCCCAGATATCCGGCCGCAAACGCCTCCGGCTTCTGCGGAGCCAATTCGTCGTGCGTCTTACCTACACCGTATTCGGGCCCCGACTGGTTACTACCGTCCCAGGCACGAATGAAGTACTCGTATTGTCTCTCCACCTCCAGCCCTGTGTCCACGTACACATACGCGGCTGCTCCGGTCGCATTGACCTTCGCTATTTCCTCCAGCGAGCCGCCAGATGCTTTCCGCCACAACCAGTACTGTTCCACATCCCCGCCACCGTTTCCATCATCGGCGGAAGCGTCCCAGCACAGCCGCAGGCCTCGACCATTGTCCTCCGTCTCCGAGACCACCGCGAAGTTCTGCGGATTCCCCGGCGCCAAGTTGTCAATCCCTTTCACTTGGCACAGCGCCGGTTGCGACTGCATGTTCCCGTCATACGCCTGCACTGCATATTGCAGCACATGCCCCTTCGTCAGCGTGGTGTCCGCATACTCATACCGCGCCGAACCGTCGGCCTCGATCCTCGCTACGTGCACAAAGGTGCCGCCGTGATACCTGCGTCGGTAAATGTTGTAGCTCGTCACACTGTTCAATCCTGCGCCGTCGTCCGGCGACTTGCTCCACTTCAGCAGCACTTCATTGCCCTGATCATCAGGCCGGTCTGCACAGCTCAGATCACTTACCGGCCCCGGTTCGGCCGCATTATTGTCCACCGTCTTCCGCCACCGCACCGCCGGCTTTGAGGTCCCATTTGCGTTCGAGGCGGTGACCGCGTAGATGTAAACAGTCGCCGGCAACAAACCGTTGTCGGTGTAGTGATAGGCGTCACTGCCGTCGCCATCAAAGGAATTGATAAGCTGCAGTGCCGCCTCGCCCTCCTTCTTCCGCCACAGGTCGTATCGCACCGGCAATGCCTGCGCCGGCGCTACGCTGCCTGGCGGCGGAACCACGGGAGCCTCATCATCAGCCGACCGCGGCCATACCAGGTCCAGCGCCGTCCCATCGTCATCCGGATGATCGTCCACACAAAGGTACGGCACCGGCCGCGGGCCGCTCGGTCTCGGATTCACGCCCTGCATGTAGCTGCGTCTAGCCTGCAGCCCCTCGCTGCACGTCGCCGTCACCGTGAGTTGGTAGTGCACTATCTCCGTCGTCAGGTTCTCGGGTGCGGTCCACACGGGATTCTGTTGCCCGGGGTTATTGAAGGCGCCCGCCGGAGTGCCGTGCGCATCAGTGGCCGTCCACGTATACGTCAACGGGTGATCGAAGCTGTCACGCCCCGTAGCCTCGCACTGTACCTGACCACCTGAGGCCACCGGGTTCGGTGTTCCATTGGGGCCACGGGTGATGCGCACTGCGTGCCCCGGCTCTACGGCCTGCTCGAAAGTGGCACTCGTCTGGAGTCCCTCCGAGCATGTGATTGTCACCGTCAGCTCGTATTTTCGATCTCCGAAAGAGTCATTTGCCGGAGCGGTCCACACCGGATGCTGCAGCGTCGGGTTGTCGAATGTCCCGGCTGCTTCGCCCGCCTCGTTCACGGCGCGCCACATGTACGTCAACCCATGCAGGTACGTGTCTCGCGCCTCCACGCTGCATTGCACTTCACCCCCCGAGGCCACCGGGTTCGGATTTCCGGCCGGGCCCGCGACGATAGTTATCTCGTGCTTGCCCATCGTTGCCGTCAGGTTGTACTTGCCGCCCGCCACGTGGCTGCTCTGCACCTTTACATAGCAGTACCCGGCCTCCGTAGTCTGCACCACCGCATCTTGGTTCCCGTCGCTGCTCGGACCCAGCTCTTGCGGAATCCTGCCACAGGCCATCGCCAGGTACGAAAACCACGTACCCAGCTTGTCCAGCCGCACCCTGACCGTATCATCGGCGGCCACGGCTAATTGATACCAGTTGCAGTCACCATCCCACTCGAGCTGCTCCTCCGTCAACGTCTGCCCCGGCGTCAACGTCGGGAAGGTCGTCGTATTGTGCTGGGTGATATTGTAGATCCCCCCACCTCTGCTATTGCTTTGAATTCTCACATAGCAGTACGAGTCCGCATCTGGAATAGTCTCCACTGACTGGTCCATGGGGCGGCTATGGGGCGCTAAATCAGGCAACTTATTTGTCGCCAGCGACAGGAATGCATTCCAGCTCGACCACTTGTCCAACAGCACAAACAGTGGTTCACCTGCCGGCGCCTCCATCTGGTACCATTGAGCGTCTCCATCCCACCGCAAGTAGTTACCCGATGTTACTTGCCCTGGCCGTAGCATCGGGAATGTCGTCTTCGTGTGCCCCGTTATGCTGTAGCTACGCTCCAGCGTGCTCTCACTCTGCACTCGCACATACGCATGTCGGCTCC
>CAZCJS010000084.1:0-8078 GCA_964498775.1 uncultured Armatimonadia bacterium
TACGCCAGTCTCCTTTCTGGCTTTCTCCGGCCACGCCCGCGTCTGTTCCATAGGTCCGCTCGCCCAGTGTCTTGCCGCTGTCGCCTGTGGCTCGCGGGCGATCAGCGCCTTCGAGCAGAACGTTTCCCACACCATAGATGTGGATTTGCCGCATCGGCTGAATGTCGGTGATACCCATGCCGCAGTTGGCGCTCCGAATCATGTTATCGCGACAGCAGTCTGAGAGTTTTATGTGGCAATTGTTCAGCTCCAAAACCGTGTCGCTGTGGACAAGGATAGCGGAGTCGAGCAGCCAGACCTCCCTTTCACCATCGCCGGCGCAATTATGGCGCGGGATGACAACGCGTCTGCCGGTGCCGGCGGCTGACAGGATCGCCGCGTTGATCCGCTCGACGTCCGAGCCCTGGAACGCGTTTGGCGTCACGAATAATTCCTCATTCATCTGCTGGTCTCCCTTTAGTAGCAGCGGGGTGGGGCTACAATGCCATTTACCTATGGCCGTTCGACTGCTATTGTCACCTGCTGTGCGCCACCGCTATGGTTGAGTAGCAGCACGTGATCGTTAACTTTCTTGACCGTTGCGGAGTTCGCTATCGTCACCAGATCACCGGGACCGTAGTCATATATCAGGAAGTGCTTGAGGCCGTCGCCATTCAAGTCTCCTAGTTGCGCTTCCAGAGTAGCGGCAGTCAGATCGGCACCATCTTCGGCGATCAATAGGCAATCGTAGCCGCGCTCCACATCGCTGATGCGGCACAGCGCTTTGCCGACCTCATTGGCGAGAGTCTTGCCCGCATAGTAGCCGAACGGGTACAGGCGCAGAAAAGTATCGCTGACTACCAGGGCATCCCGGCACTCCTTGACAAAACCCTCGCCAACACGGGGATCAAGCTCGAAGCCGATACGGCAGCCGGCTTCCACCAACTCGGCGCTCTTGATCAGAGCTGAGCTCGAACTGCCGTAAGCATTGCTGATGCGTATGTGGCGTCCGGGGAGGCCTGCTGTATCAGAGGGGGCCGGACTGACCACTATGGAGCGCCCTGCCCAGTCACATGAAAGAAGCTCGCCGGTGTACTCCGCGGCATCAATCATCACGCCGGTGTCGTCCTTCAGCAGCCGGGTGCCGCGCACCAGCGTAGCCGTGTCCAGTTGGCCATCGCGCTCGCGCCAGAAGCCGAACTCGCCGTCGAAGCTGATACCATCGGCGGTCAGTAGCGGCCCGGCCTCATGCTGCAAGATGATCGTGTCCACGCACTGCTCTGTTACCACTCGCAAGGCCAGCGGCTCAAACTGTGCCTCCGGATCTCCCCCTGATACTGCCACCCGTTCGATCTTCCGGATGGCGGCTTGCCCCACATAGGGCTCGACGACGTTGAGGTACTGGCGGGTCAGAGGCGCTTCGCCCCGACTGGTCAGTATCGCCCAGGGCATCTGATAGAGCAGGCGGCCTTGCGGGTTGTGCCCCTGGGCGAACACCAAATCCCCGCCCTCGGGATACACACTGGTCATGCGCAGATAGACGTCATCCTGCCCGCCCAAGGTGCAGTTCATACTCCATACGCTGGCCGGCTTGCCCCGTGCCGGATCGTGCATATAGGCTAGGCAGGACAGCTCCTTGTCACGTTCGGCAGCCGCTGCGACGTTGCCGTACTGCAAACCTTCGCCCAGAGCCGTGCCTTCATACGGCTGCATCTCGACGTTTTCAGCCACGGCTTCACCATGCGGCCCGTGGAAGCTGAAGGTGTGCTCCTCGCCGCCCTGTACGCGCTCGATGGTCAGAAGATAGAACTGATCAGGCGACAGGTCCACCAGGGCGAGCGTCCGCTGGCGAGTTTGTTGCTCGCCGCCGGCCGTGGCGAAGCTTTCGGCGGCAGCCACCTGCACAGGCGTCTGGCTGACAAAGGTTGTCAGATCGGCGCTATTGAAGTCGTTGCTGGGTACGCCGGTTATCTTGGTCAGGTAATGAGTGCCCCAGCTGCCCGACCAGGCGTGACCCCAGCCTTCGGGGTAGCCAAGTTCCGGCAGCAGTTCGCGCTTGAATCCCGCCAGGCCATAGGTCAGCATGTCCGAGTGGTTGTGCTTGGTGATGCGGGTATAGTGCATCCATGCCGCGCGCTGGTCATCACCCTCACCGGACCGCAGGATCGCGAAACCATAGCCATCAAGAACGTTACTGGGCAGTTCCACCTGCCAGCCTAATTCCTCGCCGGCCTGTTCGGCAATCAACTTTAGTTCCGGATCCCCGATACCTCTCGCCAGACTACCTTCCGGCCCATACATGGCCTGGGCAAAGCGCGGATCGCGGGTCGCCTGGTATGCAGCTATCCAACTGTCAAGCTGTAACGGCCAGCCCTGGCCCGCTGGCTTAGGATCAGCATGGCCTGCCTTGCCCGAATCGCCTACATAGGGGGTGGTGCGGCCGATCAGGCTCAATTCCAGGGGGAAATCGTAAATGCGGCGGAATTTAGGGTCGCGGGCCGGTGAGACGAAACGCGGCGGCCGGCAGATGTCGGGATGAAGCTGCATCAGGTCGTCAAGCGCCCGGCACACTTCTCCGATGCCGCGGATGTGGCTGTGATTGTATCCTGGTGACTCCTGGGCCGCACCGTCCTTGTAAAACAGATTCGTCAACGAGAAGCGAACACCGGCTTTGGCTATATTCAGCGCCCAGTCCGCCACTTCGGTAGCCCGTTCCGTCCCCAGACACAGCGCCAGCCTGATCGCTGTTAGTTCCTGACCGGGCCAGTTCCGCTCCAGCGCATCGTCTATGGCCATCTGAATCGGCACCCTCAGGACGCCGGTCTCCACAAAGCGATGGAAATCCTCAATACTCCTGATCTCCGGATGACCGTTGCGCTGGGCGAACTCTATCAGTTCCTCATCATCCTCGAGGGCATCGAAAATTAGATCCCATGCGCGCGCGCAGTTTTGCATCCTTGAGTAGTCCCAGTTACTCTCGATGTAGGACCAACTGCGGTTATAGGGCCGGAAGCGGCTCTCGAGGGGTGCTCCGACGGGCCCTCCGTGCACGCCCCGTATCGCCTGTTTGCGGTGGTTGAGATTTAGCGACATGTCCACCATCGCTTCGGCAAACCGCAGCAGCCCAATTGCGGACTTGTGGGCATAGTCGGCATCACCAGTGGCGGCATACGCTTCAGCGGTCTCGATGATGCCCGGAGTGAATTCTGCCATGTATGCCGCGTGTTGGTGATAGTAGGCGATAAAAGGCCAGCGCCACTTGCCGCCATCAGGCGCAAGTACCGGTTCGAACGGCTCGCAGCCGAAGCCATCATCGGGGAACAGACCCGAGTGCATGTCTCCGGCACGCCAGTCGTTGGAGGGGAACTCGGTACCACAGTTCGGGCAGCGGATCTTCCAGTCCAGTGGATCGGAGCTGTACTTCCAGGGATAGAAGCCGCTCCGTCCCTCGAAGACGCCCATACCGCATACTGGACAGCCTTTCCCAATGCCGCGACTGGGCTCGATGTCGGTGGCCAGCACCGCTCCGAAAGTACGAGGCACGCTTGGCCCGGGGATGATGTTGTAGATCGCATCATCCGGGGTATCGAGCCATCGCGCAGCCCGTGACGTCACCTGCCCCTTCTCACGCAGTTGCTGCAGGTCTGCTTCGCTGTGCATCGTGCGCGCGGACTTCAACTCCGCATAGGTCACCTGCTCCATCGGCCAGATGCGCGGTAGTTGGATATCCTTATACTGGCGGGGCCTATATACGTCCCCCCAGGCGACCACCTCGAGCGCCAGCTCCAGCTCTCCACCTGCGCCGGAAAAGCGCAGAGTAGCATCACCCGCATCTAGTGCGCGGAAGTAGTAGCGCTGAATGGAGTCCTGGTCCCACTGGTCGAACATCTCCAGCGTCACCGGCACCTCGACCTGCAACTCTCCCGAGCCTGCAGGCTGTTCGAGCACAACCCGGATTTGCTGGCCCGGAAATATCCACAGCGGCTTGTCCAGTATCTTTAGCTCAGCATTAGCGACACTTGCATCAACAATACACACACAGACGATGGTTAACGCAACTTCAATGGTTCTCAGATCCATTTTCTAACGCGCCTTTCTGCAGCAATAACTCTCATACATCGCACTTGCGCTTCGGGGGCGCTTGCAGGAAGTGATGAGGGGCAATGCAGGTTTGCCAAATGCGTTTGCCGGATGCACTTCGCCACATGCCGGCAACTATGAGAAATTTCGCCACCATAAGACAATTCGCCATTCTGTACACTGAATCCTGCCTATATGGTCTGGCCGCCAATAACACTACAACTGCAATGGGGCTGGACGCCAAACGCCCGCCGAGTGCTCTCAGCAGGCGCAGAAACTCCGACCGTCAAGTCCGAGCGCGGTGACTTCTTCATGCTGCAGACCTGAGGATCGCTGTGTGGGAACGGGTATAGGAGATGAATGATTCGCACTGACAACGCCAGGCCGGGTGGCAGTGGCCTAGGCGGCAATAGGGAAACAGCATTTGCGGCTCGACGTCTAATCGGTGGTGTTGTCGTCAGGTAACCGGTAGTCCGAACGGTGCGAGGGGGCCAACGTCTCAAAGTGTCCGGTTACCATGTAGGCGACGCGCTCGGCGATGTTCACTGTGTGGTCGGCGACTCGCTCCAGGTAGCGCGCGACCAGCAGCAGCGAGACCGCCTGTGGTACCGTCTCAGGCCGCTCCTGTATGATTACCTCGATTTCGTCAAGCAGGCTGTACCACATCTTGTCAACCTCGTCGTCGCGCTCGATGACCTCGGCCACTATCTCCAGATCGTTGCCAACCAGTGCCTGAAGTGCCCGCCGCAACATCACACCCACAATTTCGCCCATCCGCGAGATATCCACCAGCGGCTTGAAGTACTCGCGGCCAGCCAGCTTTATCGCCGTCCGGGCGATGTCCACCGAGTAGTCTCCAATCCGCTCCACATCGGCGATGACCTTCATCACCGTGCCGATCAGCCGCAGGTCCTTGGACATCGGCTGCTGCAGCGCGAGCAACTCCATGCAGTGCCTCTCTATGTCCAGGTCCATTGCGTCGGCCACATCATCGGCAGAAATAACTTCGCGCGCCAGGTTTACATCCTGCTCAGAGAGCGCGCGCATGGACTTTTCCAGCATTGCCTCGACGAACGACCCCATCTGAAGCAGGCGCTGGTGCAATTGCATTAACTGCCCATCAAATGCCTGGCGACTGCGTAGCATGATTGCCATCCCCTAACCAAACCGGCCGCGCACGTAGTCATCCGTGCGAGAATCCAGCGGGTTTTCAAATATGCGAGTGGTCGGTCCATACTCCAGCAGTTCGCCCAGCATGAAGAAGCCGGTGTACTGCGACACCCGCGAGGCTTGGTACATGTTGTGCGTGACGATTACTATAGTATACTCGTCCATCAATTCCAACATGAGTTCCTCAATCCGGAAGGTCGCGGTCGGATCCAGCGAACTGCATGGCTCATCCATTAGCAGCACTTCCGGCTCCACTGCCAGCACCCGCGCGATGCAAAGCCTTTGCTGCTGGCCTCCCGATATCCCCACTGCCGACTGCCTCAGCTTATCCTTCACCTCGTCCCACAACGCCGCTTGTCTGAGGCTCCGCTCCACGGTCTCATCCAGTCTCTCCCGATCCGTCACACCGTGCAGCCGAGGCCCATACGCAATATTATCATAGATGGACATCGGGAACGGGTTCGGCGTCTGGAACACCATTCCCACCCGTTTACGCAGCTCCACGACATCCACTCCCTTCGCGTAGATGTCCTCACCATCAAGCTGCACGAGGCCCTCGATACGCGTGCCCTCGATTGTGTCATTCATCCGGTTGAGGGAGCGCAAGAACGACGATTTGCCGCACCCTGACGGCCCGATTAGTGCCGTAATTTGCTGGCCCGGAATCGCGATATCTACCTTTTGCAGCGCCTGGAAGTCGCCGTAGTACATGTCAAGCTCCCGAGCTTCCATGCGTATCTCGCCCGGCGGCCTTGCTATCACTTCGCCCTTTGGCGCCTCGTCTCTCTCATCCTGCGCCCATGGTCGGGTAGCGTCCTCGGACAATATCATCACCACCTGCGTGCTTTGCGCAAGCGCGCTCTCAGCACAATTGCCGCAATGTTCAGGCCCACAACTAGGGCTACCAACACGAATGCCGTCGCCCACTTTTCCTCCAGCGTTACGTCTGGCGCCTCGGTGGCCATCACAAACAATTGATACGGAAGCACCAGTATCTCATCGAAGACCGAACGCGGGAAGGGATGCGTCAGAGAATAGAATGCTGCCGTGAACAAGATCGGCGCCGTTTCACCGGCCGCACGGCCAATCGAGAGTATCAAACCGGTTATAATCCCCGGGAACGCATTCGGCAGCACGATCCGCCGAATCGTCTGCCATCTTGTAGCGCCCAAAGCCCACGAAGCCTGCCGCAAATGATGGGGCACTTGCCGTAAGGCCTCCTCCGAGGTACTGATCACGAGCGGCAAGACCAGCAAGGCAAGCGTACACGCACCCGCCAGTAAGCACCGGCCGAACCCCAGCAGCATCACAAAGAGCGCCAATCCAAACAGCCCATACACGACCGATGGCACCCCGGCCAAGTTCACTATCGCCAGCCGAATCAGACGCACCAACCGCCCTTCGTGGGCGTATTCAGTCAGATACACTGCCGCCGCTACGCCCAGTGGTGCCGCTATCAGCCCCGTCAACAGGACCAGCGCCGAGCTGCCCACTATCGCCGGCAGTAACCCCTCCGTACTCACCGCGAACATGTCCAGCCTCAAGGCCCCAAAGCCCTTCACCAGCATGTACGCGATGACCCCGAAAACCGGCACGACCACAACCCCGGCCGCTACCCACAGTCCTCCGAAGGCCACCTTCTCGAGCACCCGCGGACTGATTCTGTGGCGCATCCCCATTACTTCAGCCTCCCGGCCCGACGCACCACCACGTCCGCTATCGTGTTGGTAATGAAGGTGATAATAAGCAGTATCAAACCCACAGCAAATAGAGCGTGATAGTGCTCACCCCGAAAAGCCGTTTCTCCCATCTCGGCGGCTATCGTGGCGGTCATCGTCCGCACCGGGCGCAAAAACCCCATGAAGCCCTGCGGTATCACTGCCGCATTCCCCGTCACCATCAGCACCGTCATCGTTTCGCCTATAGCCCGCCCCAGCCCCAACATCACCGCCGCAATGATACCCGACCTACCTGCCGGCAGAACCACTCGACATATCGTCTGCCAGCGTGTCGCCCCCAATGCCAGTGAGCTCTGTCGCAAAGCCACCGGCACCGCACGTATCGCATCCTCCGAAACCGACACAATGGTCGGCAGCGCCATAAACGCCAGAATCAGCGAACCGAGCGCTGCAAATTGCCCGACAGGCAAACTCAACTTCCCCGCCAGCCATGGCCCTATCAGCAGCATCCCCAAGAACCCGAAAACCACTGATGGTATCGCAGCCAGCAACTCGACAGCCGGCTTCAGTATCTCTCGAGCCTGTTTCGGCGCCACCTCCGCGATGAAAACCGCACACGCAAGGCCTAGCGGTACGGACAACACCAGCGCCCCGGCCGTCACATACAGCGAGCCCAGGATCAGTGGCAGCATACCGAACTTCGGCGGCTCAAATGTCGGCGACCAGCGCCTACCTCCCAGAAGCTCACTCAGGGGGTACCCCTTCAGCACCGGAAGCGCGTTATCCAGCAAAAACACGAAGATGAGCAAGACAAAGACGATAGCGATGATGCCTGCTATCTGATTGCCTCGCTCTACGAGCCACTCCGCCGCCTCACGTCTCGTTCTTTTCAGATCACGTTTAGCCATGGCCGTCTTCTACTTAGTTTGTGGTGTAAAAAGGGGCCCTCCGCCATGCTGCTGAGAGCCCCCATCCGTCAGATCGCATAGCTCGCTACGAGGACAGTGCCACGAAGCCCAGCTCCTCAACAATTGCCTGGCCCTGAGCGCTCTTCCCCCAGTCAAGAAAGTCCTTGACCGCCCCGGTCGGCTCGCCCTGTGTATACATGTAGAGGTCTCTTGCCACCGGATAACTGCCATCATTGACGGTTTTCGAGCTCACTTCCACGGC
>CAZCJS010000084.1:8088-14309 GCA_964498775.1 uncultured Armatimonadia bacterium
TTTCGTAGCTACCTGTCCGACATCGGCATCAACATCGCCACCGCCCATCGGAATGACTTTCAGCGCCTTTATCGACTCGTCAATATAGCCGAGGCCGATATAGCCGATTGCGGTCTTGGTCTGCGCCACGGTTGCCAGCACGGCCTGATTCGAAGCTTGCTTCAAAGCCTCCGGCGCGTAGTCACGCTCCTTGTCCGTCTTACCCAGCGTCACTACCATTTCCTTAAACGCCTCATAGGTCCCTGAAGCCGAGTCGCGGCTGACGATCTGGATCTCGCCGGCTTCCCCGCCGACATTGTTCCAGTTGCGCACTTTCCCGGTGAAGATATCCGAGAGTTGCTCCACCGAAAGCGCATCAAGTCCGTTGCTGGGATTAACTACCACCGCGATCCCATCGTACGCAACTGTGTGCTCGACCACATCTATACCAGCCTCTTCAGCCCGCTTCTTCTCCTTGTCCTTAATCGCCCGCGAGGCATTGCCAATGTCTGCCGTACCTTCGATCAGCGCCTCAATGCCGGCACCCGAGCCGCCGCCAGACACTGCGATATTGACCTCCGGGTGCATCTCATTGAACTTCTTCTGCCAGGCTTCGGCTATCGGCAACACCGTCGTGGACCCAATCATTTTGATGCTACCTGTCGCTGCCGGCGGCATTGGCGGCTCCGGAAGCTGTCCCTCTGCTGAAATTGCGGGTGGCTCCTGTGCGCGTCGTCCACAACCGCCTAGGACCCCAATCATACCAACTGCCAACACGACAATCAACACACCAGTTGCGACACTCTTAGCTGTCATCTTGTATTTTCTCCTTCCGGATGTTTACGTGCGCCATGTCAACTGCAAACGACCTCAGCTGTCCTTCAGTACTTCACCTGCCACTGCAATCCCAGCGTGGACCCGCCGGTTCCCTCGTCATCCACGTCCTCATACTGCAACGTCAGCCGCGAGTTCTTACCCAGCTCATGAGCCGCGCCCAACGTGTGCCGCTTGTAGTCTGCAGCATCCCCGTCGTCATAGATGTCATACCGGTAGAACCATGTTGTGTTACTCTCCTTCGGCGTATACTCAAGCGTGCCGTACCACCCGTCAACATCAACTTCCTTCCGGCTGCCGTTGAAGTACTCGCCCTGGAAATTGAAACCCCTGTTGCCATTGTAGCGCACGTGAGCGGCCCACACATCATCATCATAGCCGAGCGGAGCACCACCGGCATCAAAGCCATCGCGGGAAGCCCTCATGTAGCTCAACCCGGCCGCACCTTTGTTCCGCAACGGCCACTTCACGCTCGCCACCAACGCCTCGGAATCATCGTGAACATCATCGCCGGTGAACAGCTTATCATCCATGCTCTCGAGGTCGTCGGAGTAGCCCAGCGTGATGTGCGGCGTACTGCTCCCCTTGTCCATTGGCTTGTAGAAGAAATAGATGCCTGTGTCCTTTTCACCGGGGAATAGCGAGCGTGTTACCTTAGCCCGCTCGAAAGGCAACCTCGTTGAACTTGAGTATGCCACATCCTCACCGAACATCATATCGGAAAAGCCTACGCGTACCTTCCACTCCTCACTAAGCGGATGAGTGATAGTCAGGTCCTTCAACTCGACGCTTTTGCCGTCGTCCAATCCCCCCAGTTCAATCTGCAGCTTGATCTCAGTCCCATCCTCATTCACCGGACCTGCAATCTTCACCCGCGCCCGCCTCAGATCGAAATCGTAGTCACTCCCCTCGATCTCAGTATCCAGGAACCTCGCCTGCGTATAACCACTGATCTTCAACTCGGCGCTTGCGGACGATATTGCCAGAACACTGCACAGCCCGACCAGCACCAACACATACCCGACTTGCCATCTGCTCACTGCGTTCACCTCTCCATCCATTGATTGTTGCGGCTGCATTTCTGCCTGCATGGTGACATCGCACTGAGCGTAGTATAGAAAGTCATTATTAAGGTGCGGCTATGAGAGCGTTAAGATTTTGTTAACGCGGCAGCCTTCCTTTTGGCCAGCCCGAATGTATACCTATTGCCCAGGCCTGATGCCGGCCCCGCGGCCCAAAACCACGTCAATCAATCGTATGCACTATGTCTTTAGACCGCTATCGGGGAAAAACACGCGGAACGTAGAGCCTTGACCAGGGGTACTACTCACAAATGCTTTGCCGCCGTGTGCCTCGACGATATGCTTCACGATTGCGAGGCCCAGGCCGGTGCCTCCGGCCGGCCGTGCGCGTGACTTGTCGGCTCTATAGAACCGCTCAAAGATGCGGTCGAGGTCCTCGGCTGGAATCCCGATACCCGTATCTTTCACTGCGATCTCGTAGCCCCCTGGCACCTTCATCCCACTCAGCACAACATCCCCTGCCGCCGGTGTGTACTTCACCGCATTGTCTAAGAGATTCACCAGCACCGTCTCCAGACTTCCCGCATCGGCATATACGAGATCGCTTTGCTCATACTGACTGCTGAGCGACACCCCTTGTGCAGTCGCGGCTGCACCGATCTGCTGAATTGCCTTCTCAAACAGCACCGCCACTTCTAGCCACTCCGCGCGCAGCAGTTCCTGTCCGCGCTCCACACGCGTCAGGATGAGCATGTCATCGAGAATATCCCCCAGGCGCTCGACGGCCTCAATGATCCGATCCACAAACTCCGGCCCTCGCTCAGGGTCCTTCATTGCCCCTGCCTTGAGCGCCTCCGCAAGTGCCTTGATGCCGGCTGCGGGTGTGCGCAACTCATGGCTGGCGTTGGACACAAAATCCCGCCGCACCTGCTCCGTCTTCTGGAGGTCGGTCATATCGTGCAACAAACCTACTGCCCCCATCACAGCCTTGTCCTCCCCGAATAGCGGAGCCGCCAGCGCCAGCAGCACCCGTGGCCCCGGATGCAGCAGCCGAATCTGATCCCGCTGGGCGGTCTTTTGCCCGACCGCTCGCGCGAGCAGATTACTCAACTCGTAGTTCAGAGATACCTCTTCAGGCAACCGCCCGGCCACCTGCTTCACATCCACACCGAACATACTCCCGAACGTGCGGTTCACAAATTGCACCCGCCGCCCCTCATCCACCACCACTACCGCATCCGTCATCTGCTCGAGTATCGCGGCATAGTATCTGCTCTCCTTCTCTGACGCGGCCAGCAGTCCCGCCAGACGCTCGAGCGTATTGTTGAATACCTCCGCCAGCATTGCCAGTTCTCCTCCACCCGCTACCTCCGCCCGTGCGCTCAGATCGCCGTCTCCCACCCGCCGCGCCACCCGCACCAAGCGCTGTACGGGCTCCGCCAGACTCATCGCCAGCTTGTCCGCCAGCACCCACACGACGATCAGTGCCACAACGAAGGCGGTCCCCACCGCTACCCGGAGTCTGGCCGCCGCCACACCGACCGCAGTCAGCGGCATCGCCAGCCGGATGACGGCGCTCTCATGCGTCGCGTCCGAACGAACTCCGACCGGCGCACTGACTGCAACATACAGCATATCAACCCCGAGAGTCTCGCTGTAGCGTATCGCACTACCCCATCCTTCCCGCGCCGCCTCCAAGCGCTCCGGTCTGGTCCCGTGATTCTCCATATCATCCGACTCATGGCGGCTATCAGCGACGACAGTGCCATCTCCCGCGATCAGAGTTACTCGCGCTCCCGCCGCATCATTGAGTTCCTTGACCAGCCGCTGCATCTTTCTGCCCGACTCCCACGGCGGCTCCGGCAATGTCATTGCAGTCAGCCGTGCTTCCGCAAGCAGCTTCTGTCGAAGCTGCTCGGTCGTATGGCGTCCGGCATTCACGTGCAGATATGTACCCAGGAGTCCAAGCACCACCGCCGCTAATAGTGCAAAGCTTACGGTCATCTTCCAGCGTAATGACATACTCATTCACCGCCCACAAACTTGTAGCCCACCCCGCGAACCGTGACGATCCGCTGTGGATTCCCCGGCTTGGACTCTATCTTCTTCCGCAACCAGCGCACGTGCACATCCACGGTGCGTTCGTCCACATACTCGTTCTCACCCCATACTGCCGCCAGGATATCCTGGCGCGCCCGCACTCGCCCCGCATTCCTCATCAAATATGCCAGCAGATCGAACTCCTTCGGCGACAGCTCAAGGGCCTTGTCTCCCACCATCACCTCATGGCTGCCAGTGTCCAGTCTCACCCCGGCCTCCGCAATCATGCCCTGAGTAGCTTCTGCTTGACTCGCCGCTGAGCGACGTAAGACGGCCCGCACCCGCGCGACCAACTCCCTCATGCTGAACGGCTTGGTCACATAGTCATCGGCACCCATCTCCAGACCTGCCACACGGTCCAGCTCCTCGACGCGCGCCGTCAGCATGATCACCGGCACTTCGCGCCTCCTCCGGAAAGCCGCAAACAGATCCCATCCACTAATCTCCGGCAACATCAAGTCCAGTACCACCAGGTCCGGCTTCCACGCCTCGAACTGATCCAGAGCCGCCTTGCCGTCTGCCGCGATAGAGGTCTCGAAGCCTTCCTGTTCCAGCGTGTACGCAACACCATCAGCCACACTCGCCTCGTCCTCGACTATCAGGATCCGCTCGGCCATTGTCTTCTCCGGCTGCGCCGTTTATTGCCCGCCACGAAGTCTGCCCTGCTCGACGCACATGCCCCACTGATAACACATTTCGCCTCATCACTCTCTTTCTCCTCGTGCGTATTTGCGCTTGCACTGTCGGCAGCCCGGCCGTCGAGACTTGCAACGGGGAGCGCTTTTCCAGTCTCAATTATACGGAGGTGCTCAGCGAACGCCGGCGAAAGCATTACAGCGCAGTCCGATTGGACAGTCAGCGGGCGAGTGGCGACGCTGGGCCGCCGAGCTTCATCTCTCTGGAGGGTGGTAAGTATATGAAGAGACGGAAAGTGGTAGTCAATGATTTGATGCAGAGCAATTACGTCTATTACCTGACTGAGCCGATTGGGCGCAACTTCACCCCCGAATTCCGGCCCGACTTGACGCCCAAGCAGATGCTGCAACTCGGGGTTTTTGGCGGCAAGTATATGACCGACTGCCGCGATGAGTTCCCCGGTACTTGGTTCGCCCGCGCCAAGCTCTGCCATGAGCGACACGATCCCGACCTCAACTACTTCGGCCTCAACGCATCCCTGCCGCTGTCAATATGGCGGGAGAAGGGGTGGATTTACGAGGAGGATCCGCGCGGCTGGTTCCAGTGGTACTGCCGTTACTACATGGGCCGGCGATGCGCCGATGATGAGCTGCAGATAAAGCGATGGAAGGCGATGGTGAGGCATGTCGCTCAAGTCAGCAAGCACTGCCGGCCGGGAGATGCCACCTGCCGCCCCAAACAGAGGCAGGCTTTACTCAACTGGGCATACGATAGCCGCAAGCTGTAGTGCCGGACAGGCGGACAAAGCAGGCCGTGACTTAGTGACGACTCCTGTGTGTAGCTCAAACCGGCCCTCAGGGGCTATGAACGGTTGCAGGTTTTCACTCCCCAGTGAAGCATCTATACACAAGCACCGCACATGCAGATTACCGGAGGGCACAAGATAGCCCAATGCGCGACCATGAACGCTGGATATGGACTGAGCTAATCGCATTCGACAACACCGACGATGACTTCGGCGTGGGCGAGTACATTGCCACCGCCGGCTTCACGCCCGACACAATCTGTCTGCTTCTCACTTCGCCCGACTTTATTTTGGCGTTTGAGCCCGTGGCTGAGGAGGTCGTGCTGCCTGCCGACTACTGCGCCCGTGACGGCCATGAGTTCAACCAGCAACGCGCCAGGCAGGAGTGGACCAACCATCAACTCCGCGCCCTGATCGAGAACCTCCGCAAACGGGGCGTGGCAGTCTATGTGACGGTGTTCACACGCTTCTATGGCGACAGGTTTCATCACGAGTGGCTCAGCGACCATCGCGAAGTCTGCAAGGTCTATCGTGAGGCAGGGTGGACCGCCTCTCTGAACCCTCTTGCGCGCCTGGCTGACGGGACTTATTTCCAGGATATTTTCGCCGCAAAGCTCGTCGCGACCATCCAGTGGTACGGGTTTGACGGCTGGCACGGGGCGGATGGCTGGGGGCCTCACAACGGCCCGCTATGGCGGGTTGACGCATCTGACGACACCATCGTCCAGTTTGCCGAGATGACCGATGCCGAGCTGCCGGACATTGTCACACGCGCCTGCGTGCATGACATCGAGAAACTTGAGCAGCGCATGGCCTGGATCTGGAAAAGTGTGCGCCGGGAGTGG
>CAZCJS010000084.1:14319-15328 GCA_964498775.1 uncultured Armatimonadia bacterium
TCGAATTCAATGTGCAGCGCTGGACGGATTTCTGGCAGGAGATGGTCGAGGCGCTCCACGCCGTCGGCAAAAAAGCCGTCATCAACTCATCCTGGGGCAGAGCTCCGTGGGAGTCCCTGTACCGCTACGGCATTGACTACCGGCGCATTTTCGCCAGCGGTGTTGACGCGATGGTCGTCGAGACGGTTGCCGCCGGACTCGCCATGGACCCGCGCCCCGGCACTGCCACGCCCGAGCGGCATTATGACTTCCTCTCCATGCTGATGCTGATTAGGGCGTATGTCCCGGATGTGAAGCTGCTCTTCCTGCAAAACGCCCATGACGTGGTGGAAGAATGGGACGCCATCCGGCACCTGCCCACCCTGCTGGAAAAGGAGATCTACGCGCTCAACAACATCTTCCATGTGACTGACGACGGTGCCCTGCGGCCGAGCGCTGATGGCTTCCTCGTCTGCCTCGGCGACGGGCTGACCGACGGGCACTGGGACTGGCTGCGGCAGCGCTGGGAGCAGTCCCTCGGACCTGTCCCGACGCGTTCTTTCGGTGCTACGGTACTCTGGTCTGATCACGCTATGCAGGCCCAGGTAGATGAATTCACCCATACCCGCGCCTGCAATAGCCACCGGCTGATTACGCGCCTGATGTCCCGCGGTCCACAGGTGCATGCCACTATTCGTGTTGAGGACCTCGATGTGCTCAGCGGCCCGCTGCTTGTGCCCAACCCGCACCTTCTCGCCGCTGCCGAACTCGATGCGGTCCGGGCATATCGTGGCGGGCCGGTCATGTGCGTTGGGGGCGCTGCGAAGTCATTGGGCGAGCCGGACATGGCCTTCTCCGATGTCTGTGAGCCCGGGGCGCTGACCTGTGCCGTTTTTGGTGTCGGCGACCTACAGGTTCCGACGATCGCCGCCATCGAGCCTGAAACAATTCCCCCTGACATGCTTGCCGTCGAGGACCTCGGCGGCTATTGGGATCACATGTACGCGCGTGAGGTATCTGACAGTTTCCT
>CAZCJS010000085.1:0-15295 GCA_964498775.1 uncultured Armatimonadia bacterium
GTACCACATCATTGCCTTGAAGAAGCGCTTGAGTTCTTCGCTGTGGGTGTAGTGGCCTCGAGGTACATACTGGGAATAGTCCTCCCTGTAAGAGAAAATTGGGCTGGCGGCGAATCCGGCGTGGGCTTCGATGAGCTTGATCTCTGCGTTGACCTCTTTCTCGACGGCTGCCGGGACCTCGGCATCAGGGTCGAGGAGCTTGCGCGCCACCGTGAAGTAGGCCCAGTTGTAGCGTGCGGCCTCGTGCAACTGCGCCGCCAAGGTGTCGTACTGATCCTTCGAGGCCTGCTGCATGAGGTCGCTAAGCTCGATGAGTTGGCCGTAGAACTCCTTCTCCTCGATGTCCTTGAGGGTTTTGTCGAACTGGATGTGGTAGAGGTGGAGAAGAGAGTCGGTGGTCACGAAGATCGGTACCTCGTTGTTCATCAGGCTCTTGTAGAAGAGGCCAACCTTGTCATAGTCGTGGTAATCGGTAACTACGAAGCCGTTAGCGGCAAGGAGTTCGGCGGCCTTGCCCTCGATGTGCATCCGCTTCATGAAGGTGTCGGCGTTGGTCGCCTCGGCTGGCTCGATGGGCAGTTCGTAGCCGGGCACCCTTGGGCTGACAGTGACCTCAACGGGGCTGTAGAACTTGGTGAAGGCATTCTCTGTCAAGTCTTCGGTAGGCTTCATGCCTGTCTTGTCTCCCAACTCGACGGGTTTAGGTTGCTTCTTCTGGTCGCCATCGCAACCGTTGAACCCCGCAAGGCTCAAGGCTACAACCGCCAGAACTATCAGCCAGCCGGATTTTCCGTTCAACATGGCATCATCTCTCCTGTCTATTGAGCGATGTCTCTTAGACGCACGGGAGCTTCGGGACGTTCCCCGGCATCCGGCAAGAGACGAGCACCGCTCACGAGCCCTCATCACCACGAAATATGCTATGGAGGCCTTTGTCTGAGTATTCGTCGCCGCGACATATGTTCCTGCAAACACCCCAAGCGATTCATTGAAGGTTTGAGAGCAAATCATGCGAACCTAATAGCGATGCAAAGACCGAGGTGAGCAGGTTGGCGCAAGATCAGTTTACGGAAAACGAGTTTCCCGATTACGCAGTCGGGCCGAAGCTGAGCGGCCTCGATATCGAGGTGCGCAACCCCGACATCCAGCGCGGCGCAATGAGGTTCGCGCTGTTCGACTTCGATGGCACGATATCGCTGATCCGTGCGGGCTGGCAGGATGTCATGATCCCCATGCTGGTAGAGAAGCTGGCGGCGCTGGACACCGGGGAGAGCGAAGAGGAGCTGTATGCGCTGGTGGAGGATTTCGTGGTCATGCTTACCGGCAAGCAGACCATCTATCAGATGATGCGCCTCGCTGAGGAGATGAAGAAGCGCGGTGGCGAGCCGGAGGACCCAGTCAGCTACAAGCGGGAATACCTGAGACGGCTCTGGGAGCGGATTGAGGGGCGTATCGAAGGCGTGGAGGATGGAACGTACACGCAGGAGCAGATGCGGGTGCCCGGCTCGCTGGAGTTGGTGGAAAGCCTGGCCGAGCAGGGGGTGCAGCTCTACCTGGCCTCGGGTACGGACATCGAGTATGTTCAGCGCGAGGCGGAACTAGTCGGTGTCGCCGAGTACTTTGAGGGGCACATCTATGGGGCGGTGGACAAGTACGAGAACTTCTCAAAGAAGATGGTCATCGAACAGATACTCTCAGAGAACGACCTGCACGGGCCGGAACTCGTGGCGTTCGGTGACGGTTATGTGGAGATACTCAATATCAAGGAGGTCGGCGGGGTGGCGGTCGGCGCGGCTACCGATGAGTACAAGCGCGCGGGTATCAACCACTGGAAGCGCAACCGGCTGGTGCAGGCTGGGGCTGATATCATCGTGCCGGAGTTCCGCCGGCATAGGGAACTGCTGAAGTATCTTACCGACGCAACCTGGCAGCCCGAAATCTCCCAACCTACAACTGCGAAGGAGCAACCCAACGGAGGAAGATGATTATGCCGTTTGCGGAGTTTGACAGAAGCAAGCTGAGAGTGCTGCCTCTGGGCGAGCGTGAACATGACATGACGATAGATGAGGTGCTGGAGCTTGATGCGGCTGTGGAGGAGGTTGAGGATAAGGACCTCGATGAGTTGGCCGAGCGGATTGTGACCGCGCGTAGAGCCGGCGGCACTGTCATCTGGAGCATGGGCGCTCATGTCATCAAGCGGGGGCTGTCGCGCTTTGTGGCGGATTTCATCCGGCAGGGCATCGTGACACACCTGGCAGGGAACGGGGCATGCACCATCCATGACTATGAGATGTCACTAATCGGGGCGACTACCGAAAGCGTGGCGAAGTACATCCAGACGGGACAGTTCGGTCTGTGGCAAGAAACGGGTAATCTCAACGAGGCCGCCAAAGCCGCCTGCCGGGATGGTATCGGTCTCGGCGAGGCGGTCGGTCGCATGATAGTGGAGGAAGCCTGCCCGTACCGCGAGCAGAGCATCTATGCGGCCGCGTATGAGACGAAGATACCGGCGACAGTGCATCTGGGCATCGGCTATGACATCAACCATGAACTGCCGAACTGTGACGGGGCAGCGTTGGGGGAGGCCTCATACCGGGATTTTTTGATCCTCGCGGAGACGATAACCGGACTTGAGGGCGGCGTGTTCATGAACTTTGGCAGCGCAGTGATGGGGCCGGAGGTGTATCTGAAAGCGCTCTCAATGGCGCGCAATGTTTGCTACCAGGAGGGTCGCGACTTGCGGCATTTCACGTCCGCGAATTTTGACCTGTTCGTGCTGGGGGAGTACACCGGCGAGTCGCCAAAGGATAACCCGATGTACTACTACCGTCCCTGGAAGACGATTTTGGTGCGGACGGTGGCTGACGGGGGCGAGAGCTTTTACTTCCGGCTGGACCATGGTGTTTCCATCCCGAACCTGCACCGGCGGGTGATGGCGCTGTGGTCATGATGACGCAGGCGCGTTTTGATGAGATCCTCAACCGGTTTGACGACATCTCGGTGGCGGTCGTCGGGGACTATTTTCTTGATAAGTACCTCATCATTGACGCAGAGCTCACTGAGCCGTCGGTCGAGACCGGCCTCGATGCCCACCAGGTTATCGGCAAGCGCATCAGCCCCGGAGCCGCCGGGACGGTGGTCGCCAACCTCCATGCCCTTGGCGTGGGGCTAATCAAGAGCATCGGCGTCACCGGCTGTGATGGTGAGGGTTTCGAACTGCGCCAGGCACTGCAGCACTGGGACATTGATATGAACGGTCTGCTGGAAGCGCCCGGCACCTTCACGCCCACATATACCAAGCCGATGCTCAGGCACGGTGATGGTATTGAGGAAGAACTCAACCGCATAGACATTCGGAACCGCAGGCCGCCGGCTGAGTGGATGAATGAGCGACTGGCAAGCAAGATCCGCGCCTGCGTTAGTGATGTTGACGGCATCATTGTCGCGGATCAGGTGCCTGAGTCGGAACTGGCGTCATCTCAACCCGGATCAGGAAGCTCATCTGTGGCATCGGCGCCAGGCGGCCCGACCTGCCGGTACTTGTGGATTCGCGCGCCAATGTCGGCGAGTTCACCGGCGTCATCATCAAGCCGAATGCCTTGGAAGGGGCACGCGCTGCCGGTATCGAGTTGCGCGGTGAGGCCGGTATCGAGGAGGTCGAGAAGATTACTGAGGCGCTCGCGCACCGCACCGGCCGCACTGTCTATCTCACACTCGGTGATAAGGGCATTGGCGTGCGTGACGGCGAGCGTTTCGTGCATATTCCCGGATATGAAGTAGCAGGCCCGGTGGACATAGTCGGGGCCGGTGACAGCACAACCGCCGGCATTGTTCCGGCTCTGTGCGCCGGTGCGTCACCCGATGAGGCGGCCCTGTTCGGGAACCTGGCCGCGTCTATCACCGTGCAGCAAATCGGCGTGACCGGTACCGCAAATCCAGACCAGATGCGCGAGCGTTTCAGCGAGTATCAAGAGCGTTATCGCGGCATTACGTAGCGTGCAAACCGCAGACCACCGGAGTCAGAAATCGGCGCAACAGCAACCGAGTGGGCAACCATGGCAGTGAGCATCGTCCGGATTCGGGATCGGCGGCCGGCAGCTACATCGCGGGGTTGTCGTTCGAGGCGTTGGCCTCCTGCTCGACCCCCGTCACATATCCGGTGAGGGCGGAGATGGGGATATCTGGAACTTGCGCCTCATGGTCAGCAGGAACAGAAAGACATCGAAGACCGGGTTTGTGTCATCTTCGTTCTCCATCACCCGCATCTGTAGCTCTTGCCAGTGGAGTTGTGCCTGTTCCGGGCTTGCGTCAAGCTCTGCTTCAATGGCCCGTGAGAGTATCCGGCACATTTGCGCGTGCTCTGCCAGGTATTCCCATGAACGCGCCTGTGCGTAATTGGCCAAGCTGAGATTTTCCTCGATAACCGGCTCGAACTCCTCGATGAGCTCCCGCACTTCGCGGAGGCCGGTGACCATGTCATCAGGCACGGGGGTGGGGTCCGCAGACTGGTAGGTCGAAAGCCAGCGCGGATTGAAGCCTGCGGAGATGCCCTCGAGATAGTCGCGGCACTTGTCTCCATCCGGCCCGAAGGCCGCGCTGAAGTAGTCATCAGCCGCCGCATCGTAATCCAGGTCGCTCTGCCAGAGGTTCTTCGCCAGCAGCATCATCGACAGGCCGGAGGGTATGAACACGCGCTGGGTCTGGTCGCTGATCATCCCGTTCAGCCCCACCTCACGCAGCGACGGCAGATCGGCATCAAGCGCCCGGGAAAGAGCCATATAGCCCGGGTCATCGTACTGCCCCCACATGAGGCGGTAGTCAAAGACAAAGCTGTCTCCGCTAAACATGTGTTGCCAGGCGGCGAGGTGATTCAGATTCTGGCTCGGCGGGAACTCCAACTCATTGAGTGCAAACGGCGGGATCGGCTCCTCCATCTCGGCGGGGTCAAACGGCTCGTAGTAGGAGCGGTGCAGAGGCGCAAACATCAGGACGAAGCGCTCCGGATGTCGGATCTCCTGCTCCGCCGGCGCCCACAGCAGGTCGGCGTAGATCAGGAAGACGATGCGAGTTGCAAGGCCCCGTTCGGAGAGCGCTTGATCCAGTTCGTTGAGCATCATCACGTAGAAATCAGAAGGCCTCTGCTGCTGGCACGCTTCACATTCGCAGAAGTGGTTGGTACCGTCGGCCAGCCAGAAATGCAGGTAGTCGACTTCGGGATGTGCGGCCGCATACGCGACGGTGCCGGCGACGACCATCTTCCGCACCTCGAGTTGTGAATAGCACAGATTTGTGCGACGCGGGATGCCATGGTACAGCTCCCGCTTCCCCTCATACAGCGCGATATACCTGGTCATGTCACCGAAATCACGGTCGATCTGCTCATCCCACAGCCCCGGCTCGATGCCCAGAGGAATACAGGTCCACCCGTGCCCCGCTCGGTGGAACAGCAGGTCGCGTCTCTGGACCTCCTCGATGGCTCGCTCGGCGAACTCCGTGGCCCGTTCTTCCGGCATCAGTGCCGCGGCATTGGCGGGCTCATGGCGTCGCGAATACCAGTTGTTGTAGAAGATGTAGCCGCTGAAATACTCCATGAAGTACGAATTCATCCCCACTTTGGGCAGCCAGGCGATGAGATCAGTCACATGCTCGCAACTGCACGCGCCCTCGATCGCCAGGCCGCGGTGTCGGTAGGAGGGTGCTTCACAGACGCGGACATTCCGGCCAAGCGGATCGGGTATAGCGGGGATGATCTCACCGTCATCTCCTGGGCGTATCCAGCGGCATCCCAGCTCCGTGAGGTACCGATAGACTGCAAGCAGAACGGCCCGGGGGTTCGCTCCCGCGATTCTGCCCTCCCGATCCTCCACGCTGATAGCGATGGCGTCATCTAGCGAATAATCCTCGACCGGCGGCAGGGCCAAGTCCCCGAGAGACGCTGCACACCCAACCCAGAGCGTATCCGGCTGCGAGCTGTATGCTTCCTCCCGCACATGGATGGCTGTGCCACCGCTAATCCGATGCAGGTACTTCTCCAGTTCTGCGGCGGCGAACAAGACGGTCGCGTTGTCTTCAATCGTCGCGATGCGCATCGTAAGACGGCTGGCTGAATGTGAGGTCCTGTCGCGAAGTGACACGAATTGGTCAGTGCTGTGTGTCTGTGATCTGCTCATGCCTGTTGTCCCCTCACTTGCCTGCCGGGACACACCGATACGAAACCCGGGGGCCCGAGCGTGATGCGTGGCGGTGTCAGGGCCGTCATCTCCAGTGCGCTTGGACTCACCGTGATGACGGCCCTCCGAGTGCGGACAAGTACCCCGTTAGTTGGCCTGCTGTCTGCGAGTTGAGCATCGTCCGGATTCGGGTTCTGCGGCCGGCGGTTTATTGTACGCCATTGCCACCCGGGGTGCTGGCCTCGTGCTCGACCCACTTTCTGGCAGCACCGCCGCCGCCCTGGTAAGTCTCCTCAGGCATTGCTTCGAGCATCTTAAGGATGAGATACATCTCGCCGGAGGTGAGGGTCGGTATGCCGGCGGCGTTGGGCTCGTTAGGCTTGGGTGCGGCGCGCATGACTCGCGTGAGGCTGACGGGCACCGGACTATTCTGCTTGTGAGTCTTGAAGGCCGTTATCTTGCCGGCGCGGTCCCACGTGGCGGAGAAGTTGCGCACCGTGCCGACTAGCTTGTTGCCCTGGCGTGTGAATTCCCAGACGATGGTCAGGTCGTACTTGCCGGATACCAACTCCTCGGCGGCGTTTCTGGGGATGCCCGGTATCCACAACTGGTTGTGGTGCGCGATGACGGTTCGCATGTTGAGCTTGTTATTGATCATGCCCCAGTTACCGGCTCGGGTCCACATCGGGTCCGGTGCAGGTACAGTACGCTGCATAACCCAGATACCATCGAGGTCAATCCGCAGGTTGACATGATTCGGCTGGTCAATCCACTCGCCAACAAACGGGTGCAGGAAAGGGGGCAACGAATCAGGCCCGCCGATGACCGGCCCTTGCTGAGCCACCCCCGGGATGGCAACGACGATTGCGAGAATACCCATGACGCAGATGAGTCTCATGACTGGTTCCTCCGTTTCGATTGATGCGCACATGTGACGACATGGTGCCATAGTTCCCCCTAGTGGTCGCGTTGTCCTGCCTGCACGATATGGACGTCGCCGGGAAGCGCGCCGGTGGCAGCTATGAGACAAGTAGAGCCAAAGATTGAGCATATTTTGAGGAAATGGGCTTGACATTGGGGTATAATGAAATAGCAGGTATGTGCGTCAGAGGGTAGGGCCAGCATATATAGCCATCATCACAGCAAGGGGTGTTGCATGATGTGCACGGTATCTGCGTACGATGTAAGAGCGGACTGCGGTACGGACGCGAGATGGCACCCGGATGACGCTGGATGGACGGACGCGTGGCTGGCACGCCGGAGACGATCCGGAAAGCGCGGCCCACGGGCACAGCCAGTTCGTATGGCGCTATGGGTGAGATGCCTCAGCTACTTGAGGAAGCGAACACGGGTGTAGTATCAGACGCCGCAATGGGACCGAGTTGACAGGGCTGCGGCTATCGCGGCAGTACGAACGCACTCATATATCCTGTTGTCCTCTGTGCCAAGTTGAATTGTCGCTTGTCTTCATCCGCACTTCGCTCAGTGAGGCCCGGGCAGATAGTCTGCCCGGGTCTGACCTTTTTTGTGGCTGTCACCGCTGCGGAGGAATCGGGCGGGAAGCCGGCCCCAGGCGGGCAGGCGGCGCACCTATACGTGAGGGCAAAGCTTATGGCACGATGATCTTGACGAGGCCGGCGGTGGCCATGGCCGTCTTGATCTCGCTGCCGCCCCAGGGCCACACTACCGGCGGATATGACATGATGACACACTGCGCATCCCACTCGACCGTAGCCAGCGGAACCATCTCCTGGCCGGTGCGGTCGAGCACATAGACTTCATGCTCAATATGAAAGGCCTTGAGGGCATATTGTAGTTCAGCCACGAGGCGGTCGGACTCACGCGAGCCCGCCCCCCTGCCCTCTCGCACAGAGTCGGCTTCTACGGCGATGGTCAGAGGGATGTTGAGAGCTGTGCAAAGCTGGCCGGCGATGTTGAATGCCCGTCCGCCGCCGGCGTCGTTGTGAAAGATGAGCAATGCTCCGTCAATGGCCTGATAGTTGTGGGAAGCCACCATCAGCGGAACAGGGCAGTGTCTGAGCAGGTACTTGACATTAGCGCCGATCTGGGGGCGCTGGCCTTCTTTTGTCATGCGGCTCTCGCCGATGACAAGCATATCGTAGAGGCGCGCCATCCGCGCAAGCGTCTCCCCGGGGCTGCCAAAGACGCGGCGGGTTGTGCAGGGCACATCGGCATCAAGACAGGAAACGGCACCGGCATCGAGGCATGTGCCGGTATCCAGCGGCGCGTCCGGCTCGGCTTCTACTTCCGCTTCCGCCACGGCGAGAGCGGTCTGCACATGATCCGGCGGGCCAAGCAGGTCACTCTGGGTGGTCACATCGCCGATCGGCTCGACATGAACCAGATGCGCCCACGAGTGCCGGGCCTGCGCGATGTCCAGCGTTTGCTGCAAGGCAGTGCGCGCACTCAGTGAGTCGTCATAGCCTACGAGTATGTTCCCGAGCATGTTATGTTGGTGCCTCCGTCGGCAGAACAGCCCGCTCAGTCAACGTTATCTTCCTCATCGGTACTATGGAGGTCTGGTGCATCTTGAGGCTCGCCCGCATCCTGTGGCGGCGTCTCGGGTTGTGCACCATTCTGCTCCATCTCTTCGAGTATGCGGGCATCCTCTGCGGCCTGCTCTGCGGCGGTGTCCTGCGCGGCCCTGAGTTGCTCCCTGGTGGTCGCTATATCCTCGAGCCCGATGATGTCTTGGCCGGCGACACCGGCCTCTTCAGCCACCTTCTGGTCAACCATGAAGCCGACCAGCCCGCGCTTGCCCAGTGTACGTAGATACTCCGTCAGGGAGACTTCGACTTCCCGCTTGTTGAGCTTGTACTTCTCGGCGAGCAGCGCCACGATTTCGGCCACCGTATGGTCGCCGTCACAGTGGTTCCAGACATCGGTGCCGACCTCGTCGAGCTCGACGGGTTTGGATTCGGGGACCATGAAGAGCCAGCCGAGAGCCTTGCCCTGGATGTCGCCCCGACGCGGCAGAATGACAAGAACATTACCCTCCTCGTTGACCCTCCATTGTAGGGCAGGATTGCGGACCGGGTAAGCGCCCATTGCCTGGTCCCGCGTAAGCTGGGGCTGAGACTTTCTAAGCCGCAGCCTGACGAGGATACTGTTGAGAACGTCTGCTATGTTCACAAGTGCTACCTTTCGAGCGTCTATGTCGTCGAGTTGGCTCGCAGCGTTTTTGAAGGCCACAGTGGCCCATCGCCACTTAGAACCGTCTGTCAGGTCACGATGCGCAGGTTGTCGTCACGGCCACCGGCGAGGGTGAATACGGTAGCCTCAGGCGGGCAGTTGAGCCGCGCGCGGACGCCGGATGAGACGCCACGGCTGACATACGCGACAGTGCTCTGATTCACGCGCATGAGTCCGCTAGCACGGTCTCGCCGTCGCCATACCGGGGCCCAGGGCGTGCCGATGTACGGAAGCTGCAGTTGTCCGCCATGTGTGTGACCGCATAGTATCAGATCGGCCCACTCTGCGAGCGCGTCGTCAAAGATATCCGGACTATGTGAGAGCAGGATGTGGAAGTCCCCGTTAGGAGCGTCAGCCAGGGCGGCCCCGAGGTCCTCATATCCACACGATGGATCGCCGACACCGGCGATGACGACCAGAGAACCATTGATGCGCAGACAGCGATGGGCATTGAAAAGCACCTCGATGCCTACGGCCTCCATCGCTGTTATCCAGTCCGACACTGACCGGGTTTCTCCCTTTTCCTCGAACACCTCGAATTCCAAGGTTTCATCCATGTCGTGATTACCAAGAACGGCATACACGCCGTATTGAGCGGCCAGGGCTTTCAGCAGTCCCGCAACCCTATCAAGATGCCAGGAGCGGTGGCCGATATCGCCAGTGATACAGATGAGGTCCGGGCGCTGAACCATTATTTCCGCCATGGCGCGCTCTGCTATTGCCACCGAATGCCGGTCATCGCGTAAATGTGTGTCACTGATCTGGCCGATACGCAATCCGCAGAGCTGTCGCGGCAGCCGCTCAATGTGTAGCTCGACCTGCTCAATCTGCAGCCGGGTCGGCTCCACATGCCGCACGTAATAGATGAGGGCAACCGCCACCAACAGTGCCGCCCACAATACAATGCTAGTTCCCACCATTATTGCGACATTCCCGTTGCGGTTCCGACTGGTCCTGCTGCGGTGGCGCGAAAATCCGGCGCAGCCGGACTATCAGCACTCGCCACAGCAGTACTGTCAGAAGCAATGATGTTGCCAACGCGAGGCCCTGGCTGAGGTCAAGTTCAGCCCACTGCAAGCCGGGCGACGATGTATCTAATTCAACGATGGCGGCAGGGGCAACACTGCGCAACAGGATAATGACCCCCACGGTCGCCAGCAGCCCGGCCCAGGTAACCAGCAGAGCCAGCCAGATATCTCCGGAGGAATGCCCCGCGGAAATTGACCTGACATAAATCATCAAGCTGATCAGCGCGGCGGCCGGTATGATGACTGCCACCAGCGGCTGCCATTCTGCCATCCCAGCGCTCATTAGGCTATTCCGTCCCGCAGCAACTCTCTTGCATCTACGCCACCCGCGCCATACTTCAGTCCGAGCAATGCGCAGACGGCCTGCCCGACGAAACTTAACCCCTCAATCGTGCCAATATCCCGGGGCCTGACACGCGGCCCATAGATCAGCACCGGCACATACTCCCGCGAATGGTCCGTGCTCGGCGTGGTTGGATCACAACCGTGGTCCGCGGTGATGATGAGCGCCTCATCTTCCCCTAAACGAGGGATGAAGCCACCGAGCCATTCATCGAACTCGGCCAGAGCAGCCGCGTACCCGGAAACGTCGTTCCGGTGACCGTAGAGCGTATCAAAATCCAAAAGATTGGCAAAGACCAGGTTATCGGCGGCGGCCTCCCAGAGGTCCAGAATCGCCTGTTGGCCGGCCACATTGTCCGCCGTATGGACCTGGCTGCGGATACCCCGGCCGCTGTAGATCTGAGCGATCTTGCCTACTGCAGCGATGCCGATACTATTGGCGGCAAGGATGTCCAACAGTAGCGGCTTTGGAGGCGGCAGCGGGAAATCGCGGCGGCGCTCGGTACGAACGAAAGCACCGGGGGCCCCGATAAAGGGCCTGGCGATTATCCGCGCCACGGCGTGTTCTCCGCTGCAGATGCGGCGCGCGATGCCGCAGTACCGGTAGAGTTCCTCAGGCGCGACGACGCTCTCATGGGCAGCTATCTGGAGCACACTGTCGGCGGATGTATAGACAATCAATTCACCGGTCTCAAGCTGTCTCGGCCCCAGTTCCTCGATGATTTGAGTACCCGAGGCGGGCCGGTTGCCAATAACTCCTCTTCCGCAAGTATTGCCGAGTTCCGCAATCAGTTGGTCAGGGAAGCCATTCGGGTAGGTAGGAAACGGCATGGGCGTGACCTGTCCCATCAACTCCCAATGCCCGATGAGGGTATCTTTGCCGGCCGATACCGTCGCCATGCGCCCCACGACGGCCTCAGGTGCCCGCGGCGGGAGACAGTCCACGCCATCTATTGCCCCGAGGCCCAGCCGCTCAAGGACCGGCAACTGCAACTGGCTTGCGACGACCGTATGACAAAGCGTGTGGCTGCACCCATCGCCATAGAGGTCTGCGTCGGGCAGAGCGCCAATGCCAAGGCTGTCGCAGACGATGAGTGCAATGCGGTGCAGCGGGTGCTGCGTTTCCTGCCGCAGCCGGTCAGGAGTCATCGCACCCCCACATGCGCCTCGTATCCGGCATTCCGCAGCTCTCGGACAAGGTTATCGGCCTCGTCGCGGCCCGCAAATGCACCTACGTTTACGCGGCGATATGTATTGCCCTTGATAGTCACTTTGCTGATGTAAGGCTTGTAGCCCTTCTCCTGTAATTCCTTCAGCATCTGGTCGGAATTCTCAGCGTTGAGGAACGACCCGGCGGTGACAACGTAGTTGGCGTCGTCTTGGTCTCCGTCGCTGCTGCCAGCGGCCGGCGACTCCGCCTCCCGCTCAGATGAGGACGATGTCTCGGTTTCTTGTGCTGTCCCCTCGCGGTCTTTGCCGGCCTCGGTGTCGCCCTCGTCGGCGGCATCGTCTTTTTCATGGCCGAGCATGTGACTGGCGTTGTCTATCTCAGTCTCCGAGCCCTCGCGTTCCTGGACTTTGACCTCAACTGTGGCGGGCGCGTCTTTGTCAACTTCATCTCCCTCGCCGTTTTCGCCAGTCACCTGCAGCGTGATCTCGGGAGCGCCTTCGCGGATGTCCGGTCCGGCAATCATAGTACCCACGTATTTACGGCCAACGTAGAAGGAAATACTACCGAGGATGACGCAGATTACCAGCACTTTGACCCAGAATATAAGTATGTCTTGCCAGATGACTCTATCCGCCGGTGATGCCATCGCTTTTCTCCACAGCGTCTGCCCACAAGCCGATTACAGCTTGGAAGCGAGCGTTTCTCGGCAACCATTCTATCACGGAGTTCGTCATCGGCGCAACTTCATCCGGTAGCCTTGGGAAGCAGGCGTCGGGCTGGACGCCGGGGGATGCAGCGCAACCCCCGGGGGTTTTTCGGGTAAACTCCACAAACACGGAGATGATGCTGCGTTCGCGCGTGCGCGAGGAGATGAAATGGATAGGAGGAGTCGTCATGCGGCGCGCGGAATACTGCAGGGCCGGTATCACTCTGCGCGGGAGAAGTCAGGATCATGTCCAACCGGACCGCTGTGGACGAAATGCTCGATAAGGCGAAAGCGTATCTGAAGTCCCATTACGGCGAGGACACGGTGCGCATGGATGTGGTGGAGAATGCCGTCGAGGACGGCGAAGGTACGCTAAAAGTTGAATGCACGGTCAGGTTTGGGGGCCATGAGTCCGACTGGGCGAAGGCTTTCCACTTCAGCGCTGGAGAAGTAGTCAACATGACCGCCCGCCGGATGAGACGATCAGAGCCGCCCGCTTCGTGACGGCGATGACGTCCACGGTACGCCAGAGCCACCTCGCGAAGGGGTGAAGTTCGGTGGGAATGACACTTGCCGGGAGAAGCAACGGATGGATGCTGCTACAGCACCCGACATAACCCAGGTTGCGTGGCGCCGGAGACGAGCGTTAGCATGCGTCACGATAGCTGCCGGCATTGCAGGCGTGCTCATCACATGGCTGTTTGTCCCGCGCACATACTCGGCCACAGCGCAGGTGCTGTATGAGAGCAGCCAGACGCCGCTGCTGAGTGCGAAGGCGCTTGTAGGCCAGGATGCGGAGACCCGCGGGGCAATGCTGGTCGCGGTCCTCTGCTCGCGCAGCTTTGCTCTCCGCGTTATCGAGGAATATGACCTGGTAGCGCGTTTTGAGGCGGATAGCCCTACCGCCGCCGCGGAGCATTTCAAGACTCTGTTCCGTGCGAGTACCACCGCCGGCGGCGTATTGCGAATGCAGATGAATCTTGCCGGTAGCGTTCGCGGCATAGTCAGCGAACGGGAGGATGAAGATACCGCCAAGCTCGCCGCCGACATCATTGATACACTGATAGAGCAACTGCGGAAGTACCTCGAAGAGAGCAATCTCCAGGAGAAGCGGCGCCAATTGCAGACAGTTGAGGTCGAGTTGGCAGATGTCGAGAAAGCCTATCGCGAGGCTGTTGACCACGTAATCGCCTTCCAGCATGAAAGCGGCATCATCTCTCCCGATGCACAGCTCCAGAATATATATGGCAGTCTGAGCCAAGTTGAGAAGATGCTGGCCGAGACGCGGGCGGAACTGAAGAGCGCCGAAACAATGTACTCGATGGCTGCGGACGACGCTGACAGCGCCCGCGCGCTGGCAGAAAGTCAGTCGCCCGCTATCCAGGCGCTGCTGGCGAAGCTGTACGATAACCAGGTCAGCCTCACCAACGCCCTGACCGTGGGCAAGAAGCTGCCCAGCCATCCGGAGGTCCAGACCCTGCAAACCAGCATTGATGAGACGAAGGCGCAGCTTGCGGAGGAGATAGACATCAAGGCTTCCGTCCGCGCGCTTACTGTTGCAGTAGCCCGCGAAAGATTGCACGCCATAGAGCATGTCAGAGGTAAGTTGAGCGCCAAGCTTCCCCGTTTCACCTCGGGTAGCGTCGTGCATGAGGACCTGCTGAACCAGGTTACGCTCCAGGCGGCGCGGCGCATGACGCTCTACGAGCAGTTGGCGCAGGCTCGCATCGGCGCGGAGGGCGAGAAGATCGTGTTCACCGTCCTTGATGCCCCGTTGCCGCCCACCGAGCGCAGCGGGCCGTCCACGGTACTCAACTGCGTCGGTGCGATGGTAACCGCCTTCATTTTCGCTCTGGCCATATTCTTCTTTATGGACGTTACCAGGCCTCAACTGATGGCGGTCTCGCCGGCGCCGCGTGGCAACTGATACCATTCCATGACCCGGAGTTTTCCTGATGTCAGGTAACTGGAGCCGTGCTGCTGCGGCTCATACCCGCCCCCCGACCGACCTGTGCATCCCCTTGGCGGAGATACACAATGTTCTCGTCTATGGCGTCATGGGCGTGGGCAATATGATAATGATGACGCCGGCGTTGCGTGCATTGCGCGGGAGTCTCCCCGATGCCCACATTGCCTTGCTGGTTGACGATCGCGCTGCGGAGGCCGTGGTGACTGGGGGAGATTTGATTGACGAAGTCCTGGCCCTGCCTTCCGGCTCGTGGCGCAACCCCGGCTACACGTCCTGGATATGGGGCAACCTGCGGGGTAAGTTTGACCTGCTATTAATTCCACCGCACGGTACCAGCCTCCCGCTGGCGTGGGCCACGTTGCTCTCGAAAGCCCGCTACAGGCTTGCCATGACACGTCGCTACACCCGCCGCGCGCCATTTCCATGGCTTTATAATCATCGCGTTGACATACCCGACCTCGAGCACGAAACTGTGTCAATGGCGCGTCTGGTCGAGTACCTGGGGATAAGCGTGACGGATTTGAATGCAGAGTTCTTCATTAGCAAGGGCGACGAGCAACGCGCCGCAGAGTGCCTGCAGCGTCACCGGACTGCATCCGAGCGTCCGCGTATAGCTGTACACGCCACCAGTAGCAGGCGTCAGGCATGGAAGCGCTGGCCAACTGACCGTTTTGTCCGGCTTTGCGAGCGGCTGCG
>CAZCJS010000086.1:0-15231 GCA_964498775.1 uncultured Armatimonadia bacterium
CAGGGATTGACCGGACGGCGCTGGGTGCAGTACCTGGTGGCGGCGGGCTTGGGGATGACGCCCGGTTGCGTGGGAGCGTTCTTCGTGGTCAGTCTCTACATGCGCGGGCTGACGAGCTTCGGGGCACTGACGGCAGCACTGATCGCGACGTCGGGTGACAGTGCCTTCGTGCTGCTGGCGCAAGTGCCGAAGACGGCTCCACTTCTCTTTACCCTCTGTGGGTTGGCCGCCATACCGGTCGCCTTTGCCGCTGACGCGCTGGCAGCCAGGCTCAACCTCAAGCTCTGCCAAGACTGTGCGCCGGAGGTGCATGAGGAGTACGATGGTGCATCCGGCCCGACGTTGTCACATTTCGTGCGCGAGCATGTGTACAATCACATCATTCGCAAGCACCTGCCGAGCCTGTTTCTGTGGCTGCTGGGAGCGTTTGTGGTAGTACAACTGCTGGAGCCGTACATGGATGTGCGCGGGCTGCCGGTCAACAACGTGCTGCTGGTGCTGCTCGCAGCCGGCATCGGGATCCTGCCCGAAAGCGGGGCCGACGTGATGTTCGTACTGCTGTTTGCCGAGGGCGCGATTCCGTTCTCCGTGCTTCTGACCATCAGCATCGTGCAGGACGGTCACGGGCTCATTCCACTGTTGTCGGCATCGGTACGGGACTCTGTGTACGTGAAAGTTGTGAATGCAGTGGCAGGGCTCGTTATCGGCTTGGTGGCGCTGGCGTTGGGTTACTAGGCCGGCAGGTGGATGCCGGTGGGGCAGGTATCGGAGCGAATCGAGGCGAAACTCAAGCTGAGGGTATGGAAAATGTGACGAAGCAGGAGGGCTCCATGGCTGAGCCGGTGATCTTCGACACGGACATTGGCACCGACATAGATGATGCGTATGCTCTGGCATTGCTGCTCAACTGCCCGGAACTGGAGTTGCTCGGCGTGACGATCGGGCACGGGCCGACGCGCGACCGGGCGAAGATAGCGCTGAAGATGCTGCACCTGGCCGGCCGCAATGAAGTGCGCGTAGCGGCAGGGAGCGAAAGCGAGGCAGCAGTCAATCAGGCGGCCTGGGCGGAGAGTTTCGACTTGCTTGATGTCATCTCACAGCCTGCCGGGGAATTCATTGTCGAGACTATCGCCGAGCGGCCCGGGGAAATCACGGTTATCGCCGTCGGCCCGTTCACCAATCTCGCTGATGCCATCCGGCTTGACGCTGAGATCATGCACAAGGCGAAGCGCGTCATAATCATGGGCGGTTGTATGGGCCTGCCCGAAGGTGCGACCCCTCAGCCATACCCCGAGTACAATGCGAAAACTGATGCCGTTGCGACGAAGATGTTTTTGGGCAGCTCTGAGAGTATCACGCTGGTGCCGCTGGATGTCACCAGGTCAGTGCCGCTTCCGGACCACAACCGCCGATTGCTTGCGCAGGCCGACGATCCGCTGTGCGCGGCTCTGACGGAGCTCTATGAATACTGGCCGGGCGAGACGCCGCTTCTGCACGACCCGTTGGCAGTCGCGATGGCCGTCTCGCCACGGTTTTGTGGAACGCAGCAGATGCGAGTCTCAGTCGGCGACGATGGCAGCACGATTAGTGATGATAGCGGCACGCCGATGTCCGTCTGCGCTACGGTGGAGGTTGACGCTTTCCTGAATTTCTTCATGTCACGGCTGCTGACCGGATAGGCCGGCGTCGGAAACGAGGAAACAACATTGGCACCCCTCAAGGAACCAGAAAGCGAGTTCGCCATTGATGAAATGATGGCGCGTCGCGGGCTGCGTCACCATACCCTAGGACCGACTGGTGACCGCGTGTATTGTGACCACCTCGACAACCTCATCGGTCTGCGCGGGCGTTTCTGCTACATTCACGACCGTGAGGATGGCAAGCCCATCATTGACCCGATCATCATCAACATATTCGTAAACAACCAGCAGATCACGACGAAACGAGCCGCAGTTTATTGGTACTGCTCGCACCTGTACCGGCGGACGACACAACATGGCTTGCGCGTGCAGGAATACAAGTTCATTACCCGTGACGATGTACTCTGCGATCAGATCGAGCTTACCAATGACGGCGACATAGAGGTGACAGTGCGGCTGGAGACGAGCACGGGTGCCATTGCGGAGGCCACGCGTGTGGGCAAGGATGGTCTGGGTGGTGGATGGCAGACATACGGCGAGCCGGTGCGGATGATTCTGGCAGCCCCGTCTCGGCCCGATAGCAACACCCGTGTCCTGAGGACCGAACTGCGCCTCGCGCCCGGAGAAGCCATATCGCTAATCGCCGCCGCCGCAATCTCGGCAACCCAACTCGAAGTCCAGGCGAACCTGCGGCGCTGGACTACGCAGGAAGACCCTCTGCTCACACACCGTAGACAGTACCAGGCTTGGTATGACGAGAACTGCCCGAACTTCGAGTGCTCCGACGAGACCGTCACGCGGATGTGGTGGTATCGCTGGTTCGTCACCCGACACAATTACGTGAACCCCGCTACAGGCAATATCAGCCACCCGCTTTTCTATGAGGGCAAGCACGGCGGCTATGCGCGGGGCATCACCGCCAGTGCGCCGCTCGTCATCAATGAGACACGCTGGCTGCGTGACGCGATTTACTGTCACGGGATGCTGCGTAACTACATTGGGACACAGCCGGAGCATGGCTTGTATCGGGACCTGTGGGTGGATCGGGTTCGCGGGCTGGAGCCAGGGCGCGAGGGCAACCCCGATCCGGGCTATGAGGAGTTCCTACCCGCTGCATTCTGGGGAGCGCTGCAGGTGCATCCGGACCATGAACTGCTGGAAGAGACGGCGACGTCAATCATCGCGAATATCGAGGGTTTGCGCAAAGTGCGCGATCGGAACGGCAACCTGTTACTGAATCCAGGCGGCCACCATATGACACAGGAACACGCGCCCTCCTTTACCCACTTCCACGACTATGCCGACTACTACGACTACACCGAACTCGAGCGGCCCGACTATTCGGCCTTTTTCTACGCAAGCCTCTGCGCGGCGGGAGCCGTGCACCGCAAGCTGGGGCACGACAGAACTGCTGAGTGGTTCCAGAATCTTGCCGCACGCTGCGCGGAAGCCATCTGTGAGCATCTCTGGGACCCTAAGGACAAGTACTTCTACTCAATTCGCGAATCCGACGGGGAGTACGCGCGCTGCCGGGAGGCAAACGGCTTCTTCCCATTCGCGTTCAATGCAATACCGGATGAGCCGGATTATCATGCGGCCATAGGCTACCTGCTGGATGAAGACGAGCTCTTCACGCCCTGGCCGTTTGGGACGGTCTCGCGTAAATGTCCGGCCTTCTCACCCCATCCGGAGCACTGGGGCGAAGAGAAGAAGAAGGGAGAATGCCTCTGGAACGGGCCGACCTGGCCGTACACTAACAGCATCCTCACCGAAGCGATGGGCAACATTATCCGGCACCACTCCCAGGGCCTCATCACGGCTGAGATCCTATGCGCTTTCGTCGGCAAGTTTGCCCGCATGATGTGTGAGGACAGCGGCGGCAAATCTCCGCTGGTGCGCGAATACTACGACGGTGAAAGCGGCGAAGGCTGGGGTTGCCCGGACTACTTGCACAGCTCCTTCAATGATCTCATCATCCGCTTCATGTGCGGGCTGGTGCCTGTCGAGGAGAATGAACTCGTCATTGATCCGCTCTGCGCGGGCTGGTCATATTTCCGCCTCGAAAGGCTGGGCTATCGTGGCCACGAGATCAGCATCATCTATGACACGCGGCCGCAGGGAGAAGGCTACGACGACATCGAGCCCGGCCTGACAGTGATAGTTGATGGACAGATCGCTGCCCACGAGGCGGAGCTGGCTCCCCTGACCTTAGCGCTGCCGGAACCGGAGCCGGAAGACGAAGAGGCAGAGCCGATGGCCGAGGACATAGAAAGCGACAACGGGGCCGAAGACGCTGAGACTCCTGAGTAAGCGTTTGCCACGTTACTGCCCGTGAGTGACATGACCGTGTAGTAATCACCCACAATAGCGGCGAACTGCTCATCTTCAGCCATCGGTGAGCCTGCTGCATACAGGGATGAAGGGATAACCATGTTAGGATGCCACAATGTTGGTGCATTCATCGCCGTCACGATGCTGGTGGCGGTCGGCTCGGTAATGGCCGCCGATCTGAAATCTGCCCAGATCGAGCACCCGGTAATGCCGGCTCCCAAAGCTTCGGGAGCCTCGCATAGTGCCGGTATGGATGCCCTGCTGGAGCGCGGCATGGAGGCGCTGCTTGAGCTGGTTCCGGACCGTAACGGCCTTCGGTTCTGCGGCTGTCCCAACTGCAATCAGGGCACGCAATCCGGGCAGATAGGCTGGAATGGAATCAAAGACCCTGACGGCGTTCACTGCCGGTTTTGCGGCCACAAGTACCCATCAGAGAAGTACCCGATGGACAAGGTGCTGAAGTTCAAGAATCGGCGCGGAGAAGAAGTGGAGTGGCGGTATTGGGAAGGCCCGGGTGGGGAACCACACTATTTTGCCGCCCGCGCCAGGTATGACAGAAAGAGCTATGTCGGGAAGCTCGTCCTGCAGATGGCGGACGCCTACCTTGCCACGGGAAACGATAAATACGCCGACGCCGGAGCCGAGCTTCTATACCACATATCCCAGCGGTATGCGGGCTGGTGCTTTGTGAAGGATTTAGTGACCGGCAAGGACGGCCCGATGCCGGACGCCAAACCGCCGTACGAGTATTGGGGCGGGATTTGGTCTCGATGGTTCTATGGCGATGCCCCGTCACATGTTGCGTATGCCTACGACCGGTTGTATGAAAGCGGCGCTTTCGAGCGTCTGAGCGAGGAGAAGGGCGTTGACGTCAAGCAGGCCATCGAGCACGATATGCTGCAGGCCTCGATAGAGTTTTTGCGCACGTACAAAGAGTACTACAGCAACATGTCACCTGGGATATACCGGAGTCTTATCCTCTACGGACGCATTCTCAATGAGCCAGACTACGTACACGATGGTGTCAACCGGGCAGTGGGTCTGTTGCGCAACCAGTTCTTCTTCGACGGGATCTGGAAGGAAGGCAGCGCCGGCTACCACCACCAAACCATCGGCGGGCTACGGAGTGTCTTCAGCATAGCTAAAGGTTATTCGGATCCGCCCGGGTACACCTGGCCCCAGGACGGTACACACTTCGACGACCTCGACATGGAGCGCGATCTGCCGTTCGTCAATAAAGCGATCAATTCTGTGCGGGCGCTGGTGTTCCCCAACCGAAGGACTGTGGCGGTTCACGACGAGTGGGCGAAGAGCAGCCGCCAGCCGACTGACAAGAACGTTCCGGTGTTGCTCGCCGGTATGCGCCACGCACGCCTGGCCCGCAAGGAGCTGCCGCATGCCATGCAGGCACACCTGCATTTCAGCGGCGGACACGGACATCAGCATGCCGATAACCTCAATATCATTCTGTGGGCGAAGGGCAGAGAACTGCTTTCAGACATCGGCTATACACATTCAGCTTGGCGCGCGTGGACGACGCGCACACTGTCGCACAATACGGTAACAGTAAATGAGGAAGATCAGTACACTCGCGGCGTGGGGGGTAATGTCACTCTCTACTCCCCGATATCGGACGATTTGCAGCTTGTGGAGGCACAGGCGCTGGTGGCATACCCTGAGCTGGCGACCGAGTACCGCCGCCGGCTTGTCATTGTCGGGGTCTCGGAAGCCGATGCTTATGTTGTGGATATCTTCCGCGTCGCAGGCGGCAGGCAGCACGACTGGGCACTCCACGGAAGTGCCGACGATGACCAGACCGCGACTCTGAGTTTAGCGCTGGAAAAAGTGGAGGGCACGCTGCTGGGCCCGGATGCGGAGTTCCGGCTGCCGACCAGTGAAACTGATCGTGGCAAGATCCCGGAGGGCCGCAGCCCGGCCTATGCCTTCCCCCGCGATTTGCAGAAAGCGGAGAGCCGCGACGACTGGTCAGTGGCATTTGACTTTGCGGATGACTCCGACGTGCATCTGCACACGACAGTCATCGGTCAACCTGAGACTACTGTCTATCAGGTGATGATGCCTTCGGTCCGTCGTGCCAACGAAAGCGATGCCGAACTCGACAAATATTGGATGCCCGGCGTCGTTGTCCGTCGCACCGCTGCTGAAGCTGATCTGACGTCCACCTTCATCGCCGTCCACGAGCCGTACATGGAAAAGCGCTTCGTCCGCTCGGTGAAGGCGCTACTGCCGCCGGACCCTGATGATGTAACAAGCCCCGTGGTGATCGAGGTCGTGCATCAGGCAGGAACCGACTATATCGTTTCCTCTCCGGTTGAGGGCGGTCGCGAAGTATCCCTGCAGGTCAATGGCAAGACGCTGCACTGCGACGGCCGGTTTGGGCTGGTTCGTGTCCACAATGAGCGGCTGACAGTCGCGTACCTGACTGACGGCACCTTTCTGCGGTATGGGAGCTTCATGCTCGAGTGCAGGCAGAAGTCGGACGCCGGAAAGATACTCGAGGTGCTAGGTGACGAGAAGAATGGGCAATACGCCTTGGTGGTGGATACGAAGCTGACACCGGGCGAAGCTCTCGCCGGCAGCTACATGATCGTGACGCACGGCGATGGCACCACCCACGGGTATGAGATTAGATCCGTGCGCAACGAGGGGAATCGCGGGATATTGCAGCTTGCGGATGATCCCGGCTTCCGGCTGAATGATGACGGGGCGACTGAGTTCCTCTACTATCCGCAGAATACCATCGAGGGCGAGAATCAATTTCGCATCAACACATCGGCCTACTTCCAGGCCCAGGAGTGAACAGCTCAGATGGCGCGAGAGACGAAGAAAGCGCTGATGCAGCGGGCCGGCAAGATACTACAAGCTCTGCGTGATGAGTACGGCCCGCCGCACACCGCCTTGCGCCATCGCGACCCCTGGCAACTGCTGGTGGCGACAATTCTGTCGGCCCAGTGTACTGATGTGCGCGTAAACGAAGTGACGCCGGCTCTCTTCGATAAGTACCCGACGATTGCGGATTTCGCCGAGGCTGATCCGGGCGAACTTGAGCAGATAGTGCGTCCCACCGGCTTCTTCCACAACAAGGCAAAGGCCATCCGTGTTTCGGCTCAGCAGATTGTGGCGGACTTCGACGGCAAGGTGCCCGAGACGATGGATGAACTGACAAGTCTACGCGGCGTTGCACGCAAGACCGCGAGTGTCGTGCTCCAGGCGGCGATCAAGCCCGAGGGGCCACACGACGGCGTCGTTGTGGACACGCACGTGCAGCGGCTGGCCCGGCGCATGGGACTGGTCCCCTCGACGTGGAAAAACGCCGACAAGATAGAGCGACGCCTCATGGAGATCTATTCGCGTGATGACTGGGACCTCTCGTTCACTTTCATCGAGCACGGCCGGGCGGTCTGTGATGCGCGCAAGCCTCTGTGCGACGAATGCGTGGTCTATGGCCTGTGTCCGCGCCGAGGGGTTTAAGTACTCGGTGAACATGGCCGCTTCAGCACAACTCCCGAGGAGCAGACAATAGATGAACCCACTCGCCGAGACGCCTATCTCCTGCATTGACACCCCGGCGCTGCTGGTTGATTACAGCATCTTGGAGCGCAATATCCGGCGGCTCCAAGATGCCAGTGACGCCGCCGGAATTGCGGTGCGACCGCACATCAAGGCGCACAAGACGCCGCAAGTCGCCCAGATGCAGATCCGCGCCGGAGCTATCGGTGTAACCTGTGCCAAGATCGGCGAGGCCGAAGCGATGGCCGCCGGCGGTATGGATGACATCTTCATCGCCAACTGCATCGTCGGCGAGCTGAAGCTGGCGCGACTGGTGGCGCTGGCGAAGCATGTCCCGAAGCTGTCGGTCGCCGTCGAGAGTTCTGTATCGGCACAGCAGATGAATGAGGCCTGCGCAGCCGCAGGATTGGTGCTGGATGTCATCATCGAGGTGAACATCGGCTCGAACCGTGCCGGTGTCGAGCCGGACGAAGCCGTGCAGTTCGCCGAGATGCTGCAGGACTACCCGGCGCTGCGCATCACCGGCATCATGGGTTACGCCGGTGGTCTGGGCTACAAGGTCTGTGATGAGAGCGAGCGCGTCCAGATAGCCGCCGAGGAGGCACGCAGACTTAGCGGCGTGACAGACGAGTTGCGCGCCGCCGGCTTTGACATTCAGACCGTCTCCGGCGGGGGCACTCCGACTGCCGGCCGCTATCAGGAGGGCTGCGGTCTGACCGAGGTTCGCTGCGGTACCTACTGCCTCAACGACTGCAATCAGGTGGACCTCGGGGCTTGCACTAGCGAGGACCTGGCGGCCACAGTGCTCTCGACTGTCGTCGCCGTCCCGGCTGAGGACCGCATCATCATAGACGCGGGAACCAAGGCGCTCGACCAGGCCGTCAGTGACCTCACCGAGGGCTACGGTTGGCTAAAGGGTTACGAGGGCAGCCTCGTGCATAAAATCAATGACGAGCACGGCTATGTGGACGGCCGATACCTGCAGGGCGATCTGGTGATCGGGGACAGAGTGGAGATCTACCCGCCCAGAATCTGTACCTGCCTGAACCTGTATGACTATATGTACGTCACACAGGACGGCCATGTTCGCGATGTCTGGCGCATCACCGCACGCGGCGCAAACACTTGAGCGGAGCCGCCGGCTTATGAGCGGCATGCGCAGTTGGATGCCTGAGCCACGGGAACATCTCTACCCGCTCGCGTTATTGACACTCGCCTGTAGGGCCTCTTATACTAGTAGCAGTCGCGAAAGGAACTGATGCTGCACAGATGACCCCGCACGAGACAATCACCGACGACATGGAACAATTCCTCGCCGTACTGCCGGAGCGCGCACGTAAGAGCCTTGCCGACCACCCTCGCCTCAATGAGCTAATCGAAGTCGTAATAGACCTCGGAGGCCCGATCGAGGCGCGTTTCCCTGGCAGTTTCGAACTGCTTGGTGAGGAGCCGGTCAGCCATGGGGACATCGAGGAGGTGGTGGCCGGCCTCGGTGAGTTTGACCATGATAACCGCGCCGGCATTGAGCGCACACTGCACCGCATCTCGGCAATTCGCAACCGGCTGGGAGTTGTGGTGGGTCTAACCTGCCGCGTAGGCCGGGCGATTCAGGGCACCATAGATGTCATCCGCGATGTCATCGAGTCGGGTGACAGCATTCTCTTCCTTGGCCCTCCCGGCATCGGCAAGACCACCAAGCTCCGCGAAGTGGCCCGCGTACTTGCCTCCGAGTTTGAGAAGCGCGTCGTCATCGTTGATACCAACAACGAGATCGCCGGCGACGGCGACATCCCTCATCCCGCCATCGGCCGGGCGCGCCGCATGCAGGTCCCCAACGGCTCCCGACAGCACGACATCATGATCCAGGCCGTCGAGAACCACATGCCCGAGGTCATCGTCATTGACGAGATCGGCAATGAGGCCGAAGCCGCCGCCGCTCGCACCATCGCCGAACGAGGCGTGCAACTCATCGGCACCGCCCATGGGAACACGCTCGAGAACCTGATGGCCAATCCGACTCTGGCTGACCTCGTCGGCGGCATCCAGGCCGTCACGCTGGGCGATGACGAGGCCCGGCGGCGCGGGACGCAGAAGGTCGTGCTCGAGCGCAAAGCGCCGCCGACATTCGAGACCGCCGTCCAGCTTGAAGGTCTCCGCCGTCTGGCCATTTACCGGGACGTTGCCAGCACCATTGACCGCATTCTCCTCGGCCAGATCGTCACCCCTGAAGTGCGGGAACGCAGCGCCGACGGGGAGTTCGAAGTCATTCAGGAGCAACAGGTCAATGCTTCTGCGAGCGCCGTTCAGGGCACCAGCCTGGCAGACCTGAACAGGAGGATTCAGCAGGCCCAAGGGAGTACCACCGGCAACCGCCTCTTCATCAAGGGCCTCAGCCGCAGCAAGGTCGAGAGGGCTCTTCGCCAGCTTCGCAGCAATCTCACTCTCGTCAACGACCTCGCCGAGGCCGACATCATCCTCGCCTCGCAGAACCATTCCGCCGAGTTGGCGGCCCACTCCCCGGCCGACCGTGAAGTCAGATACGTGCGCTCGAATACGTTTTCCCAGATCTATGAGATGCTACGCGAAATAGTGGGTGCGGATGCCGGCTCGCTTGAGGATTTCGCCCTCAACCAGGTTGAGCAGGCGCTTGAGGAGGTCACGCGTACGAAGCGGGCCGTCGAACTTCTGCCCCAGAACGCCTACATCCGCCGCCTTCAACACGAGCTTGCGGCCAAACATAACTTCCGCTCCGGCAGCGTGGGCAAGGAACCCCGCCGACGCGTGACAATCCATCCCGACTGACGTTGGGGCCACGGGGGTATGCAACCAGCTTCCCTTCCTGGCTCATCCGGCGCGTTTTTCCGGTGCCCTCTGCACCTCGTGCGGCTCTGTGCTATAATACCGCCAGCTTTTCACCATACATGCAGGGAGCCACAGGATGGCGGGACTATTCATCGTACTTGACGGCATTGACGGATGCGGCAAGAGCACGCAGGCGCAACTGCTGGTGACGGCTCTCCAGGGGCGCGGCGATGAAGCACTGCTGACCTTCGAGCCCGGCGACACGCCGGTAGGCGACAAGATACGCCAGATTCTACTCGATCCCGACACCGGCGACATCGGGGCCCTGACCGAGGCTCTGCTCTTCTGCGCCGATCGCGCCGAGCATGTGGCCACCGTCATCAGGCCTGCACTCGAGGCGGGCACGACCGTCGTATCCGATCGGTTTGGGTCCTCAACTGCGGCATACCAGGGCTTTGCCGGCGAGCTGGGATTCGAGGTAGTCCGGCGGCTCAATGATATCGCCACCGGCGGCCTTGTCCCGGACCTCCTGATCGTGCTGGATATTGACCGCGAGTCTGCACGCGAGCGTCTCAGCCGTATCGCCCGCGGCCATGACCGTATCGAGCAGAATGTGCAATTGCTCCTGACCGGCCTCGGTCAGGATATTCACGACACGGGCTGGATAGATGCGCGCCTCGCCCACGATCACTTCAGCCGCGTGCGCGAAGGCTTTCGCCATTGCGTGGAAGTCGCGGGCAATCGCGGCGTCGTGATAGATGCATGTCAGAGTGTCGAAGCAGTCCATGAAGAGATAGTGCGCAGCGTGGAGAATGTGAGAATCCCATGAGTTTTGGCGATATTGCCGGTCATCAAGGGACGCGGCAGGTGCTGAAGCGGGCCTCGCTTACGAGCCGCGTGCCTCATGCGTACCTTTTCGCAGGCCCTCCAAATATCGGCAAGACACTCGTTGCAGTCGAGTTTGCCAAAGCGCTCAATTGCGAAGCCATCACCGACCCGCAGACTGTGGATGACATCGAACCGTGCGACGAATGCAGGGCTTGTGTGCGTATAGACAAGGGCATACACCCCGACTTCCTGCTGCTTCAGCCGACGACTCACCTGGAAGCCGACGAAGTGGACGAAATGGTGCAGATGGAGGGGGCGATGATCCGCATCGAGCAGGTGCGAGACCTGATTGAGCGCGCGCAGTTCAAAACGAACCAGGCCCGCCGCCGCGTCTTCATCATTACCGGCGCCGAGACGATGAATATTCCCGCTGCTAACGCCTTCCTCAAGACCCTTGAGGAACCCCCGGGTGATACTACACTTATCCTCACGACTTCCCGCCCCAGCGAGCTGTTGCCGACCATCGTCTCACGCTGCCAGGTGCTGCATTTCCATCCCGTACCGACGGACACTGCCCGCGAGTTCCTTACGGCGCACTATCCGGATACTCGGCCGGAGCAGATGGACGCGATTCTCGCCATGGCAGGCGGCCGCATCGGCTGGGCGATCAAGCTACTCCAGCAGCCGGACGTGCTACAGATACGCGAGGACTTGCTTGACATGTGTGCGGAGCTTGCCGATGCAGAGTGGGTGGAATCTCTGCGTGCCGGCGAAATGTTTGTGGATGCCGCCGAGAGATGGTGGCTGGCCGGTAATGAAGCGGAGATGGCGGAGAAGGCGTTGAAGGCGAGTCGCGACCGCGTCCTGCGCACGAGTATGAGCGACATCCTTGACGTGCTGGCAACGTGGTTCCGCGACCTGCTGCTGCTGTCTGCCGATCCCACTGCGGAGGCTATTGTCAACATGGATCGGGCAGATCAACTCCGGCAACTGGCCCCGCGCTACCAGCCGCACAAATGTCAGGCCGCCTGTGAGCATCTCCAGACCATGCATGCGCAGCTTCGTCAGAACGCGAATCTGCGCCTCGCTGCTGAGAATCTCGCCCTCCGCCTCATCGTCACCTGACGCGGAGTACTACCCCGCTCGCAGCTTCTTCCATTCATCTACCATCGCCACGGTGTTCGCCCACGGATTTGGGCCGTGGATTGACGGACATGCGCCCAGTACCAGTCCAGTCCTGCCCAGAACCTCGAACACATGCCTCACCACATCGCGCACCACCTGCGGATCATCGGCATTGGTATGATGCGTGTTGTCCGGCCCGATGATGAAGCTCTTGGTGTCTTCAAGGGCATCGCGGATCACCGCCAGGTCCACGCCGTGGAATCCCAGGCCGATGGAGTTGATGCAGTCCAGGTCCAAGCGCCGCAGATAGTCGAGCATCGGCATGACGCCGGTGTGGGCCGTGTAGGTCATCACCATGCCGCCCTCGTGGGCCAGCTTCGCTTCTGCCTGTAACTTGTCAAAGAGGAACTCCTCGAGCATCGCCGGGCTGTAGAAGTCACAGGTTTCGTAGAAGCCATTGCGGTTGATGATGTCCACGCCCAGGTCGGCGGTGATCTCGAGTTTGCGCAGGTTTATCTGATGTTCCATGTCCAGATAGCCGTGTACGAGGCCGGGGTTGTCCACCGTCATCATGCACAACTGCGAGGGCCCGAACACCTGCAAGCCGCCCGTCAATCCGCTGCCGCAGCTTGCCCGCGTAGCGAGACCCCACTTATCCGCCAGTTGTGTCTTGGCCTCATTGAAGTGGAAGCGCACCGCGTCGAGATTAGCGTCCGTGTCCAACGGCTGCATGATGTGGCGGAAGCACTCGAGGTCCTGCTCGCTCTCGATCCACGATTTCACTCCATGTGCAGGCAGGAAATCCGTGTAGAATGGGACATTAAAACCGTGTGGCCAGCGCTCATCATACTTAATGGCTGCGTCAACCTCGCCGGCCGGAGTCGAGTACGCCTTGTGGAGTATGTCAGCCTCCATCCAAACGCGGCTTGAGACACCCGGCGAGGACTGCGCCCCCCCGAGGCCGACATCAATGACCGGGTCAATGCCCAGTACGTTGACGCAGTATTCGATGCGCTCGCGCACCGACGGGCCCCACGGGAACTCATAGCCGCGCCCGACCCGCATCTTCTCGTTGAGGGGATTGAAACCCGGCGTGCAGGGCACATAGTCCACCGGCTGGCGCTGCAGTGCTGCCAGCAGGCGTTCGCGGGATGTCATCTCTGCAGTTGCCATCATGATTTGCTCCTCTCGGATACAGACATCATCGCCGGGACACAGAAAACCCGGGCGGCGTCCTCTAGTTCTACGCTCAACCCGGGGTTCCTCCCGCACAAAATGTCCTTCTCAGCGACGGCGGGCCCACGCAGACAGCAGGGGAGGTAGCTGAGGCATGTGCGTGAGGTCGTAGCGACGGCGGCGGGAGATATGGAACGGGGCCAAGCATGGAGTTCGGATGACTTCGGTCGCGGAGTTCATCCTGACTCTCAGGCTGAAGCGGGGCCATGCCTGGTTTCAGCCATTGAACTTGTTCATCGCCGCTTCGATGCCTTCAGCGAGGATGAACTCTACCGCGTCGACGGCCTTGAAGATCAACTCATCGGCGATGTCCTGCTCCGAGGGTCGGAATGGCGAAAGCACGTAATGGCGGGCGTCCTGTGCCGGCGGCGGGGAGCCGATGCCCAGACGAATGCGCGCGATCTCATCGGTGCCGAGGCAGTCAATAACGTTAGCCATGCCCTTATGCCCACCGGGACTGCCCTTCCGCCGCACCCGTAACTGCCCCATTTCCAGAGCGATGTCGTCATAGATGATGAGCAGATCAGAGGGAGTTAGGCCGTAGAAGCGGGCAACCAAATCAACTGGCTGCCCGCTGTTGTTCATGAATATCTGCGGCTTGAGTACTAGCGCCTCATACCCGGCGATCCGGCCCTTACCGAACAGCGCCCGGAATCTACGTCGCTGCACATTGATGCCGTGCCGCTCCGCGAGGGCGTCTATCACCCAGAAGCCGATATTGTGCCTGGTCCTGCCGTATTCACGCCCAGGGTTACCCAGGCCAACGATGCAATGCATGAGACTTACCGCCCGCAACTATTCTGACTCGTCTCCGCCTTCTTCTCCATCTTCAGCGGCTTCTTCACCCTCTTCGCCTTCTTCAAGCTCCTCGACGTCGGCCTCTTCTTCCATCTCTTCAGGCGTTAGCTCACCCTCCTCGAGTGCGAGCTCTTCAATGCCGGCCGCGAGGAGTTCTTCCTCAATGCGCACCTCGAGGTCGTCTTCAGTTATCGGCCGCGCGATCGTGACGACTGCCTCGTCGGCATCTAGAAGAAGTGTGACACCTTCCGGCACCGCTATATCCTCGGCGTACCGCGTGTCGGCGATCTCCATTCCGGTTACGTCAATGACCAGCTCCTCGGGTATATCGCCTGGGAGACACTCGATCTCGACTTCGTAGCGAAGCTGGTTGATTGAGCCGCCCTCCTCGATGCCCGCCGCCTCACCTTCGACAGTCAGATCGACGCTGACGACCACCGGGTCGGTCAGCGATATCCACTGCAAGTCCACGTTCAGCGGCTCTTTGTGAACTGGCGACCATTGTATCTCTTTCAGCAGTGCGGCAACGTCGGTGTCGGTCTCTGTGCCCGCCAGGTCAAGTCTGATGAGTATGTTCCCGCCCTTAGCACGGTCCAGCATCTCGAAGAGATGGTGGCGATCAACAGTGAACGGCAATGTTTCGCGGCCCAGACCATAGACTACACCGGGCACCTTGCCGGCCACCCGCAACTTCTTGGCCACGCCTGTGCCCCTCTCCCCCTCGGCTCTCTTCTCAGCATGCAGCGTCACTTGTTCCATTATCTGTCCTTCCTCCTGGTTCTCGCTCTGACAAAACCCAACACGCCGGCCCTGCGAACGGCACCTATATGCAAGCCCGGTGTGGAATGCGGTATGGCTGGGGCGGCAGGATTCGAACCTGCGAATGCGGGATCCAAAGTCCCGTGCCTTACCGCTTGGCTACGCCCCATTGCGCTGCTTG
>CAZCJS010000087.1:0-15129 GCA_964498775.1 uncultured Armatimonadia bacterium
TGTTGTTGCAGACGATATCCACACGTGAGAGGATGATGCCGCTGTTGAAGTCCTTGAGCGCCTCGTGGTGCCAGGCCCACTCAGAGCGGGCGTCATCGAGCCAGTAGTTGACATCGTAGCCGTGAGAGGTCGGCGAGTGAAAGCCGGAGAGCACGCGGACGCCCCGCTCATAGAGCAGCGGCAGGGCTTCGGGCAACACCATCCCCCAGTGTATGACGGTCGGGGGTGCCAGTGTCTCCTCGCCGGCAAAGCGGATTATCTGCTCGTTGACGCGGTCGAGGTCGGCGATGAGCACGTCGGGGCTTGCATACTGGTAGAGCCGGTCAGGGTCGTTGGCGCGCGCATGGAAGGCCAGTACCAGCCAGTCGGCGCTATCCGCGAACTCGGACTTGTAACGGTCCGGGAATTCATCCAGCTCAAAGCCGTCGGCAGTGTGGTGATAGATGTTGAGGGTGAACCTGGCACCGTATTCGCGGTTCAGGTTGCGAAGGATGTCGAGGTAAAAGCAGTCGAAAAGCGATTCGTATCCCTGCCGGGCGATGTCGCGGAGCCAGAAGCTGTTGTCATCTATGGAGAAGCGATAGCGCGGCTGTGAATGGCGATCCCAGACGACGCGGACTGCGTGCTGCTGACGGCCATAGGAGCCTTGGTAAGCGGCGACGATGTCCTGCTCGGCCTCCGTTACGGTGATGTCACAACTGAAGCGGCCCATGGTGACTGTGGCAGGTATGTTGTTGACGGTCACCGTGCCATACGGGGGCGCCTGGCCGGTGACGGTGATGGTGAGGCCGGCAGCGGTCTGGGTGCCGTACCTGTGGTTGATGACTGCGCCATGGAACGGCTCTTCTATCTTCAGCATGTTGCTCAACTCCTCGGGTGGTGTCATGAGCATCCGACCAACGCGTCGGTGAATAACGCGGGCCAGTCGCATGAGTGTATTCCCGCACAGAGGGGCAGCAACCTGCAGCGTCGAAATGATGAGTATATGTGCGGCTATTATGTGTGGTACAATTTCCCGGCGGCAAAGGGAAGTGGGCGGCGATGTGGAAATGCCGTGGTGATGCGAGTGTCTGGAGCTATGTGCGCGAGATATCCTAAGGAGTGAAAGCAATGAGCGAACACCGCAAGAGAGAGAAACTCGCCCTTGAGGGCGGGCTGAAGGCTGTAACGAGTATCGAGGGCAAAGGCCAACCGAAGATCGGCGTGGATGAGTTCATGTCCGTGGCGGAGCGGTTCGGGTTCTCGAAACAGGCACTTGCAGAAATCCGCAAGGCCGCTGAGGCGGATGACCTGGGGGAAGGGCCGTTTTTGCCCAACTACTACTCCGGGCTGAAGGAGACAAAGGTTGAGGCGTATGAGAAGGTCGCCCGGAAGGTGTTCGCCTCTAAGTACGCTATCGGCGTGACCTCGGGGACGGCGGCGCTGCATGCAGCATTTGTGGCAGCCGGAGTCGGGCCGGGCACTGAGGTGATCTGTCCGGCCGTCGGTTTTTTCGCGACATCGGCGGCGGTAGTGACTTCGGGTGCGGTGCCGATTTTCTGCGATGTTGATAGGTCCATGATGATTGATCCGGCCAATATTGAGACGCTGATCACGAAGCGGACGGTGGCGATCGCCCCGACGCACTGGCAGGGCAATGTTTGCGACATGGGCGCGATCATGAAGCTGGCGCGGAAGTATAAGCTGAAGGTGATAGAGGACTGTGCGCAGGCGTGTGGAGGCACGTTCAAGGGCCGCCCCATCGGCACGATCGGAGACTTCGGCTGCTTCTCCATTTCGGGTTACAAGATAGTCGGCGGGGGCGAAGGCGGTTTGATTCTGACGCAGAAGAAGCGCAACTGGGAGCGTACGCAGCAGTTCGTCGAGTGCGGAGGTCTGTGGCGGCCGGTACGCTTCGCCAAGCCGAGGTACAAGGGGGAGCTGTTCTGCGGCACCAACTACCGGATGTCGGAGCTGGAGGCGGCCGTGGATGTGGTGCAACTGAAGAAAATGCCGGCCATAGTGAAACGGTTCCGGACGGTGAAAAGCCGGATTCTCAAGCAACTCAAGACGTATGCGGAGATCGAGCCGCAGTTGCTGAATGATCCGGAGGGCGAAGTCGGCTACAGGCTGCGCTTCTATCCGGAGACGATCGCGCTGGGCCGGAAGATCGTGGCGGCGCTGAAGGCTGAAAACATCTCGGCCGGTATGCGCGGGGACAAGGGCAATCCGGACTGGCACATTTACCACTCGATGTTTCCGGTCACCTACAAGACCGGACCGACGGAAGACAACTATCCGTGGGAGGACCCGCTGTATCTGCAGCGCGGCGGTAGTGTTGAGTATAACAGGGGCGATTGTCCGGTCGCTGATGATCTGTTTGACCGGTCCATCTCGATCGGGCTGAACCAATGGTACAATGCGGCGGACTGCCGCCACATCGCCGCCGGCATCAATAAAGTGCTGGCCGCATACTGTACCGAAGACCCTGAAGCGACGCCGTGGTTGTGAAGTGAGGCCATCATGGCGAAGAGCTGAGTGAGGCCAAGCGTTGATGAGTAGTTCAAGGAGGATGGCCGCCGATGCGAAGCGATCTAATGGTGCTTGGTGCCCTCGCAGCAATGGTGTTGTGCAGCGGGGTGCGCGCGGATCTGAAGGTGCTGGACAAGCCGATATGGATATTTCCGGGCCAGCAGTTCCGGGTGTGTCTCGAGCAGCCGGCGGGCTCGGGAGAATTGCAGGTTGAGGTGCCGAGTACTCTGGAGATGTTTGACACGTGGGATCAGGACGCGATCCAGCGCTACTACTTCCGGGCATTGAAGGCGGGCGACGCAACACTGAAGTTCTCCGGTAATGGTGGGGAGCTTGAGATGCCGCTGGAAGTGCTGGGGTGGAATGACGTGTTTCAGGCCCGGGAATATAAGGATGTGGAGTTGCCGCGGATCTGGCCGCGCGATGACCTGGAGTACGGCGAGTTGAAGTCACGCCGGACGATGCACTCCAATGAGGATCTGGCTGAGCTGAAGGCCCAGGGACAGGTCGTCGGGCGGGCGGGACGCTGGCTGAACACACCCGATGAGGAAATCTACAATATCATCCCCGGGCCGAGCGTTCCTCGCACGTGTCTTATAGTGTTGGGCAGTAGGGAAGCAAACAAAGGTATCGGCAAGGGCTGCCCGGTGTGCGGGACCAAGATCTATGAGGGCAGGTCCGGATTCTATCCGTGGCAATACGACACCGCAAAGCACCCCTGGAAGGTAGTATGCCCCGAGTGCGGCACGGCGTTCCCCTCGAATGACTGGCGCGCGGGGGACATGCACTCAGGAGCGTTCCCGGATGACGGGTTCGGCTGTGAGCCCGTGGACCCGCCGATCGCGGCTGACGGCGGGAAATGGCGCTGGCCGTTCATCGCTTACTATCATCAGCACCAGGCGTATATGGGAGAACTAACACCGGGGATCATCGAATCAGCCCGCACATTCGCGGCGACAGGTGACAAGGCCTATGCGCACAAATCGGCGATTGCACTGCTGAGGATGGCCGAGGCAATGGTGGATATGTCGGTGAATCTCAACCACCGGAAGGTTGCGAATCGTGACGGGGTACTCAAGTGGCCGGTAGGTGCACCTGTCCAAGATCGTTTAGGGACGCTCAACGGCAGCTTCCTGTACATCCAGTGCAACTGGGGCAATCCGCGGATCGAGAATGCGGCGCGGGCCTGGGACCTGATCTTCGACCAGCTTGACGACGACAAGGAGCTCATCGAGTTCTGCCAGACGCACAACCACCCGGAGATTCAGAGCATCGAGGATTTCAAGCGGTTCATCGAGACGGGGATTCTGCGGGTACCGATGCAGGCGGCGATGGATAACGCCGTGGCGCGCAACTGGCCGCAGCAGGAGATAATGGCGGCGAACCTGGCGCTCTGCCTGGGCACTGAGAAGACGACCGAAGTGGCGGACTGGCTGCTGAATGTCAACGGTATCCGGTTTGCGCTGACGAACCTGTTCTACAGGGATGGCGCGGCGTATGAGTCGCCGGGCTACAATCACGGTCACATCAGCCGGATGGCCGGCATCGGCACGATACTCGACGAACTGCAGGCACTCCACCCGGACATCTGCAAGCCGCCGAAGTTCGTGTCGGCGACTAAGGACCCCAAGTTCCGGCAGATATATGACTTCCCGCTGAACTCGGGGCTGATAGGAAGGACCTATCCACCGGTCGGTGACGCGGGGAAGGGTGGGCCGCCGAATGTGCTGAGCCCGGCACAGGGCTTTCCGTGCAATGCCGATGACTGGATGACCGCGTATCGGGTGACTAAGGACCCGCGCTTCGCTCAGGCGATGTATGGTCCCAATGGGACTTTCGTGGGGAAGCTGACCGACCCGGAACTGAAAGCGGCGGCGGAGCAGGCGGGCAAGGAACTCGGGTGGCAAGTCCAAGTGCCGAGCAATATGTGCGACGGGTACGGGCTGGCGATCCTACGGTCGGGTGAGGATGCCGATCAGCGCGCGCTCTGGATGCGTTACGCGCGGAACCTTCAGCATGCGCACCGCGACATGCTGACATACGGCATCGCAGGTTTGAGTCGGGAGCTGCTGCCGGAGCTGGGCTACCCGGAGGGCTGGACCTTCGCCGGGCACTGGGAAAGCAACTGGGGGACGCACTACGGGACGAAGATAACCGGCCTGGGGAGTCTTGAGTTCAATAAGGCCGAACTGACCACTTTCGTCGGCCGGCCGCCGGTGCAGATCGCCGCAGCGGAGAGCAGTGTTTCGGCGGCGGGCAGCAGTGCGACGAGGCAAAGGACCATTGCGCTGATTGACCTTGGGCCTGAGCGGTTCTACTGCCTCACCGTCGAGCGCGTGCAGGGCGGCGAGGAGCATCACTTCTCGTTCCACGGTCCGGATGGTGAGGCGACCGCTGAGAATCTGAGCCTGGCGGAGTACAAGGGGACGGCGTTGGGTGAGGGGTTGGAGTACAAGGACTTCTCGTCGCTAAAGGGCAAGGATGTGGAGCTGTCGTGTCTTGCTTTCATGCGCGATCCTGCCAGAGCCGCTCCCCAGGGAGTATGGTCGCTTGACTACTCGCTGAGGGATCAGGATGGTGTGCATCTGCGGATGACAAGCGTCTATCCGGAGGGCGGTGAACTCGTAATTGCGAAGGGCAAGCCGCCCGGCGGCAAGAAGCTCTATGACATGACCTGGGCGGTGCTCAAATCCCGGGGTGAAAGCCCCCTAACGCGCCAGTACCTGGGGGTTGTGGAACCGTATGTCGAGCAAGCCGCGATCCAGAAGATCGAGCGCGTGCCGGTCACCGGCGGCGGCGCAGAAACCAAGTTCCCGCCGCTCGCTGTCCGCGTGACCACCGATGAGTTCGTGGACACGATCATCCTGCAGTACAGCGGTGGAACCGAAGTGAGCGCGGGCGACATCACCTGCGATGGTGAGTTCGGCCTGTGGCGGGAGCAGCATGGCGAGTTGCACATCTCGACACTGGTGCGCGGTACGAAGCTACTCAAGGAGGACCAGGGCGTCAAGCTCGCGGCGGCGGAGTACACCGGCGAGATAGTCTCCTGTGACTGGGGGAACCGAACAATCACGATTGCGCCGGAACCTGCGGATGTGAGCGCGCTGGTCGGACGGCATGTGCGCATCACGAATCCACAGGGCAATTCGGTATCGTATCAGGCTGAGAAGGCCGAGTTGGTTGATGGCGCTTGCCGGCTGAGTTTCGCTCTCGATCCACGTATCGGTGAGGGCTTCGTCAAGGAATGTGATGATGGCGTTGTGACAAGCAGCATCTATCTGCGGCTATATCCGTATGGCTACTACGCCGGCAAGACGCTGGCCAATGAGACGGGCGAGGTGCTCTATCCGCTCAGCGATGTGTCGAAATATAACTGTCGTATCGCCAAGGGCGAGGGCCAGGACGTCAGCGCGGCGAAATTACAGGCGGAGTTCGGCGATCTTGACGGCGACGGACTGAGCCGCTTCGTCATATATGATTACGGCCCCGGTGACACGGTGACAATGGAGAATTACGCCACGGTGAGCAGACGGGGACCACACTTGTTGCACCTGCAGCAGGGCGGTGGCACGGAAGAGGTCACCGTAGTCGTGAAGAGATGAGCATGGTTGGTGTATTACAGTGACATGACAAAGGAGCGATAGTAATGAGTGAACGACTTGCGATTCTGGGTGGAGAGCCTGCCTGTCCGACGGGTACGGTCAAGCCATGGCCGCCGGTTGATGACATTGATCGGGAGATGGTGATGGGTTCGCTGGAGCAAGATACACATACCTTCGGGCCCAACTGCCAGGAGTTCGAAAAGGAATTTGCCGAATGGAATGGCAACGAGTACGCGATCACTACGAACTCGGGAACGGCGTCGCTGCACATGTGTGTAGCGGCGTGTAACTGCGGGCCGGGTGATGAGGTGATCGTGCCTGCGTACTCGTGGTCATCGTCGGTGACATGTGTGCTGCATCATAATGCGATCCCGGTATTCGTGGACCTGGACTTTGACACAATCAACATTGATGTGGACAAGATCGAGGCGGCAATTACCGAGCGGACCAAGGCGATAATCGCCGTGCACCTCCATGGCCTAGCGGTGAACATGGATAAGGTGCTCGAGGTTGCCCGGCGGCATGACGTGAAGGTGATTGAGGATGCCTGCCAGGCACATGGTGCCACCTTCAAGGGGCAGAAAGTGGGGACGATGGGCGATTGTGCAGCCTTCAGCCTCAACCAGAATAAGTGTCTGTGCTCCGGTGAGGGCGGTTTCTTTGTGACCGATGACGAGGACCTGAACTTCAGGGCGCGGCAACTGTGGTCGTTCGGGGAGACGCGGACACCTGCCGAAAGCCGCGACTACCATGCCTACGCGCTGGGCTGGATGTATCGCAATAACGACCTGACGGCGGCGTTCGGGCGAGCGCAATTGACGAAGCTCGACGGCTATCTGGCGCAGCAGAAGGAGAACGCCGCGCGACTCACCGAATGCCTCGAAAATGTGCCGTATCTGATCCTGCCGACGGAGCCTGCAGGCCATGAGCATACCTGGTACAACTACACGACGAGGTTCGACATGGAAGCTCTGGGACACGGCGACGATGCGGCCGACTTCCGGAACAAACTCGTCAAGGCGTTAAAGGCGGAGGGAGTGCAGACGGGCGTGTGGCAGAGCTACATCCTGCCGAGGATGACCGTGTTCCAGGCCAAGAACGGCTACGGGCATGGCTGTCCGTGGTCGTGTCCGCATGCGGCGCCGGTGGACTACTCGGTTGAGCAGTATCCGGTCGCGGACAAGCACGCGGCTTCCCACACCGGCATGACCGTACCGCTGCGAGCACCGAATCAGCCGGAGGTCGCGGAGAAGACCGCCGCCGGCTTCCGCAAGGTCATGGAGAACCTCGACCAGCTCGAAGAGGTTGATTGGGAGGCGGCGGAATGAGCCTGGAGGCCGGGTTTGGTGAGGTTGACATCACTCCGCCGGTGGGAACGCGTAAGATCGGCTGGATAAAGAAGATCGTGTCCGATGAAGTGCTGGACCCGCTGTATGCCCATGTGGCGGTGCTTGACAGTGGTGAGGGCAGGATCGCGTTCATTCAGCTCGACACGCTCAGCGTGCGCTGGACCACAACCAACGTTATCCGACAGCGGATCGAAGAGCGGTACGGCTTCCCCGGCGGTAATATCATGGTCTCGGCGACTCATAATCACGCCGGTCCGGCGGTGGCCGGTCTCGGCGGCTATCGTGATGATGAGTACGTTGAGACGATGGTAGGCAAGATCGTAGACCTGTTCGGAGAAGTGCTGGAGAAGATGGAGCCGGCCGAGCTGGGCATCGGACGGTGCGTCGAGTTCGGCCTCACAAGGAACCGGCGGGTCATCATGCGGGGCGGCACGACCAAGACCCACGGAGCCTTCAGCGACCCCGACGCACTGTGTTTTGAGGGACCGATTGATCCGGAATTCATCGTGATCGCAGCGCGGGCAAAGGGTGACGGGGAACTGCTGGGCGTGTTGGTGAACTTTGCCTGCCATCCCACTCACCACGGCGGCACTGGCGAGCTCAGCGCCGGCTTCCCGGGGAGCCTCGCCAAGGAAATGAAACAGCGGGGAGTTCCCGTAACACTGTACCTCAACGGAGCCTGCGGCAATATCCACTTTGCCGATGCGCGCGGTCTGGTGGAAACACCGAACAAGGAGCAGCTGGGTGCGGCGCTGGCGGACGATGCGGACAAGGCGCTTGCCGAGATTGAGTACCGTGATGACTGGACACTCGGAGCAGCCAAGGCCACAGTGCAGTTGCCGTACCGGACCGTGACCGACGATGAGATCAAAGGAACGGTGAAGGGCGGGCAACGGTTCGTGGACCCGACCGTCTACGACCGGCAGATGCCGGCACTGGTGGAGCGGATCAGGACGCGCGGGACCCAACCGGCGGAAGTGCAAACGCTCTTTCTCGGCGACTACGGCCTGGTGAGCATCCCGGCGGAGTACTTCGTGCAACATGGCCTGCGTATCAAGGAGGAGGCTCATCCGACGAGGGCGTTAGTAGTTAGTTGCGCCAACGGGATGGTCGGATACGTGCCACATAAGGAAGCGTTCAAGCGCGGCGGCTATGAGACAACCTTCGCCATGAGCAGCAGACTTGCGCCGGAGGCCGGCGACATCCTCGCCGATCTGGCGCTGGAGTTGATAAATGCGCACCAAACATGATAGGAGGAAATACAGAGTATGAATGCCGATGAATCTGACCGGCTGTTAGTCGGTTGGGCCCAAAGAGACATCACACCTCGCCTGCCAGTGGTGCTGTATGGGCAGTTCCATGCGCGGGTGGCCACCGAAGTGCATGATCCGCTGACAGTAACAGCGCTGGCGCTGTCCGAGGGGGAAAGTGGAGACTGCGCCGTGTTGGTTTCATGCGACCAGTGCACGCTGGCGGCGGCAATACGCGAGCGATGCCATCAGGCAGTGGGGGAGCGGGTACCGGAACTCGCACTGGAAAAGCTTCTACTGAATGCCACACATACCCATACCGGACCGGCCACCCGGGAAGGAATCTATCCCCCGCAGGTGGATGGAGAAATGACGACGACCGAGTACGCAGATATGTTCGTGGAGCGGGTGGCGGAGGCAGTCGAGGAAGCCTGGCGTACGCGCAAGCCAGCCAGCGTCGGGTGGGGCTTTGGTCATGCGGTAGTGGGCCATAACCGGCGCGTGAGTTACTTCAGCAAATACGGTGAGCGCGAAGCTCAGCAACAGCCTCTTGGTCGCGCAGCCGACGGTGTCAGCAAGATGTATGGCAACACCAATGACCCGGAGTTCAGCCACATTGAGGGCTACGAGGATCACGGCGTGGACCTGCTGTACACGTGGGATGCGGAGGGCAACCTGACCGGCATCGTGGTGAATATCGCCTGTCCGTCGCAGGAAGTTGAGGGTGCAAGTTATGTGTCAGCCGACTTCTGGCATGACGCACGGGTGGCGATTCGCAAGCGGCATGGAGAAGGCATCTTCATCCTGCCGCAGGCCAGTGCGGCCGGGGACCAGTCACCGCACCCGCTGCTCCACAAGGCGGAGGAGGAGCGAATGCTGGAACTCCGTGGAGTAAGCCGTCGCGAGGAACTGGGGCGCCGTATCGCCAATGCGGTGGACGACGTCCTGCCACTGGCACGCAAGGACACGCGAGAACGCTTGCCGCTGCGGCATCTTGTTGAGCAAGTGCCGGTGGCGCGGTTGATGATCACCGATGACGACATGGAAATGGTGCGGAGTGATCTCGCGAGGGCGGAAGCGGAGGTCGCTGAAGATGCGCGGGCAGCCTCGATACGTCACGTGCGGATTAAGCGCTGTCACCGGGTGATGGCTCGCTATGAGGCGCAAAAGGAGCAGCCATTTGTGATGGAGGAAGTACATGCCATCCGGCTCGGCGACATCGCCTTTGCCACCAACCGCTTCGAATTCTATCTCGATTATGGGCTGCGAATTGAGGCACGTAGTCCGGCACAACAGACTTTTGTGGTGCAGTTGACCAGCGGCGGAGAGTACACGGGCACCTACCTGCCGACCGCCCGTTCGCTGGCCGGTGGCAGCTATGGGGCCGGGCCGTACTGCAACGAGGTCGGGCCCGAGGGTGGGCAGCAACTGGTCGAACATACCTTGCGGATGCTCAACGAGCTATGGGCAGACGCGGATAAGCAACCGAGCTAATCAGGAAAGGACTGACAATATGCAAATATCCATGATGACCTACACGATGGCGCGCGGGCTACAAAAAGACGAGCAGTTCGACGCCAAGGGCCTGTGCGAGTTCTGCCACGAGTTGGACATTGACGTCATAGACTGGGTGAGTACCTACCACTATGATGCCGCCCAACTGCGCACAATTACCGATGACTACGGGTTGAAGAATGTGGTGCACACCTTTAGTGCTGACTTTAACTTCGCGACCGCCGAGGAGCGCAAGCCGGCGGCGGAGACCTTCAAGCAGGGCATCGAGGCGGCGGTGACACTCGGTGCCGACATAGTCATGCTGCCGGTCAGCGGGAAGGAAGAATTCAGCCGCGATGAGGCGCGGGACAATTACCTGACGGGGCTGGAGCAAGCAATCGGCTTCGCCGATGATGCCGGGGTAACGGTGACGGTGGAGAATTTCCCCCACTACCTCAGCCCGTTCATCACTTCGGCGGATGTGAATGCGGCGGTGGCCCGCATCCCACAGTTGCGGGTCACCTTTGACAATGGGAATGTCACGACCGGTGGTGAAACCGCGGCCGAGGGGTTCAACAACAGCGCCCAGTACATCGTCCACGCGCACTTCAAGGACTGGAAGATATGCTCGCCGGATGAACCGGGGGCCCGGGTCTTTTTGGACGGTCAGTACCGCCGGGCGGTGCTCGTCGGCGACGGTGACGTGGACCAACTCGGCGGCCTCAAGGCGATGGCTGATTATGGCTACGAGGGCTGCATCAACTTCGAGTATGAGGGAAGTGAACTGACCCCGCGCGAGGCGACGATTGAGGGCGTGCGGCGGATGCGAGAATGGATGGCGCAGGTCGAGTGAGCTGAGGCCGTGCACCGGCGTACTATGAGGCCGTAACAGGATAATGACAATGATGGCGCCCGGCTCGTTCTTCTCCGGACGCCATCTTTCTTGCTGCTGCCCATATCAAGCGCCGCCGCGCTGTCAACTCCGACGGCGTCTGAGCAGCCCTGCACCGAGCAGACCTGCAAGCCCGAATAGCACCAGCCGGGCACGGTTTTGCGGCTGCCGTGTCAACTCATGCTGCTGCAGATCGAGGCGACCATGGTTGGGCGTCGTCTCTGCAGTGCTCAAGGCCTTGAGTTCCTCCGCGGTCAGGGTCGTCTTGCCCTCAGCGCCGATCTCGATGAGCCGGCCGTTGAGCATGATGAGGGCCTTGTCCCCCACCGCAAGCTGGCTGTTGACCTGCGGGAAGGCGCGGCTGATCTGGAAGTAGGCCTCCGAGTAGGCCTGCACCTGCAGCTCGACCTTCTGGTCGGGCTGATAGCGGGTGTCTTCCCAGCGACCGTCCCGCTGGATATAGCCCCGCTGGCCGACATTGCGGACATTGGCGATACGCTGCCGCTGCCCTGCGGCATCCAGATAGGTATTGGTCGCCGCCGCGGTGGTCTGATACTGCATCGCTTGAGCGTTCTGGGCCCGCGAGGTGGCACCGGCTCCCTTCGCGCTGGCATACACATTGTCCATGATCTTGCCGGCCCGACCTGCTACTTCCTCGGCAGCTATCGCTCTGTCTTCGTCGGCGAGGAAGGCCGTGTACTCAGTCAGTATCCCATACTCCATGCTGAGCTTGACGATCTCGTCAACCAGTTCCTTGCTCTCCCCATGCAGGCGGATCTGGTCGAGCAGGTAACCGATCTTCCGTGACGCCCACAGCGTCGCGATATAGTCGGTGCTGGCGCGTGTCTCGGGGAAGTCGCAGGAGAGCTCGAAAGTCTCTGAGCCAGCCGCTGTGCTGCCACTGAGTGTGACGGTTGTATGGCCGGCGCTCGCGGCCTTGTAGCGGCCAAAGACCTCCAACTGCGAGCCGTGGAAGAGGTCTGGCAACTGGTGCGGGAAGGTATCGTAGGTCTCTGCGCTGCCGTAAGCGATACTAATCTGCGTGAGCAGCGGCTGGGCGATCTTGGCGAAGAAACTCGAGACCTTGACCTCGATATCCTCGCTGGGCCGCACGTAGGTGGTCAGCCCGCCGTTGCCCTGCGCCAGGTTGTCGAGCAGGTTGGTGTTGACGTCATAGCCGACCCCGAAGACGAAAAGCCGCGTCGTGCCGCTGACCTTAGCCGCTTCCTCGGCAATGTTCTTGACTATCTGCGCGTTGTTGGTCTCCCCCACCGTCGCCTCGCCGTCAGTAAGGAAGCAAATGTAGTTGACCTGCTTGCTGAGGCGGTGCTGCAGGGCCGTGCGCAGGGCCGTGTCTATGTCGGTGCCGCCACGAGCCTCGAACTTGTCTATGAACTTACGGGCCTCACTGACACGATCATTATCAGCCACCACCAGCTTGCCCGCGAACTCGACGATCCTGTCGCTGAAGGCCACGATGTCGAAGCGGTCCTGAGGGTTGAGGCTGTTGACGCAGAAGGTGAGTGCGTCTTTGGCCTGCTCGATCTTCTCCCCGCTCATGCTGCCGGAGGTGTCGAGTACGAAGCAGATATTCTTGGACACCACTTCTTCAGTTGCCTGCTCGACCGCCGGCGCGGCGAGCAGCAGGTAGAAGCCGTCCTTGCCTGGCTCCTTGAAGGTGATGACACTCAGCCCGACCGGGTCCTGGGCGACATTGTAGTAGAGCAGTATGTCGCGGTCCGGCAGCGTGTTCTTCTCTTCATAGGAGATGCGGACATGACGGTCGCTGAGCTTGTTCACCGCGATGTCATGGCTGGGCGAATAGACGTTGCCCACCGGCTGGGCCGCGTAGATATCGGCGACGAAGACCACACTCTCGATGGGGCGATGAGAAAGCTGCTCGGGGCTGAGCGGATACACGTAGCCGACGAGGCCGGAGTCTGCATGGAGCAGTTCGGTGTAGCGGATCTCGATGCGCCGCTCGCCGCCGGGCGGTATCGGGTAGATCTTGGCCTGGTACATGCTCTCGCCGGCGTAGGTGAGGATGGCCGGGTCCTTGCGGCGGCGGACGATGTCCTCATAGATGTGCTGGGCGTCGTCCTTGTCGAGCAGCCGCGCTGAGATCTCTTTGCCATCGGCATGGAGCGTGAACTTCTGAACCACGGCACCGGCGGGCAAGGGGAAGATGTAGGTAGCTTCCATCTCACGGCGACTCTCATTGACGAAGACCTGATCCACATACGTTGTTGCCACCTGGTTGTTGATGTCGCACTTGACATGGTGATACTTGACCGTGAAGTAGGGCTCATCGGGAATGATGTGCGCCACCGGTCCGGGAATCAACATTCCATCTGCGAACGCTGAACCGACTGTCGTCAGAACGACCACTACCGCCAGCAACAGACTCCGTCTTGCCATTCAGCTCACCTCCTGCGTTTGGCCACTATGCTCTGTAGTTGGACGCAGCATAATATCGGGAAGTTCCCCTGTCGCGGATGCAGTGCTGTAACGGATTTGGGCTCATCCGGCAGGCTTGTACGTGCGGGATGGTGAAGAAGCATCAGGGAGGACGATGGTGACGATGACGAATTGGAGAACGAAGATGAAGATATTGGTGGCGTATGAGACAGGCCACGGCTCAACCGTCGAGATCGCCGAGACGATAGGCGAGTTAATGCGCCAGGCCGGCTCGGAAGTTGAGGTGGCGCGGTGCCGGAAGGTGGAAGAGGTGTCGGGGTATGACGCCGTGGTGGTCGGCGCGCCGATATGGTATGCGAAATGGCTGGCACCGGCGCGCAGGTTCCTGAAGACTAACGCGGATGCGCTTTGCCAGCGACCGACGGCGTTGTTCATTACCAGTGGCGCGGCGGCCGATGAGAAGGCCAAGCAGTACGCGGAGGAAGAATACGTGACCAAGGTGCGTCGTCTGGTACCCGATCTGGAGGCGGTAGCAATAGGCAACTTCGCTGGCGTATATGACTTCCCCAAGTACAGTATTCCCCTACGCGTGATGATGGCAGCTATTTGCAAAACCCGCGGCTTCCCCACCAGCGGTACGCACGACTTCCGCGACTGGGACGAGATAAAGGCGTGGGCCGCAGAGGTACATGGCGACTTCGTCCGGAGGCTCGGGGAATAATGCGAGAGTGAATGACTTGGAGGAGGTGTCCCACAGGCCGCTTTTTTAGAGATATTCGTCAGCTACATGAGCGGTGAGCTCATCGCCATACGCTTCCCCTACGTGTTGGCCAGACGGCAAACGGTTGCGGCGTCAGGACAATAAGCCTCATCCTTCTGGGGTGAGCGAATACGCTGGGATGGCGAGTTCGGGCGTGTTACTCCTCGAGGCCGAATATCCGTGCCGCAGTGCCGCCCCAGACCATGTCACGGTGCTCCTGCGCCATGCCCACATGATCCATAAACTGCTGGTAGTCGTTCTTGACATCCTCCATCATCTCGGGGTCAACATCGGTGCCGAAGAGTATCTTCTGATAGGGATGCTTGTCGCCCATCATCCCGTACTGCTCGTTACGCGCCCACCAGAAAACCTCGGACACATACTCGGGGGTTTTCTTCTTGAAGGTTGAGCCGGTGATGTCGAAATAGACATTTGGGTGCATCCGGGCAAGCTCGCCGGCCTCGTCGTACCAGGGATTGCCCAGATGAGCGCCGAGGATACTCAGCTCCGGGAACTTGCGAGCGATACGGTCGAGATAGACCGGTCTCATGCGTGCCATCGAGACATCGAGGGCCTGATCGAAGGCAACCTGGCGGGCGACGATACCCAGATGGAATAGAATCGGCATGTTGAGCGCGGCCGCACGCGCGTAGATCGGCATGTACTCGTCGGCGTCATAGCGGTCGAGCGGGAGGATGACCTTCAGCCCCTTGAGACCGAGGTCCTTGCAGCGATCCACCTCGCGGGGGGTGTCCTCGCCCAGGCGGATGAAGCCCATGGTGAGGAGAAAATCGGGATGTTTCGCCTGTGCTTTGGCCATGGTGTCATTACCGACCTCCCAGGGTGGCCAGCC
>CAZCJS010000088.1:0-14789 GCA_964498775.1 uncultured Armatimonadia bacterium
AGCGAGAGGTAGTGAAGACGGATCCGGGTGTCCGCGGCGATACGGCCCAGGGGGGAACGAAGCCGGCGGTGATTGAGGGCGGCGTCACGGTGAGCGTACCCCTGTTCGTTGATCAGGGAGATATGATCCGGGTTGATACGGCAACAGGAGAGTACATGGAGCGGGTGAAATAGCCGCCGGCGGGGCAAGGGCATTGAACGGGGGCCTGTTGGGCACATGGACCGAGACCGGATAGAGCAGCTCATCGGTATGCTGAATGACTCGAAGGCGGCGGAACTGGAAGTCCGCGATGGCGGGCAGCGGATCAAGCTGCGGCGTCGTTCCGGTGCAAATGGCGAGGCCGCAATCGCCGTTGAGAGCGCTGCAGATACGCCCTGTGATACAGTGGGGAGTGATGATGGGCGTGAGCATCGGGCCGAGGAGACAACGGTGGTGACGGCGCGTCTGGTGGGTCTTTTCCATCGTGGTAACAAGCCGGGCGACGAAGCATTGGCGAGTGTCGGGGATATGGTAAGCGATGGTCAGAAAATCGGCACAATAGAGGCGTTGCGGAACTTCACTGAGGTGATAAGCCCCGTAGCAGGGGTTGTGGTAGAAGTCATCGCTGAGGACGGCGAGGCGGTGCAGTACGGCGACGGTCTGCTGGTCATCAGGCCTGAGGCATGAGGTGGTGTCGAAGATGTTGGCACTGCGGTGCAGGCCGGGAGATGTCAGAATGATGAGTAGCGAACGTGGATTCACACTTGTGGGTATGATCGTGGTGCTTGCGATTATCGGCGCGCTCGCGGTGGGGCTTTACGGTCTCGGCGGTGAGAAGGGCAACGGCAAGCAAAAGTCGATTCCGGCGCGGGCGATAGAGAAGGCGGAGTCGGTGGAGTGCCAGAGCAACCTGAGCCAACTGCGTGCAGCGATCCAGGCGGAAACGATGTCGGGAGAGCCGGCCCCGGCTTCACTGGCCGAGCTGAAAATGGATTCGATAACGAAATGCCCAGTAAGCGGGAAGCCGTATAAGTACGATCCGACAGCGGGCCGGGTATGGTGTGAGATGCACCCGAAGTACTGAGCAGCTAAGGTCAGCCGCGGTGGACCGGTAGAAACGGTCCGGCTTGCGGCATCGCTGATGGGAGTTGTTGATGTTCGAGAAACTGCTGGTAGCGAACCGTGGCGAGATTGCTTGCCGGATTCTGCAGGCATGCCGGGAGTTGCATATTGCGACCGTGGCGGCGTATTCGGAGGCCGATGCGAACGCTCTGCACGTGAGACTTGCGGATGAAGCAGTGTGCGTCGGGCCGCCCCCGAACTCGGAGAGCTACCTCAACGTGGCGAACCTGATCAGCGCGGCAGTGATCACCGGGGCGGAGGCAATTCACCCCGGGTACGGGAATCTGTCCGAGGTAGCCCAGTTCGCGGAGATCTGCGAGGCGTGCAAGATCAGCTTTGTAGGGCCGTCGTCTGGTGTCATCAAACAGATGGGTGACAAGGCGGTTGCGCGGTCGGTGATGAGGGATGCAGGCGTACCGGTGGTTCCGGGCAGCGACGGTCCGGTGGAAAACGCTCGCGACGCGCGATTGATTGCCGATGAATTGGGCTATCCGGTTATGGTGAAGGCGATCGGCGGCGGCGGGGGCAGAGGGATTCGTATCGCGCACAATGCCGAGCAGCTCGAGCAGTTGATGAGTTCGGCGAGAGCAGAGGCCAAGGCGGCTTTCGGCAACGACGGTCTGTACCTGGAGAAGTTTATCGCCGATGCACGGCATGTGGAGGTCCAGATACTGGCGGATTCTCACGGGAATGTGGTACATCTGGGAGAGCGGGACTGTTCGATCCAGCACCGGCATCAGAAGCTGCTGGAGGAGGCGCCGGCGCCGGGTGTATCCAGTTCGCTGCGGCGGCGGCTTGGGGATGCTGCACTGACGGCGGCGCGGGCTGTTGATTATGTGAATGCGGGCACCGTAGAGTTCGTTCTGGACAAGCGCGGGAAGTTCTATTTCATTGAGATGAATACACGTGTGCAGGTGGAGCATCCGGTAACTGAGATGCTGACGGGTGTTGACATAGTACGGGAACAGATCAGGATAGCGGCAGGCGAGAGGCTGTCGTGCGAGCAGGGGAAGATCTGGTTCAACGGTCACGCGATGGAGTGCCGGATTCTTGCGGCAGACGGCGAGCGGGATTTCGCGCCCTCGCCGGGTGTGATAAAGGAGTGGCGTTTGCCGCTGGGCCCGGGCGTGAGGATAGACAGCGGTGTCGGCTGTGGGAGCGAGATATCTTCGTATTACGACCCGATGATCGCGAAGGTGATCGTATGGGATACCGACCGGGCCCATGTGATCGAGCGGATGCGGGCTGCGCTGCGTGGGATGCTGGTCACGGGCCTGCGGACGACGATACCGTACCACCTGCGGATTCTTGGGAACGCGTTCTTCCGTCGCGGAGAGGTGGACGTGAACTTCATTCAGCGGCGGATGTGAAGGCGGTAGGAGGTAGACGATGAATACAGATGGTGGAGATGTGGGGCCCTTCTGGCGGACGGTAGTTGGGGCCTGTGCGGGCGCGGTGATAGGCGGGGTGTGGGTGGTGAAAGGCTTCTGGGCGGCGGTACTGGTACTGTTGTGCATCGTGGTGGGGGCGGTAGTGGGTGCAATTGCTTCAGGACCGGTGAGTGAGTAAGGGAATAAATAAGTGAGTTGTCTTGCAGCTTGGCAAGGTTTTGGTGAGGCTTGGCATTGTCAACAAGATGCTCGGGAGGCCTGCAGTGAAAACGGGAGCACGTCGGAAGGCCCGGGAGTTGGCTCTGAGCGTATTGTTCGCCACTGACGTGGGCCAACAACCATTTGGACGTGTGCTGGGCGACATCGAGCACACGCTGCGGGTACTCGTCGAGGAGTGGGAGTTGGGGCGGGAAGAGGCAGCCAGGCTTGTCCCTGAGATCCGCGAGTTCGGGCTTACGCTTGCGGAGGCGTATTTCAAAGACCACTTGAAGATTGATGAGCACATCGAGGGATTTTCGCACGAATGGGCCATTGACCGGATGCCGGGCATTGACCGCAATATTCTGCGTCTGGCGATTGCAGAACTGCTACATTTCCCCGATGTTCCAGTAAGCGCCACGATCAATGAGGCCGTGGAGCTGGCCAAGCAATACGGGACCGAGGAGTCGGGGAAGTTCGTCAACGGGGTACTCGGTGCCTTCGTGCGCAGCGAGCAGGCCTCAGTGAATCCGAGTTGAGTTGCAGGGTGCGGAGTGGCACTCCCCTCGATATGTTGGCAGACACTGTCGCGGTCTGCAGTCAGGTGGCAAGAGGTTTGAGCGAACTGCGCAATCCGATTCTGAGTGTGTCGGAGACGACAGGCTACATCAAGCGTCTGTTGGAGCGCGACGAGTTGCTCAGCGAGATAATGGTTCGCGGCGAGGTGTCGAATCTGCGGCGTCCGTCGTCGGGTCATATGTACTTCTCGCTGAAGGACGAGCGGAACATCCTGCCGGCGGTGTGTTTCCGGGGTGTGGCCGGGAGCCTGAGCTTTGAGCCTGAGAATGGCATGAGTGTAGTGGCCGGCGGTAATTGCACGATCTATGAACCGCAGGGCAGCTACCAGCTGATTGTTCGGTTCATGCGGCGGGACGGTGTCGGGGAGCTGGCAGCAGCGTATCAGAAGCTACAGGCGAAGCTGGAGGAAGAGGGGCTATTCGCCGAGGACCGCAAGCGCGTCTTGCCGCGCTTTCCGAAGGCAATAGGCTTGGTCACTTCGAGTGGCAGCGCGGCGGCGCGGGACATGATATTGATACTCGGACAGCGCTACCCGTTGGCACGCATCAAGCTGATCCCGACAGTGGTGCAGGGGGAGACGGGGGCCAGTAGCATCGTGCGTTCCCTGCGGGTGGCGGGCAGTGCAGATGTGGACCTGATCATACTGGGACGCGGCGGCGGGTCGTTGGAGGACTTGTGGTGCTTCAATGAGGAGGCGGTTGCACGGGAGGTATTTGCCAGCCGAGTTCCGGTGATCAGCGCGGTGGGTCACGAAACGGATTACGTACTGACTGATTTTGTGGCCGACGCGCGTGCGGCGACGCCGTCACATGCGGCAGAGATGGCGGTTCCGGATGCTGATGAGCTGGCGGGTTACGTGGAGACTCTGCAGGATCGCGCATCGGGGAAGCTGCAGGCCATCATGCAGGAGCGCGGGGCGCGGTTGCGGCAGGTGATGTCGTATCCGGCATTGCAGCGCCCGCAGTTGCTTGTTGAGACGAAGCTGCAACGGCTGGATGATGCGCAAAGAGCGCTGGCGGCGAGGTCCGCCGAGGCAGGCAAGATACGTCGAGAGCGGCTGGAGGCAGCTACGAGCCGGCTCGCGGGGATAGACAGGCGTGCGGTGCGGCGGCGGGGCTACGCGATCCGGAGCGAATATGTGGCAGGGCTGCGTAAGCGGCTGGAGGGCGCGATGTCGCATCCGCTGCTGCAGCGGCCAGAGCTGATTGCAGGAGGCAAGCGCGAGCGGCTTGACCACGTGCAGCAGATGGTGAGGCTGCACGGGCGGCAGTTTGGGAAGAGTGATAGGTCGCGGCTGGAGAGGCTCAATGCGCGTCTCGAGGGTCTGGCTCCGGAGGCGGCGTTGCGGCGCGGCTATAGCATCGTGCGGCGGACTGAAGACGGTAGTCTGGTAACGAGTGTCAGATGTGTGGCACGAGGTGACGGGCTGACAATAGCGGTGACGGACGGGGATATCTCTGCCGATGTCGGGGACGTGAAGCCGGGAGGTTAGTGGCCTGCGCGGAGGTATGCGCGTGCAGTGGGATGAGGAGTCGGGAATGGATAAGATAGATGTGAGTGCTCTGTCATTTGAAGAGGGGCTGGAGCGCCTGGAGGTTCTGGTGGAGACGATTGATGCCGGGGATCTGGCTCTGGCCGAGGCGATAGATACGTTCAAATTGGCCATGGCGTTAAGCGAGCATTGTGCGAAGTTGCTTGAGGAGGCAGAGGCGGCGATCGAGGAGCTGGTAACGGCCGCGGATGATAGGGAGGGAAGCGAGGAGGAGGCGGAAGGTGTCGTTGCCGATAGTGAAGAGGGGAACGGCGCAGACAACGAAGACGGGGAATCCGGTAACCCCTTCGGGGATGAGTGACTATGAAAGCAGGCAACGGAGAGGGCCACAAGGAGTCGCTGCTTAACAGCATAGAATCGCCCAAGGACTTGGAGAATCTGAGTCCGGATGAGTTGCGGCGTCTGGCGAAGCAGATTCGGACGCGGCTGATAACGACAGTCTCGGAGACCGGCGGGCATCTGGCGCCGAACCTGGGTGTGGTGGAGCTGACGATAGCGTTGCACAGGGTTTTCGACACGCCCAAGGACAAGCTGATCTGGGACGTGGGTCACCAGTGCTATACGCACAAGCTGTTGACGGGTCGGAGAGATCAGCTGGAGACGATTCGGCAATTAGGTGGCCTGTCAGGTTACCCGAGGCGTTGCGAGAGTGAGTATGATGTTTTCGGTGCAGGTCACGGCTCGACTTCGCTTTCGGCAGCACTGGGTTTTGCGACCGCGCGCGACCTGCGCGGTGGTGAAGAGAAGATTATCGCGGTGATCGGGGATGGGGCTTTGAGTGGCGGGCTGGCGTTTGAGGCGCTGAATCAGGCCGGTCATCAGGGTGTCGGGATGATGGTAGTACTGAATGACAACGAGATGAGCATCAGCCCCAATGTGGGTGCGCTGGCGTCATACCTGTCGAAGATGCGGATGACGCTGCAACCTCGGATGCACAAGGCGCGTGCGGATGTGGCGAGGGTGCTGGAGCGTTGGCGCGTGGGCGACACGATGCTGATGGCGATGGACCGGTTGCGTGACAGTGTGAAGCACCTGGTCGTTCCGGGGATGCTGTTTGAGGAGTTCGGCTTCACGTACCTGGGGCCGATAGACGGTCACAATATCGAGCAGTTGCTGGCGATATTCAGTCATGCGAAGAGATTGAACGGTCCGGTCCTGGTGCACGTGCTGACCAAGAAGGGGAAAGGATATAAGCCTGCAGAGGAGGACCCGGCGCGGTTTCATGGGACGAATGCGTTTGTGATGAAGAACGGGGAGCCGGCGGCTGCGAAGGACAAGCCGAGCTACTCGCAGGTGTTCGTGGACGCGCTAGGGGAGCTTGCGGAGAAGGATAAGCGGATCTGCGCGATCTCGGCAGCGATGTTGGTGGGGACGAAATTGTGCGAGTTCCGGGATCGTTTCCCGCAGCGCTGCTTCGACGTGGGGATGGCCGAGGGTCATGCAGTAACATATGCGGCAGGTCTCGCGGCTGCCGGACTGCGTCCGGTAGTGGCAATTTATTCGACGTTTCTGCAGCGATCGTATGACCAGATCATTCATGACGTGGCACTACAGAAGCTGCCGGTTGTGTTTTGCCTGGATCGGGCCGGTCTCGTAGGAGATGACGGCCCCACGCACCACGGCGTATTTGACTTGTCGTATCTGCGTACGGTACCAGGGCTGGTGGTGATGGCTCCGAAGGACGAGAAGGAATTGAAAGATATGCTGGCGACGGCCCTGACGCACGACGGGCCAAGCGCGATTCGCTATCCGAGCGGCACAGGCAGTGGGGTGGACTATTCGAGCGAGCCCGAACTGGTGAGCATCGGCAGGGCCGAGACGCTGACGGAGGGGAACGATGTGGCTATCTTTGCCATCGGTCGCATGGTTGACAATGCGGGGGAAGCCGTGAAGCTGCTGGCAGATGAGGGTATCAAGGCGCGCCTGATCAACGCGCGCTTCGTTCAGCCGCTGGATGAGGAGTGCCTGCGGAGGGCCGCAGCGGAATGCGGGAAGATCCTGACAGTGGAGGAGAACGTGCTTGCCGGCGGCTTGGGCTCCGCGGTCGGAGAATTCCTGGCTACGAATGGATTTGAGGCATCGCTGGGCTGTGTGGCGATAGCGGATGAGTTCGTGGAACATGGCAGTGTAGAGCAGCTTTGGGAGTTGACAGGGCTGTCACCACAAGCGATAACGGATGCAGCGGTGAAGCTTGTGAGTTCGGAGCAGAAGATATCGCTGGCTCCGTCGTCTATGGGCCGGTGATTAGGCAGGCACTGGAGGTGCTGGGATGAGACTGCGGGGAGTGGTACTTGGCGTGATGTTGGTTGTGGTTGGATGCCTGGCGGTGATATCGTGGGCGGATGAGCCGACAATATTCGACCAGGGAGTGGCGGCGTATGAGAAGGGCGATTTCACGGCGGCCAAGGAGTTGTTCGTGAAGGCGCTGGCTGAGCGACCGGATCATCCGGTGATTATGTGCTGGCTGGGTTCGGCGGCGTTACAGGCCAATGATCTGGCGGATGCGGAGAACTACCTGAAGCAGGCGCTCGTGAAGCAGCCGAAGTACCCAGAGGCGCATAACAATCTGGGAAATGTGTATCTGGCGCAGGGGAAACTGGACCAGGCGAGGGCGGAGTACGAGAAGGCGCTGGAACAGAACCCGGACTACGCGGACGCCCGCTACAACCAGGCGAACCTGTATGCGCGGCTGAAGCAGTGGGACAAGGCGTTCAACGAGTTCAACAAGGCGCTGGAGCTGTCACCGCAGGACGTTAATGTCCATATCAACTTCGGGCAGGCGCTGTGGCAGGCAGAACGGTATGACAAGGCAATCCGGGAGTATGAGACGGCGAATAAACTGCGGCCGAATTCCGCGGACATACTGGGTGCACTGGGCATTCTGTATGTGACGACGGGAGACAATGCGGCGGCGGCGAAGGCATATCGGCAGTCCGTCGCAGCCGATGCGGAGAATGCGGAAACGCAGTTGGGTCTGGGAATTGCGCTCTACAACATTGGGGAGTATGAGGCTGCGGTAGCGGCGCTGAAAGCGGCGAGCGCGCTGGACAAGCAAAACTTCGCGGCGCATTACAACCTGGGACTGGCCCATGCAGCGACGTCCGACATGGCGGCGGCCGAGCAGGCCTATCGGGCGGCGTTGGAGGTGAGACCCGGCGATGCGCGCTGCCTCAACAATCTGGGCTGGGCGTTGCAGCAGCTAGGTCGGCCGGGGGATGCGATCGAGCCGCTGGAGAAGGCGGTAAAGGCTGACCCGGAGCTGGCGATGGCGAGTGTGAACCTGGCTCTGGCATACGAACAGTCAGGCGACAAGAGCGGGGCACAGAAGCAATGGGAGGCAGCAGTCGCAGCTTTCCCGAAGAGCTCGGAAGCGCATTTCGGGCTGGCCGGCAATTACCATTCCGCGGGTGAGAAGGACAAGGCATTACAGGAATATCTCGTCGCTTTGTCCATTGATGAGAATAGTGCGGAGGCGCACAACAACGTCGGGCTTATCTATCTTGAGCGCGAGAAGTACGTCGAGGCGGGGGCACATTTCCGGATTGCGCTGAAACAGAACCCGACTTCGGCGAATGCGGCGAACAACCTGGGTGTCGCGCTGGAGCGCCAGGGGAAGATAGATGATGCGAAGAAGATGTATAATAGTGCGCTGGAGTTGGACGAGGCGTGTGAGCCGGCAAGGAAGAATCTGGAGCGGCTGGCGCCGGCGGCCGAGAGCGCGACGGGCTGATGTGACACACGCAACAAGCTGATGCAACACACGCAACAGGGAGCGTCAGGTTTGAACCAGCAGATTGGCCGTGTCGGAGTGATAGCGGCGACCCATAGACCGGAAGCACTGCATTGGGCGGTGCAGTACACCCGTCGCCTGCGTGAGTTGGGTGTGGATGTGCGGGTCTCGGAGCAGCTCAGGGGACACTGTGGCGATGAATTTGCGTATGGTGACAAGCAGTTTCTTGCCGACACGGATCTGGTGATCGTGCTTGGCGGCGACGGGACGCTGCTTTCGATGGCGCGTTGTGCAGGGCCCGTCGGGACGCCGATGCTGGGGTTGGATGTGGGCAGCTTCGGGTTTCTCGCCGCCGATGCTCCTGATGTGACTATGGAGCAGTTGGAGCGGGTGCTGACGGGAGATTACATGACCGAGAGTCGGCAGATGCTTGCATTGTCTTTGGAAAATGCGGCCGGCGAGGTGATTGTAGAGGACAGCGCACTGAACGACGTAGTGATCTCGTCACGCGACGGCGAGAGAATGGTGAGCCTGCAGACGGAGATTGACGGTGAGCTGCTGGGCACGTACCGCGCGGATGGCTTGATCGTGGCTACGCCGACGGGTTCGACGGGCTATAACTTGTCAGCGGGTGGGCCGGTGGTCGAGCCGAATGTGTCGGCGATAATAGTGACCGCGATCTGCCCGCACACCGTTTCATCTCGCCCGATTGTACTCCCCGACACTGTAGAGGTGAGGGTTACTGTGCCGCGTGATGAGAGGCATACCGGTCCGATTCGAGCGACAATGGACGGTCAGGAGACGCATGCCGTGGCGTTGGAGTGGTCGGTGGTGGTGAAACGGGCGGCACATGAGGCGCATCTGGTGCGGCTGCGGCGGGATTTCTACTTCGCGAATCTGGTCGAGAAGCTGATGCCCGGGCTTGGTGGATAGTACCCATACGGATTTGGCGAGTTGCCCATGCTTGTTGAGTTGACAGTGCGTAACTTCGCGTTGATTGAGGCTCTGCGACTGGACCTGAGGCCGGGCTATACGGTGCTGACTGGTGAGACAGGAGCGGGCAAATCCATTATTGTTGATGCGCTGAACGCGGCGCTGGGCGAACGGGTCGGCTCCGAGGTAATTCGAGACGGCAGCGAGACTTGTCTGACGGAAGCGGTGTTTGATGCCAGTGATGTGCCAGCGGCACTGATGATCCTAGCTGATAACGGTCTGGCCGATGACGGCGACGAAACAGTGATTTTGTCGCGTGAGATAGGGGTCGGCAAGAGCCGCTACCGGATAAACCGGCGTGCGAGCACGCTGAGTCTGGTTGCGGAGGTAAGCCGTCATCTTGCCGACATCCATGGGCAGCACCAGCACCAGATGCTGATTCACGAGGACAGCCATCTGCGCTACCTGGATCAGTTCGGGGGTAGGAAGCATCTGGACTCGTGCGAGGACTATGGAGCGAGTTACGGGGAGTTCACGGGGGTGCGCCGCGAACTGCGCAGCCTGCAGATGGACGAGCAGGAACGAGCGCGACGCCTCGATATGCTGAGATTCCAGGTTGAGGAGATCGAGGCTGCGAGCCTGGAGCCGGGTGAGGAAGAGGAATTACAGACGCAAAGGCGACGGCTGCAGGCAGGTGAGCGCCTGCTGGAGGTGCTGGGAGAGGCAAGCAGTCTGGTGGCGGGTAGCGGGGAGCTGGAACTGGGGGCGAAAGACGCTCTGCGGGATGCAGCCGGCAAAGTGGCGTCCGTGGGTGAGGTAGATGCTAAGCTGGCAGAGGCGGCTGATGAGTTGGAGCGACTGGCGTTTCAGGCCGATGATGTGGCGCGCACCTTGAGTGACTATCTGGAGACTGTGGACCTGGACCCGGCGTTATTGGAGCGCGTCGAGACGCGGTTGGATGCGATCGCGGGTCTGAAGCGGAAGTATGGGGACAGCGTTACGGCAATCCTGAGTTTTTTGGAGAATGCCTCTGTGGAAGCGGCACGGCTTACGGGCAGTACGGAGCGGCTGGAGGAATTGACGCAGGTAGTCGAGGAGCGAAGTGCGGAGGCCGGAAAGCGGGCGGCCGCACTGAGCAAGCAGCGGAAGGCTCTGGGCAAGGAGCTGTCAGTTGGGATTGCGGGGGAGTTGGCGCAGCTGGGGATGGCGGGAGCACGTTTTGAGGTGGAGTTCACGACGCGGGAAGATGCGGACGGCGTGTTGATGCCCGATGGACGTCGGCTGGCGGCGAGTGCAGATGGCGTGGACGACGTGCGGTTCATGCTGAGCGCGAATCCGGGCGAGCCAGTGAAGCCGCTGGCGAAGGTGGCGTCCGGGGGGGAGTTGTCACGTCTGATGCTGGCGCTGAAGTGCATGTGTGCGCGGGGCGCGGAGGCACCCACAATCGTATTTGATGAGATTGACGTCGGCATCGGTGGCGCGACGGCGCAGCGAGTGGGCGAGAAGCTGATGGCGCTGGCACGGGGGGCGCAAGTGCTGTGTGTGACGCACCTACCACAGGTGGCAAATTTCGCTGACCAACATCTGGTGGTGGGCAAGCGTGTAGTGGACGGGCGGACCAAAATAGAGGTGCGAGAACTGCAGGACGAAGAGCGGGTAGCTGAGATCGCGCGGATGTATGGCGACGAGGAGGCCGGCGCAGCGCTGGAACATGCAGAAGAGGCGTTGGCCGGGGCGGCGAAAATGCGCGCAAAGCTGCACGGCAGTTGAGGGCTGAGACAGGATGAAGAAGCGTTTTGAGGTCGTAATCAACCGGGATCACTGCAAGGCGTGTGGATTGTGTATTGAGTTCTGCCCGCAAGATGTTCTCGGGACATCAGAGCAGCGGAATGAGGCCGGGTTCTATCCGGTGGAGGTCAAGAGGCCGGAGGAGTGCATCGGTTGTATGAACTGCGCTCTGATGTGCCCGGATGCGTGTATCGAGATATACACTGTCGTGGTGGAAGAGAGCGTGAAGTCATGACTCAACGTGTCATGATGACAGGTAACAATGCGTTAGCGGAGGGTGCGATCGCCGGCGGCTGCCGGTACTTCTTCGGGTATCCGATAACGCCACAGAACGACATTCCGAAGTACATGGCCGAGCACCTGCCGGAGGTGGGGGGCGTATTCCTGCAGGCCGAGAGCGAATTGGCTTCGATCAATATGGTTTATGGGGCGGCTGCTACGGGCGCTTATGTGATGACGAGTTCTTCGTCGCCGGGTATTTCGCTGATGCAGGAAGGGCTCTCCTACATGCTGGGGAGCGAACTGCCGTGCGTGGTTGTGAACATGGTTCGGGGTGGGCCGGGTCTTGGGAATATCGGTCCGGCCCAGTCGGACTACTGGCTGGCTACGCGAGGTGCGGGGCACGGTGATGGGCGCTGCCTGACATTTGCGCCTGCGAGTGTGCAGGAGCTCCATGACTGGGCTTTCGAGGCCTTCCCAATCGCGCAGAGGTACCGTGCGCCGGTGATGATTCTGGGTGATGCGTTGCTCGCCGGGATGTCTGAGCCGGTGGAATTGCGGGAGCACCGGGAGCCACCGCCGCGGAGGCAGGAATGGGCGGTGGGCAGACCGCGCGAAGGCAGACAGCGGGCCATAGTCAACTCGCTGTGGACGGATGTGGAAGTGATGGAAGCGCTGAACCAGCGGATTGCGGGACGCTTATCCGAGGCACAAGCGAATGAGGTGCGGTGGGAGGAGTACGGGGCGGATGACGCCGACATCGCGCTGGCCGCGTACGGTATCTCGGCGCGCGTGTGCAAGACGGCGACTGACGATCTGGCGGAGGCGGGTATCAGGGCGCGGCTGATCAGACCGATAAGCGTGTTCCCGTTTCCCGTGAAGCCGTTTCGCGAGTGGTCGCAGCGGGTGTCGCGGATCATCAGTGTGGAACTGTCATGGGGCCAGCTTATAGAGGATGTGCGGTTGGCGGTCGAGGGACGGTGCCCCGTGGACTTGATCGGTCATTCGGGCGGGGTAGTGTTCACTCCGGAGGAAGTAGTGTATCGGGTGAAGGAACTGTTGTAGGAGTCGGAGCGTTGCTCATCGAGTTTTGCGGTGACGGGAGGTTGTTATGTCGGAGACGAGAGTGGGTCATGCCGAGGCGGAGGTATTGTATCATCGCCCGGCGGGACTGACGGATGTGCAGATGCGTTACTGTCCGGGCTGCACGCATGGGACGGCGCATAAGCTGATTGCGGAGGTAGTTGAGGAACTGGACATCCTCGAGCGGACGGTTGCGGTTGCGACAGTGGGTTGCTCGGTCTATGCCTATGAGTATTTCAATACGGACGCGGTACAGGCGGCACATGGTCGGGGGCCCGCAGTTGCTACAGGCATCAAGCGGGTGAGTCCGGAGAGCATTGTGTTCACGTATCAGGGCGACGGAGATCTGGCAGCGATCGGCCTGAGCGAGGTAATACACTCGGCGCAGCGCGGCGAGAAGATTACGGTGATATTCCTCAACAATGCGGTATTTGGAATGACGCGTGGGCAAATGGCTCCGACGACGCTGGTGGGGCAGAGGACGACAACGACGCCGCTGGGCCGGGACCCGGCGCTGTCGGGAATGCCGATGATGATATGCGAGATGCTGTCGGCCATTCCCGGGGTTGCATATTTGGCTCGGGAGACGATGATAGACCCGAAGACGGTGCGGAGCGCGAAACGCAGCATCCGGAAGGCATTTCAGAGCCAGATTGATGGAGCCGGGTTCAGCCTTGTGGAGTTGCTCAGCACGTGCCCGGTCTGGTGGCACAAGCAGCCGCTGGAAGCCATGCAATGGATCCGAGATGAGATGCTGCCGCAATATCCCTTGAGTGTTTTCGTGGACTACGATGGTTGAGAAAGGGCTGTGATGCGAGAGCGAGTATTTTTGGTGGGGATCGGCGGTCAGGGTGTTGATTCGGCAGGTGCGATACTGGCCCATATGGTGCTTTGGCAGGGATTGGAAGTTTCGAGTGTGAGCCAGTATAGCCCGGAGGTACGCGGGGGCTGGGTGTCGGCGACAGTTATCATATCTGATGGAGAAGTGGGGAGCCCGATCGTGGGCAGAGCGGATTCACTGCTGCTGTTCTCGCGGCGGTCAGTGGCCGATGAGTTGCACCGTGCCGTCCCGGATGGTTTCATTGTTGCCAATTCGTCTTTGACCGGCTCGGTGGATGCGGGTCCGACACGTGTGGTAGAAGTTCCGGCCAGCGCCATAGCTGCCGAGCTGGGCAACGAGCAAGTGACTAACATGGTGATGCTGGGGGCCTATGTGCAGGTGCAGGGAATGCTGGATCCCGCGGGCTTCGAGGCGGCATTGCGGGTTGTGCTGCCACCTCGGCACCATGGTCACATACCACTGAATCTGAAGGCAGTAGAACTGGGAGCAGCAGAGGTTGTGCAGATGGGTGCCGAGTAGTCGGGTGGAGACGCGGAAATTGTTGGTGCGGTACGGACAACATCGGCTGGGCATAATATAATCTGGAGGTGGCAGCTATTCTCAACGCATTAGAAGAGACTGCGGAACGGATTCGGTTGGAACTCGATGGGTTGCACGCTATCCGTGAGAAAGCATTCAAACTGTCGCGAGAGATCGTGATGTCGTCGTCAACGGCAATAAAGCACATGCACAGACATGATGTTGAGGAAGCACGGCGTCAGCTTGCGGAAACGGCGGGATTGGTGACAGAGATGCAGGAGGCGCTGGCGGAGGCACCGTGGCTGGGCGGCGGCGGCTTTGTCGGCGATTCGGAGAAGGAATACGTAGAGGCGGCCGGGGTGATCGCTTGCCTGTCGGGTGAAGTAGTACCGACGGAGGTGGAACTGGGTGTTTCCGGGGCGGTATGGCTGAACGGGCTTTCGGAAGTGGTGGGAGAGTTGCGGCGGCACGTGCTGGACCTGATCCGCGAAGGGCAACCGGAGCGTGCCGAGGCCTCGCTGAGCGCGATGGAGGACATCTACCACATGATCATGTCTTTTGACTACCCGGATGCGATAACGCTGGGTTTGCGACGGCGTTCGGACGCAGCGAGGGGTATGATCGAACGGACGCGGGGTGACTTGACGAATGCGCTGCGTCAGGCGAGTCTGGAGAAGCGGCTTGCCGAGCTGGAGGAACGCCTGTGATTAGGTATTGGAGATGCTAGGTACTTGCAATGGTTGGGAACAGACAATGGTAAGATTATTAGGCGGGATGGAAAAAAAGCTTGACTCTGGCAACGGAGTTTGGTTATACTCATTGTTTACTTAGGCCCGATAAATCAGCTAGAAGAAT
>CAZCJS010000089.1:0-14714 GCA_964498775.1 uncultured Armatimonadia bacterium
CATGTGGACCTGCCCCGCCTGCGTGCAGGAGGCACCACCGCCTTCAACTGCATGGTCGGCTGCGGTGACCTGTTCCAGGCCATCGAGCTGTGGGACCCGATCTTCCAGCACGTCCACAACTACCCCGATGATTTCCTGCTGGTACTGGAACCGGAGGACATCGAGCGCGCTAAGGCCGAAGACAAAATCGGCCTCGTGCCCCAGGTTGAGTGCTGCAGGTTCATGAATAGGAGCCTGCGGATACTGCGGGTGCTCTATGAGCTCGGTCTGCGAGTGGCGATACTCACCCACGGCGAGGAGGACCCTGACGGCCTGCGCAGCCCGGATATCTCGGGGCGCTTCTGCACGCCCGCGGACAGAGAACGTGCGCGCAGAGACTACCTGGGCTTGACCGAATTTGGGAAGGCCGCCGTGCAGGAGATGAACCGGCTGGGGATCGTCGTTGATTTGGCCCATACCAAGGATGCCGCCTATTACGAAGCCATCGAGCTGTCAAAGACGCCGGTTGTCTTCTCGCACGGGAACTGCTTCACGCTGTCACATCACTGGCGCAATCTGACCGACGATCAGTTGAAGCTGCTGAGGGATAAGGGGGGAGTGATAGGCATCTCATGCCCGCGCAGCTTCATCGCCGAGGATGAGGAGAACCGCACCTTCGACCGGTTCATTGACCATATCCAGTACGCTATCGAGTTGATCGGCGATGACCACGTCGGCTATGGGTCGGATTTCGACGGCACCACCAAACCGGTACCGCCGGACCCGACGTACCAGCCGCAGATTACGCAGAAGCTGCTGGATCGGGGCTTCTCGGAGGAGACGATACTGAAGTTCTGGGGTGGCAACTTCCTGCGGGTATTCAGAGAGGTGCGCGAGGCCGCGGAGTAGGTTGGTGCGAGTTTGGGTTGTCGGCCCGAAGTGCACACTTCGCGGGAACCCCATCCGTGGCCCAAGCTGCCAGACAATTCACCTATAGGCGAAGCTTCCTAGCTTCATGCCGCTCGCGTAAAGCCCTGGCACTGAGTGCGTGCGGCAGGATTCTCCGTCTCTGTCGCGAATAGGTCTCCCTCTACCGAACCCAGCAGGTGTACCGATGAATCCACGCAGGCGCGACAGGATTTGCCCTCACTGCGGATTTCCGCTACCATTGGACCGGCACAGCAGGCAATGTCCGGAGTGCGGGTACGATTTTGTGACCGGCACAGCCCCGCAGCCGCGCCCGCATCTGACCGTCTTCGGTCATGGGGTCTGCGGGATGGTGGCGGGAACCTTTGTCGGCGCGGCATGGGCACTCACGATGCCACCCAACTGGCGCGAGCCGCTCATGGTGCTGCTGCCGCTGGCGCTGGGTGGGGCAGCAGCCCTTGTGGCGTGGTTCATCGGCAGGCACATCGCCATCGAGCATTGCCGGGGCTACGAGATACTGCTGCTGTCGGCGGCTGTGGGGGCAATGGTAGCGGCCGGTGCGGCGCTTTTCGACGTATTAGCGGGAGGCGTGCTTTTCGGCATCGGCCTCGGCGCGGCGCTGATCACGAGGAGTGTGCTGCTGCGGCTGCCGCAGTTGGACGGCGTACCTGACAATTGAGGCCGGTACGTACCAGTAACCCGCCTGTTCATGCACTTCGTCATCTCCCTCCTTGAGACCGCACGTGGAAAAGGCTACACTATGAGCGCTGAGTTACGATGGTGCGGGCACTGACTTTTTCAATGCACACAGAAGGGGGGCTAACATGTTCGGTTACAAGTGCCAGGAATGTCACAAGGGGACGGTACGAGCGACTACTGTCCAGAATTACGAGACGAAGTTTGAGAATGTCCCCTTCGTCGTGCCTGAGGCTGTCATCGGCGTTTGCGATGATTGCGGGGCTCATCACTTCAGTGGGCGTGAATACGCCCGTTGGAGGGCGCTTTTCGACCAGTCGCAGGCGGAGCAGGGCCGCATCATGTCGCCGGCGGAGATCAGGCAATTGCGGGACGACCTTGGTATGACCAAGTCCGACTTCGCTGCACTTGTCGGAACGACGCGTCAGTCCTTGTATCACTGGGAGAAGGACGACCGCGATGCTCCCCAATCCCGCATGGTTGACAACATGCTGGCGATATTGCGAACTAGCTGCGATACCGGGCCAGTGGATGTGGTGCGTTTTCTTTGCCGGAGGGCAATCACCTCGCCCGCCGAAATCTCCTCCGCCGCATCTCACATACGCACAGCCGACCGGGATCCGAGCCTTATTGACTGAACTCCTACACTTCCACCATGCGGCCCTGCCATCTTGACTACAACACTAGGAGAAGCCAATATGAACATCAAGGATGAAGTGCTTAGCAAGGCGATCAGCGCGAAGTGTGCGGCGGGGGGGCTGCGGGTTGCGACGGATGCGCGGCGGAATGAGGCGCTGCGGGCCATGGTAGCCAGAATACGCGGCTCGGTGGAAATGATAAAGGAAGCCAATGCGGCGGATATGAAAGCCGGTGAGGAGGCGGGGCTGTCGGCGGCGCTGCTTGATAGGCTGCTGCTCACTGACGAGCGCATCGAGGACATGGCGGTGGGCCTGGAGCAGGTCGCCGGCTTCGACGACCCGCTCGGCATCGTCTTGTCCGAGACCACGCGCCCCAACGGCCTGCTCATCAGGAAGATCACCGTACCGCTGGGGGTCATCGGCATCGTCTATGAGTCGCGGCCGAACGTGACGGTGGACGCGGCGGGCCTGTGCCTTAAGGCGGGCAATGCGGTACTGCTGCGCGGGGGCAAGGAAGCGATCCACTCGAACATCGCGCTGGCGGGGCTACTATCTGATGCGTGCGAGGAGGTTGACCTGTCGCGGTCGTGTGTCGAGATTATCGAATCCACGGATCGCCAGGGCGTGGTGGAGATGATCCGGTGCGATGAGTATGTGGACCTGATCGTACCGCGCGGCGGACAGGGCCTTATCCGCGCCGTCGTCGAGAATGCGTCGGTGCCGGTGCTCAAGCATGACCGCGGGCTGTGCAATATCTACGTGGACGCCACCTGCAACATCGAGCGCACCGTCGCATGCGTCAACAATGCCAAGACTCAGCGTCCGGGCACCTGCAACGCCGTCGAGAACCTGTGGGTGCATGTGGACAACCCGGCCGCGCTGAGGGCGATTGTGGCGGACCTGCAGGCTACGGGCGTCGAGGTACGCGGTACCGAGCCGGTGCAGAAAGCCTGCCAGAATGTCGTGCCGGCGACCGAGGAGGACTTCGACACCGAGTATCTGGACTTGATTATCAGCGTGGACGTGGTAAACTCTCTGCAGCAGGCGATTGCGCAGATCCAGAAATTCAGCTCGGCGCACTCGGAGGCGATCTTCACTGACGATGCCGACAACGCCGCGCGCTTCTTTGCCGAGATTGATTCCGCCTGCCTCTATCACAACGCCTCGACGCGGTTCACTGACGGCGGCCAGTTCGGCATGGGCGCTGAGATCGGCATCTCGACGAACCGGCTCCATGCGAGGGGTCCTGTCGGCGTGCCGGAGCTGACGACATACAAGTGGCTCAGTAGCGGCGATTACCTGGCGAGAGAGTAACTGACATGCTTGCCTCACCGATAACCGAGCGCGTGCAACTGGCTACCTGCAAGCGCATCGTCGTCAAGGTCGGTACGCGGCTGATTACCGGCGGGGCGACCGGCCTCAATACCGCCTTCCTCGACAGCGTGAGTCGGCAGATGGCCACTCTCCGCGAACAGGGCCATGAGTTCATCATCATCACGTCCGGCGCGATATTCCTGGGCCGCCGCATCCTCGCGCTGAGCCGCAGTGAGGATAGTCTGCCTCTGCGCCAGGCCGCCGCGGCCGCTGGACAGCCCGCCCTGATGCAGCACTGGTCGCAGGCGCTCAGATCCCGTGGCCTCTCCTGCGGACAGATGCTCCTGACCACTGATGACATGTCGGCCCGCCACCGTTACCTGTGCGTCCGTAACACCATCGAGGCGCTGCTCGCCAAGGGCGTCATCCCGGTCATCAACGAAAATGACAGCGTCTCCATCGAGGGCATCACCTTCCAGGAGAATGACAAGCTGGCGGCGACCGTCTCGGCCACTGCGCGGGCGGACCTGGCCATCTACCTCTCCGACTACGAGGGCCTCTACACCGCCAATCCGGAGCTTGACTCCAACGCGCAGCTGATCCCCAGGGTCGCGGCGGATGATGACGTGAGCGGCTGTGCCGAGGGCGCCGGCGGCCCCGAATCCAAGGGCGGCATGGCCGCCAAGCTCGCCGCCGCTCAGATGCTGGCCGCCTGCGGCATCGCGGCGGTCATGGCCAGCGGTCGCGCCGAACGAGTCATCACTCGTATCCTCGAAGGCGAGGAGATCGGCACATTCTTCATCCCGGGGCAAGCCGTACAGGGACGCAAGCTCTGGATCGCGACGGCCATTGAACCCGCCGGCACTATCAGCGTTGATGACGGTGCCCGCCGCGCCCTGCAACATCCAGATGGCGCCAGTCTCCTGCCCATCGGCGTGACCCAGGTCCGCGGTGATTTCAAGGCCGGCGACCTGGTGCGGATCAGCGGACCCGACGGGCTTGAATTCGCCCGTGGCCTGACCAACTACTCGGCCACCGAAGTCGAAACCATCCGCGGGCTACATACCAGCCGCATAGCCAAGACCCTCGGTCACGTCGGTCACCGCGAGGTCGTCCATCGGGACAACATGGTCCTCGGCGAGCCGGGAACTTAGTCCCCCCCCCCGACTTTTTCCACCTCTTCGCCAGTCACGTGCATCTCCGCCATATTATCCCTCCACCCGAGAAGGTCATTTGCCGTCCCCCATTGAATTGACTGCCGGTATCACACACAAACCTACCGCCTATGCACAAAGAATGGACTGGAAGCGCGGATATGGCCCAAACACCCGGCGAGTTCACACATGAGATATACCGGCAGATTGCGCTCGATGCACCGGACCGCGAACCGATTGCCGTCGCAGCGCAGGCGCTGCCCGATGAAGCCACCGTCGGAGAGCCGTTGCATCTGCGGCTCGACTTCTCCCCCACCGACTTCGACTTCCCGGCAGGCAGTCAACTCATCATCACTATCCCCCGGCACTGGCGCAAGCACCTCGGCATGGCCTGGCGGGAGCTACATCCGGAGCTTTCAACCCGCACCGATCACCATCCCGGCGGCTCGTTCTGCCTGGTAACCGCACACGCACCCTCGGGCAGCGGCGTCACCGTCACATCCGAGCTCATTGAGGCGGGCTTCAGCTTCGCTCTACGCCTGGTGACTGCCGACGCCTCGCTGAGTGCCGGCGAAGTGCTGACGTTGTACCTTTCCGATCCGAAAAGCCCCGAAATCGAGGTCCCGAAGATGGCGATCCGGCACGAATTCGCCAGTTTCGCGAAGTTGCCGGATGATGATTTCTTCAGGCCGCTGGTCAGTAACCCCGCCGTCGTCGCACACGGCGGGCCGGCCGCGAAGCTCCGTCTCCGCGTGCCCTCCGTAGCAGCACCCGACAGCGAGGTTACAGTTCGCCTTGTCGTCGTGGACGGTGTCGGTGAAAACGGAGCCGAGGGCTACGACGGCGATGTGGCTATCTGGCGTCAGGAGGATGACTCCGGCGACATCGGGGTAGTCCGACACAGCAGCGAAAAGCGGGAGTCAGATGTCATGCTGCCCAGCGGGCATGCCCAGTTCGAGTACTTCCAAGCCTACGATGTTGACAATCCTCTCGTAGCGCGCAGCAATCCCATGGGACGACCCGCTGATTTCGGAGGTTACAACGTCTATTTCGGGGACCTCCACACCCATTACCTGGGCCTCACTGATGACGCCCTCCGCCAGCCCTTCGAATACGCCTATTGGTACTCGCTGCTCGACTTCTGCGCCTGTGTCTATCAGCACAACTCCTGCAACGACCGCTTCACCCAGGATATCTGGCACCGCTATCTCGATGTCAACGAGGAGTACAATAGCTCCGGCGAACTGGTAACCATCTGCGGCTGCGAGACATATATATCCTGCGGCCATCGCATAGCCTACTTCCGCTCTCCACAACAGGCCCGGGACTTCAAGGTCGCATGGGAACGCGGCCCGGAGTACGACCTCGGAGATCCGCACCTCGCCGCCGATGTTCCCGAACCGGAGGCGCTCTGGGCCGCTCTCGACGGCTTCGAGGCGATCACTGTGCCCCATCACACCCGCTACATCTGGCCCGCCGACTGGGACCGCCCACTCGCACCTAGCGAGCGCTTGGTCGAGATTTACTCGCGTTGGGGCACCAGTGAGCTTGGCGGACCTCATTCAGTGCAGGAGGCTCTTCTCAAGGGGCACCGCCTCGGCTTCATCGCGAGCACCGACAACCAGATGGCTCAGCCGGGCAACGGGCCCTTCGGCGTCAATGATGGTCGCGGCCTTGCCGGCGTCCTCGCCACAGACATGACCCGCGAAGCACTCTATGATGCACTCAAAGCCCGGCGCTGCTACGGCACCAGCGGCGAGCAAATGCTGGTCTATTTCGCTCTTGACGAGATGCCGATGGGCTCGGAACTGGAGGGGTACACGGGGCCGCGTACCTTCACCGTGAGAGCTGCCGGAACTCAGCCGCTTACCACCGTCGAACTACTCCGCAACAATAAGGTCATCCGCCGCATTGAGCCGGACGCCTTGACATTCTCAGACACGATGACCGATGACGAGCCACTCGACAACATCATGCTCGCTTCCGAGTTCGGCCCGCCGGGGCGCTTCTGCTTCTACTACCTGCGCGTCAAGCAGGCCGATGGGCACATGGCCTGGGCCTCTCCAATCTGGATCACCTGAGCTGCATCCGCTGAAAACTGGGCCCAACGCACCGACAGACTCTGCTCGATGGAGATGACACGAGATGAAGATCTACATCTGCACCGACCTCGAAGGGCCAGCCATGATCAGCACCTTCGCACAGACCCGCGACGTCACCCCTGAAGAGAAGCAGCGCTCAGAGTACTTCCTCACCGGCGAAGTCAACGCCGCTGTTGACGGCATTCTCGACTTCGACCCCGCCGCTGAAGTCATTGTCTGGGACGGTCACGGCAGCGGCGGCATTGACCATCGGGGCTTCCACAAACAGGCCAAGCTGATCGCCCGTGGCCCCATTAGAGCCCCCTACTACCTCGACGAGAGCTTTGACGCATTCATGTTCGTCGGCCAGCACGCGATGATGGGCGAACGGGGCGTGCTATGTCACACCTACTCGTCAAAGAGCATCGAGTACTATAAGATAAACGATATCGAGATGGGCGAGTTCGGCTGCCGCGCACTAATGGCCGGTACAATGGGCGTCCCAACCACCTTTGTCACCGGCGACGATGTCACGTTCGAGGAGGCACGGGACTTGATCCCCAACATCGCGGGCGCGGTAGTCAAGACAGCCCTCGGCCGCGAGTTGGCCATACACCTTTCCCATGAGGCCGCCTGTGAACTCATCCGCGAGCAGGCACGCATCGCTTGCGAGCGCACCGGCGATATACAGCCGTACTTCTTCGTGGGGCCATACACTCAGGAGATACGCGTGCTCGAGGGGGGCAGCATCCAGGGATACCTCGACAGGGGGGCCGAATTCGTGGATAGCCGCACGGTCCGTATAACCAGCGCCAACATCTGCGACCTGCATGTCTAAGCAGGGGGACGCGGGCTGCAACGGCGTTTTTCAGCACCACGTAGAAGCTATACTCGCCGATGAAGCCTGACTTCTCGACACAGTTCATCTGCTTCATAGCCCACGCCGGCAACTGGCCGAGCAAATCGTCACCGACTGCGAAGTCTATCCCGATCGCATCCGGCGTGATCTTCTCGGTCCCGCAGCCGACATCCACTCCGCTCCCCTGACAGCACTTCTCGACATACGGTCGCACCCAATGCGTCTCAGACGTGTCAGCTAATTTCCCTCCAGCAAACTCGCCGGTATCTGCCTCCGTATCATTGACGCCCTTTTGTTGATTTCCTAACGCCTGCCGACTCCTCTGCCGATTTCCTGCACCACGCACTATTCTTCTGCAGGACAAGTACCCGCGCGGGGCGAAATCAACGACATAGCGCGCGCTTACTGCGCACGGATGCGGGAGACAGCCATGATCTGCCTGACTGGTGACGTCCACCACATGTCCTTGCGGACCAACGATCAGCGCTTTCTCACCGGAGCCGGGGAGACTGAAGTGAGAGTCACCCGGCGCTACGTGAGCCTGCTTCAGAAGCACGATGTCAAATGCACGCTCTACGTCAATGGCAAGTGCTTCACCGAGGAATGGCGAGAGCTCGAGCCGGTCGCAAAAAGCCCTCTCATTGAGGTCGGTGGACACGGCTACCGGGCCAGGCAACCGCGTTGGCTTTTCGACTGGTACGGCGAACGTACCGGCAATTGGAACGGCCCGCGCGCCTACCAGGCATGGGACATTCGCCGCAATGTCCAGTTGTGCGAAAAGATGGTCGGCAAGCCGCCGCCAGCATGGCGCGCTCACAGCTACAAGGTTGACCCTAATACTTATCCTCTGCTCGCCCACTATGGCATTAAGCTGGTCTCAGATGTCGCCGACGCGAGCAACCTCTGGCCCGTGCGCATTGAGGCCGGGCTCATCTCCCACCCGATGAACGTGATCCCCGACCATGACCATGTCTACCACGCCCATCGCGATCGGGAATTCGTTGCGGCCGCCAACGCCAGAGGCTACGGGGCGGATGATTTCGGTGCGGTCTCCTACACGATCGAGGAGTGGGGCCAACTGGTGCTGCAGCAGGCTCAGGCTATCGAGCGCAAAGAGGGCCTCGTAACTGTTCTCGCCCATCCTGTCTGTATGTATCTGGCCGACGACTTTAGAACCTTCGAGAGGCTGCTGGAATATTTCGCGATGCGGCAGACCATCTGGGCCAGTGAGATCATCGCCCTCGTTGACGACCCGCCGCCGGCCGCCTGAACTACATGCCGACACACCAACTCATCTGCACATACACTCAGATGGAGGACGACTACTGTGGCAACGCTGGTTTACATCAATGGGCAACTCGTACCCGAAGCCGAGGCCACGGTCTCCATCTTTGATATCGGCTTCATGTACAGTGCCGTATTCATGGAGGCAGTCCGCACCTTCAACCACGAGGTCTTCAGGCTCGACGACCACCTTGAGCGCCTCGACAAATCCATGCGCTACGTCGGTTTGCAGCCTCTTATCACCCGCGCCGAAATGGCCGACGTAATCCATCAGGTCATCGCGGCGAATATCGCCAATTTCGCCCCGGATGATGACTGCTGGGTCTGCGCCGAGGTGACCCCCGGACAGGGCTTTCCCCATCCGGTCATGAAGGGCCCGGCCGGCAAGCCCACCGTCATCGCCTATGCAAGCCCACTGCCGTATGACGAGTACGCCCGCTGCTACACCGAGGGCAAGCCGGCTGTCGTCTCCAACGTCCGCAATGTCCCGCCGGCATGCGTGGACCCGCGCGGCAAGACCCGTTTCCGTCTCCACTACTTTATGGCGAAGCTCCAGGCCCATGCCATCAACCCTGATGCCTTCGCGCTGCTTCTAGATACCGACGGCTACATCACCGAGGGCACCGGAGCCAACTTTTTCATCGCTTCCGAGGGCGTTCTCTATACCGCAAGCACCCGCAATGTCCTCGAGGGCATCAGCCGGCGCATGGTCATCGAACTGGCAGCTCAACTCGACATTCCCGTAGTCGAGCGCGACCTCACGCTGTATGACGTCTATAGCGCCGACGAGGGCTTCTGGACTACATCCTCATATTGCATCTTACCGTTGTCAGAGGTGAATCACGTCCCGATGAAGCAGGTGCCCGGCCCATTGACGCAAAGACTACTCGATGCCTGGAGTGAGGCGGTCGGCGTGGACATCGTCGCCCAGGCGCTCAAGTATGCCGACAGACCCAGCAATATCTGGCGCGGCGACGAAGACACTCAACAGCAAGACGCATAGAGTGGAGCGGAGAAATGAATATACTCGTCATACTTGAGGATGCCGTCCGCCCGGCGCACATGTCATGCCACGGCTACCCGAAGCCGACTACACCCAACTGCGACCGTCTCGCTCGCGAGGGCGTGCGCTTCGAAAACTGCATCTCCGTGTCCACACACACCTTCCCGTCCGTAGTCTCCATCATCACCGGCCAGACCACAGCCATACACGGCCTCATGAGCCCGTTCCACTACAACGCCTGGATGAATGAGGGCCTCTGGGAAGGCCGCCGCACGCCGCTGCACCTACTCGCAGACAACGGTTTCCTCATAGACGGGGAGTTGGTGATGCGCTGGCAGCCGCTTGGCTTTACCCGTGACGCCGAGGACCTCGAGCTGTACATGGAGCATAACCGTCATGCCCAGTGGTTCTTCCTCGCACAGCCGTATCCAACCCATTTGCCCTACAATCCCCCGCAGGAGTACTACGACCTGTTCGTGGACGAAGATTTCCGGCCTGATCTGCAGACGCTCCAACGCCTCGAGACGGTCAGAACCCGCATGATCCTTCATCCCCCCGACGTGCAATCCGCGATGGAGGCCGGCCGCGAGGACCCTATCGGCGACGGCGATGAAGCCCATGAACGCAGCACCGCGATTGTCGAGTTTGAGCCGCAGGACGCGCCCGGCATACGCGCCCTCTATGACGGTGAGCTAAGGGTCTTCGACGACATGGTCGGCCGCTGGATTGCCAGGCTCGAAGAGCTTGATAAGCTCGATGATACGCTCATCGTCATAATTTCAGACCATGGCGAGGAGTTGCTAGAACGGGGTCATGTCGGCCATACGTCATGCAACCTCAAGGGCACCCTCTACGACGAATGTCTCAAGGTGCCTCTCATCATGCGCTATCCGCACAAGCTGCCGGCCGGCAAGGTCATCTCGCACCAAGTCTCGCAGATAGACATGATGCCCACCATCTTCGACATCGTCGGCCTTGACCTTGCCGTGCCGCACGACGGCGCCTCCACCTTGCCGCTCATCCTCGGACAGGCCGATGAGTTCCGCCCCGAAGTCTACGCCGAGACCATGCCTGCGGGATGGCAGGCTGTCGCCGGCGATGAACGCCGCATCTTCTGCATCCGTACGCTCGAATGGAAGCTCATTCTCAACACTGACCCGGTCGCCGGCACCCACAGCTACGAGCTCTATGACCTCATCAACGACCCCGGCGAGCGCGAGAACATCTACGAGCAGGAGCCCGCCCTCGCCGCCGAACTCAAAGCGAAGCTCGAGACGCACATCGTTGCAGAGAACCAATGAAGCCGCATGGAATAACGCCGAAAAGCGAGGTATCACACAATGGCAAGTGAGACAATCCGTCTCGGCATCATCGGCATGTCGCCGACTAACATGGCCTCCACATTCGCCCTGCTCGAGGACGAGCCCGACCTTCGCTACCAAATCCAGGCCGTCTGCACACACCGCCAGGAGACTCTCGACCGCTGCATGGATCAGTTCGACATCCCCTTCGGCACGCTCGACTATCGCGAGCTGGCACGGTGTGATGACGTGGATGTCGTCTGCGTCTTCACCCCCGACCATCTCCACGCCGATCACTGCGCCGCCGCCATCGAGGCCAGCAAGCATGTCGTCTGCACCAAGCCTATGGTTACATCTCTCGAAGAGGCCAGGAGGCTGGTGGAGCTGGTCCGTGCGCACGGCGTGAAGTTCCTCGTCGGCGAGACGATGCGCTTCGACCGCCAGTTCTACATGGCGGAAAAGCTCTTCGCCGACGGCGACCTCGGCGATCTCATCGCCATCGAGAGCTACTATGTCCATGATCTGCGCTCCGTCTTCGAGTTCACCCCCTGGCGTCTTACCGTGCCCCAGGACTTCCTCTATGGCGGCTGCTGCCATTCCGTAGATGCCATTCGCGCCTTCGCCGGCGATGTGGACACTGTCCATGCCAACGCCGTCAGAGGCAACCTCGTCGAGGGCTACCCGCTCGAGGATAACTTCTTCCTCAACATCAAGTTCAAGTCCGGCGTCATCGGCCGTGTCTCAGGCCTCTATGGAATCATCCATCCGCCGACACCGATGATGCAAATTGGGATCTACGGTACGAAGGGGAGCCTGCAAACCGAGTTCACCGATAACGAACCCGGGCAGGTACGCGTTGTCCTCGACAAGCTCGTTGACCACAAGCCCTTAGTCGCCGACTTCGAGCCGGAGACCGACCTCAGCGCCTATGGGCTGGGCGCCGCCGTCATCCGCTACATGCGTCATTTCCAGGACTGTCTCGACAACGATCTGGAGCCTGTCCCCGGTGTGGTCGAGAGCGCCAAGACGATGGCCGTCATTGCCGCCGCCTGGGAATCTATCGAGACCGGCCAGGTCGTCAAGGCCTACAACGACTTCTGACCCGCCGGCCCATATTACTGATGAACCCTTGGCTCGGCGCAGATTGAGAAGGCTGTAGCCTTCTCAACTCGCAGCGTCGCGTCGTCTGCCACGCTTAACTAAAGATGGGAGGACGCATAGTGTCCTCCCGTTCTCAGCTTCCACTGCAATTATGCAGATTTGTGAGGCCATAGGGCGCTGGCGAGTATCGTTGAGACCGTGTCCATCCAGTCCGGTAGCCGATGGAGGGGCCGTGTCGAGGTGCACTTTGCGTAGCGAAGTAACCGAGGCCGGCCCACGGATAAGAAGATTCTATGGAGATTGCCTGACTGGGCCAGCCTGGAATTGCACGCGCCGAGCGCGTGCAATTCGGCGACAGGCCCCTCCGCTACGACCAACGGCTACGAATCAGCAGCCTCCTATGGCAAGTACCCGGAATTTGCATAACTACAGTTCCAGCGCGCGTCCTCCGGGGCGTGCTGTACTCACTCGGCGCTGCTAACATCCAGCCGCAACTGACCGATGTTGCCCGCCGTAATCGCCTCCATCAATATGTCGGCAAATGCTTCGCGCTGTTCGGCGCTTCCCAGCAAACTGGCCTGGAGCTTGAGTACTGCGGCGCTGCTGGCGGCCGCCGTCTCATGTTGTATCCGGCTCAGCGTATTGAGCATCGCCGCAGTGCCATCTCCGTCCCGGCCCTCTACTGCCAAGAGGCTGTCACCCGGCAATTCGCCTGCACGCTTGCCTTCCGGCGCCGCCCCCGTCTGCTCCCCATAGCTCAACAGTAGGCCTGTCGTCAACAGATACGGGAAGTAGGTCGCGCCCGTCGGGGTCTCATAGGTGCCGAGGAGTTCATGATAGCGGCGGCCCAGATCGGCCGCATAGCCGTCAGGAAGCTCATTGCCATTGCCGTACTTGGGCACCTGCTCGCGGAGGTACTCCAGCAACTCGTCGCGACCCTCGAAATCCTCACGCAGCGCGGCCAGCATCTCATCCGGGCTCACGCGCTTCTCTGCGAAGACTGCTCTGTCCAGCGCCGCCAGACTGTCTGCGACACTCCCGAGCCCGACGGCCACGCTCGAATGGTAGTTATACAGGGAGCCACCCTCGAGGATATCTAGACCATGTCGCGCGCCGTCCTCCGTCAGCAGCGACAGGTACGGGAGGCGCCGTTGCGCACGCTGCGCCAGTTCCGTCGAGTTAGACCCATAGACTGCCAGTTGCGCGAAATGGGTCAGTTGTTCGCCGTATGCGGCCAATACATCCTTCATTGAGGCGAAGTCCGCCAGCGTGCCGGTCTGCGGACCTACCTGCATACCGTCCAGCAGGCATACTCCGTCATTCAGCGCCAGCTCCAGACACTTCGCCAGGTTGATCCAGTGGCTCACGGTGTGTAAATTAGCTTTCCCGGGCACCGTCGTCTCGAAAGAGCCCACTGCCGCATAGCTGCGGGCATCGTCAAGCGGCATCTCGTGCCACACCAGCGTCGGTACCACGGCCTCGTCGTTCAGGATCAGCGGGATTCCGTCACCACTCGCAAGCAGCTCCACACAGCGGGCGACGAACTCCGGCGGACTCTCCTTGTGCAGCCGAACCGACAGGCACGGGGCGAGCTGGAGACCCTCGATGACATCCAGCGTCAGGTAGCTCAGCGGGTTGGTCGCGTCACCGCCCCACGATCTCTGGCCCCCGAGCGTGATTTGCTGGAAGCCGCAGGACTGGCAGACCTTGATGAGGAAAGCCGCGAGTAGCTCCGCCGCGTGCTCGTAGGTGAGTACGCCGGCAGTCAGGTCGCGTTCCAGGTGGCCCCACAGCACATAATCCAGGCGGCCGATGGCGTCGGCATTGCCCCCGTTTTCCCACACGCTGATCATGTGCGCGAACCACAGCGCCTGGAGTGCTTCCCGGAAGCTGCGGGCGGATTTGGCCGGCACACGCTCACAGACCTCGGCAATCTCTTCCCATTCCACTCGCTGCTGCGCATCAGTACAGGCGGCGGCAAGTGCCCGCGCCCTTTCCGCATGGCGTAGTCCCAGTGTCATCCCGGCCTCACACACCCGGAGCCATGACTGGTAATTCGCTTCCTTCTGAGCGGCCCTCGGCTCCGTAGGCGACAGTGCCGTCAACCTCGCCTCGACTTGCTGCTTGAGGCCGCCAAACCCCAGCGTCACCACCTTCTCATAGGCGCGAATGGTGGCGCTGACCTCACTTCGCCGCACCTTGATAACTCCGTGTTCTTCCGCGTTTTGCAGTTCCTCCGGCCAGGCAGCCACCGGTGCCAGTTGCTCGAAATCAAAAGGCCCCTGTTCAAGCCACTTCTCCATTTGCCTCTGCTCGGCGGCGCTCAGACAACTTCCCGCAACCCCTTCAGCGAACTCGTCATGGTCGCGAAGAGAAC
>CAZCJS010000090.1:0-14657 GCA_964498775.1 uncultured Armatimonadia bacterium
TCATAGCTGGGGGCATAGTAGGCCAATGCCGTCTCGATGCCGCCGAGAGGGCCGAGGTCGGGTCTGAGGTCGGCAATGGTTTGTGCGCCGCAGTCGCAGTAGGCGTCCGCCTGATTGGTGACGACGACGACCTCACCGATACCGGCAGCCCGCAGCTCGTTGAGTTCCTTAGCCAGTATTGAGAGCCCGGGCGCGACTTGCTCAAGCGCCTTGGGCCGCCCCCCGTACCGAGAGCTGCGCCCACCGGCGAGAATGGCAGCGGCAATACTCAACTGGGCGTGACCCCTCTGAGTCTTCATCAGGACTTCTCGATTCGAACCGCGCACACCTTGAACTCGGGGATCTTGGCAATCGGGTCAAGTGCCGCTATCGTCAGCCGGTTCGCCGGTGATTCGTGGAAATGGAAGGCGAGGAATGTTTGCCCGGGCGCAACCCGCTCGGTCACCCTAGCGGCGATTTGTATCTCGCCACGTCGCGAGCTCACTTTCACCGTGTCGCGATCGCTGACATTGAGGCGTTCAGCGTCTGTGGGGTTCATCTCTATTACGCCCGCTGGCACGAGATGATCCAGTACTTCTGAGCGCCGCGACATCGTCCCCGTATGGAAGTGTTGAAGGACGCGCCCCGTGGAGAGAACGAACGGGTATTCCTCGTCGGGCAGTTCGACAGGCGGGATGAACTCCACTGCATGGAACTTGCCCAGACCGCTGGTAAACTTGCCAACATGCAGGATCGGCGTGCCCGGGTGCTCCCTGTTCGGGCATGGCCACTGGAGGCCTTCCTGGTCAAGACGGTCGTAGGTTATTCCCGCATAGATGGGAGTCAGTGTTGCGATCTCGTCCTGGATGTCCGCCGCACCGGAGTAGCTCATCTCGTAGCCCATGCGACGGGCCAGGTCACAGACGATGTGGGAGTCCTCGCGCGCCTCCCCGGGTGGCTGGATGGCCTTACTAACCCGCTGCACGCGGCGTTCGGTATTGGTGAAGGTGCCTTCCTTCTCGGCGAATGACGCCGCCGGGAGAACCACATCCGCAAGCTGCGCCGTCTCGCTGAGGAAGATGTCCTGCACCACCAGCAAATCGAGTGACCTCAGCGCCTTTTCCACATGGTGCTGATCCGGATCGCTAAGCATCGGGTTCTCGCCCATAACATACAGCGCCTGGAGCTTTCCCTCGGCGGCGGCGTTGATCATCTCGACTATGGTGAGACCTGGCTGGGCCGGTAGTGCAACCCCCCACGCGGCCTCGAACTTGCCTAGCAGCTCGTCATCTTCCACCTTCTGATAGCCGGTCAGAACATTGGGGAGAGCGCCAACGTCACAGGCGCCCTGAACGTTGTTCTGGCCCCGGAGCGGGTTGACACCAGTGCCCGGGCGACCGATATTCCCCGTCAGCATCGCAAGGTTCGCCAGGGACAGCACGTTATCTGTGCCGGTCGTGTGCTGCGTTATACCCATGGCAAAGATTATCGCGGCGGCGGTGGCACTACCATAGATACGGGCGGCTTTTACGATGTCATCTGCCGGAATGCCGGTTATCTTCTGCGTGACCTCGGGGCTGTATGCCTCTACGGCGGCTCGCAGTTCCTCGAAGCCTGCGGTGCGCTGCGCGATGAACTCCGCGTCTTCAAGGCCCTCCTCGAGGATGACGTGCATAAGTCCATTGACCAGCGCCACATCTGTTCCATGCCTTTGGCGCAGATGCACTGTGGCGTAGTCGGTCAACTCGATGGCGCGGGGGTCTGCCACAATGAGTGGTACTCCCCGCTGGGCGGCGCGCTTGATGGCGGCCCCGATTACCGGATGGCACTCGGTGGTATTCGAGCCGATTACGAAGATGGCCTCAGCGCAGTCGAGGTCTGCAAGCGAGTTGGTCATCGCCCCGCTGCCGAATGCTTTAGCCAACCCCGCAACGGTCGAGGCATGGCAGAGCCGCGCACAGTGGTCAACGTTGTTGGTGCCGATGACCGCACGCATGAACTTCTGCATTATGTAGTTCTCTTCGGTGGTGCACTTAGCCGACGACATCGCGGCGATAGCGTCGGCACCGGCCTTCGCCTTGATGTCGCTAAGGCGACTTGCTACGAAGTCAAGCGCCTCATCCCAACTTGCGGGGTTTAGTTCGCCATCGCTTCGGATCAGTGGCTGAGTGAGACGGGCCTCGTGGTTGACAAAGTCAAAGCCGAAGCGCCCCTTAACGCAGAGCTGACCCCGACTGACGCCGAGCAGCGGCTCAGCGGTGACTTTGACAATGCGGTTGTCCCGTGTGTGGAGGACGATCGTGCAACCCACACCACAATAGGGGCAAGTGGTGGCGACGCGGTCGAGCTCCCAGGTACGCCCGGCTCCCTCGGCGCCGGCAAAGGACAGCGCGCCGGTGGGGCAGACGTCTATACAGTTGCCACATTCCGTGCACACGGATTCGTCTCGCGGCAGTCCCGGCGGCAACCCGATACGCGTGTCAAACCCGCGGCCCTGGAAGTCAATAGCGCCGATGACATTGACATTGTGGCAGACCTCGACACAGCGGCCGCAGAGGAAACACTTGCTGGGATCGTAGACAATGGCCGGCCCATCTCGAACGGGGTCGGCGCTGACGGCTGCACCGGCGTACTCGGGCTCTCTCACGCCGAGTTGGTAGGCGTAGTCCTGGAGTGCGCAGTTGCCGGCCTGCTCACAAGTCAAGCAGTCGTGAGGATGGTCTGATAGCAATAGGTCTATGAGCATCTTCCGAATCTGTAAAAGCTCTTCGGTATCGGTGTGCACGACCATGCCAGCGGCCGCCGTGTGAGAACAAGATGGGACCGGCCCTCTCGCGCCTTCGACCTCGACCAGACACAGGCGACAGGAGCCGCTAGGAGGGAGGCCCCAGTCGGGATCATAGCACAAGTGCGGTATCTCAATGCCTGCATCGAGCGCCGCATTCAGAATCGACGTACCCGCTGGCACCGTTGCCTTCACGCCGTCTATCTCGAGCGTAATCTGCTCAGCCATGAGACCTCTCCACGGCGCCTGACTTCGGCACCGCCAGTGTAGTCGGTAAGTGTAGCCCTGTCACCGCCAGTGGCTGCTACTCACGCACTATGGCGTCGAACTTGCACGTTCGGTAGCAGGCTCCACATTTTATGCAGATTGCCGCGTCAATCGTGTGAGGCTTCTTCTTCTCTCCGGTAATGGCTCCAACCGGACAGACGGCGGCACAAGCTCCACATCCGGTACACACATCTGGAAGAATGCGATACGTAATCAGAGCCTGGCAAACTCCCGCCGGGCAGTGCTTGTCATTCACATGCGCCTCGTATTCATCACGAAAGTGACGTATGGTCGAGAGCACCGGATTGGGCGCAGTCTGCCCGAGGCCACAGAGTGAGGCTTTCTTCACCATGGCCCCCAAAAGTTCGAGCCGCTCGATGTCCTCCGGGGCACCGTTGCCGGTAGTGAACGAGGTTAGTATCTCAAGCATACGCCTGGTGCCGATACGACATGGTACGCACTTGCCGCACGATTCCTCCTGCACGAACTGAATGAAGAAGCGGGCGATGTCTACCATGCAGGTATCCTCGTCCATTACTACCAGCCCGCCGGACCCCATAATGGCGCCAATCTCGGCTAGCGAATCGTAGTCAATCGGCAGGTCGAGGTATTCGTTGGGAATACAGCCGCCGGAAGGCCCACCAATCTGCGCGGCCTTAAAAGCCTTGTCGTCAGGGATGCCACCGCCAATGTCGAAAATAATCTGCCGCAGCGTTGTCCCCATCGGCACCTCGACGAGCCCGGTATTCATCACCTTACCTGCCAGAGCAAATATCTTTGTGCCCTTGGAGGTTTCGGTCCCGATAGCGCCGTACCAGTCGTGACCGTGAAGTATGATGAGGGGGACGTTCGCAAAGGTCTCAACATTGTTGATATTAGTGGGCATGCCTCGGTAGCCGCTTTGCGCCGGGAACGGCGGCCGTGCTTTGGGCATGCCCCGCTTTCCCTCCAGGGATGCGATCAAAGCGGTTTCTTCGCCGCAAACGAATGCACCGGCTCCTTGGTGAACAGAGATATCGAAGGCGAACCCAGAGCCGAGAATGTTGTCGCCCAATAGGCCTTCTTCTCGAGCCTGTTGCAGCGCGGTAGTAAGGTTGCGCACAGCTAGAGGATACTCCGCGCGGACATACACCATCCCATGGCGGGCGCCGATGGCGTAACCCGCTATGACCATACCCTCGATAATCGCGTGCGGACTCCCTTCCAGAAGGCTGCGATCCATGAAAGCTCCCGGGTCGCCTTCGTCCGCGTTACAGATGAGGTACTTTTCGTCACCGGGGGATTTACGGCATAGCTCCCACTTGAGCCCTGTTGGGAAGCCTGCGCCGCCTCGCCCACGCAGACCTGCCAGCTTGACCTCCTCGATGACATCGTCGGGACGCATATCTGAAAGCGCTTTAGCCAAAGCCGCATAGCCATCCCGAACGATATACTCGTCGAGGTCAGTTGGGTCTAGCTCTGCGTTATGTCGGAAAACGAGTCGCGTTTGGGCCTTGTAGAACGGCAATTCGTGTTCGTAGGCGATTTTACGACCGGACGCCGGGTCAGTGTAGCAGAACCGCTCGATTACCTCGCCTTCGAGCACCGTGCGCTCAAAGATCTCTGACACGTCTTCAACCTGCACCCCAGGATAGAAGAACCTCTCTGGGAGAATCACCAGAACAGGGCCCTGCTCGCAGAAACCGTGACAGCCAGTCCGTTTGAGTATTATCTTGTCCGCGAGGTCGCGCTGATATATTTGGGCCTCGAAGGCCTCGAAGACCTGCGCGGAGCCCAACGCCATACAGCCTGTGCCGCTGCAGAGAGTAATGGTACGAAGGGCATCTTGCTGTCGCCCGGCAAGGCTTTCACGCCTGGCACGCAGTTCCTCGGGTGAGCTAATTGAACTCACTGTATCGAGTCCTCCCGGTACATCCTTAGTGTACTGAGCGCCTTGCGGGAGTCCATGTTGCCGTGGTACGTCGAGTCCACCACCATCACTGGACCCAGAGCACAAGCACCCAGGCAAGCCACAGTCTCCAGCGTGAACATCATATCGTCTGTGGTTTCCCCGTCCTCGACCCGCAGTTCCTTCTTGACAGTGTTCAGTACGCTCTTGCCGCCACGAACGTAACACGCTGTGCCCCGGCAGATACGTACTATGTGCCGTCCGCGCGGCTCCATGTAGAATTGGGAGTAGAAAGTGACGACGCCGTAGATGCGGCTCAGGGGGATCCTGGTCCGACGGCAGATAGCTTCCAGTGCCGGCGCTGGCAGATATCCGAGCCTGACCTGCACATTCTGCAGTACGTTAATGAGATTGGATTCAGGAGACACATCCAGCGCGTCCAACAGTGCCTCCAGCTCCGCCGTTGCAGGCACTTGGGATGGGGCGGTTTCAGTGGTTGTGTTCTCGGCCATAAGGTCTCTCCCTCCAGCGACCTTGTGCACTATTCCCCGAGTTCGCCCCAAATCCTACAGTGAACAGTCAGTTTTATCAGTGGCCCACCGGGAGATGTCGGCCGGAATGAAGTAGATGTTGGCCACGCAGCGCCCGAAACCCCCAGAGAAAATAGCCACGAGCAATATGGTGCCATACAGACGCCGGCTGAACATGATAAATGCGACACCGGCGCTCAATGAATTACTGCTTCGACAATGGCATCCATGTCAACGTAGTCGGCTACGAGTTGCTCTGCTACACGCAGCTTCTCGTCGTCCTCGGGTCCTATCTTGGCCACGAGGTCGGATATGCGTGAGGTGAGTTCATAGGTGCCTATTTTGGAGGTGATCGTGGGCATTTCAGCCGCGCGGACAAGCCGCAAAATGGCCTCATTGGGGAGAAGTCCGGTGGTCAGGCACACAGCCGGGCCAGTTTGCGGCTCACAGCCAAGGCCTGAGTAAGAGCTGACGGCGGCCAGAACCAGATCGTCTCGGTCACCCGGCATGATAATAAGCATACCGGGCTCGACGGTTTCTATCAGCCGGCGTGCAGGTGCGGCGCCCACGATACACTCGTGGATCGTGTCATCGAGATGCCGGTGACCGCTGATTACGTCAGCATGGATACCGTCCACAATGTGTCGGAGGGTCATCTCTGCAAGTACTGGTCGGAGGGGGAGAGCCCCCAGCAGTGGAATGCCCTCGCGCTCGAGCCATATCCGCAGTGGGTAAGCTACCTCGTCCATCCGGTCTTCCCAGAGCTTGTTGGTCACGACGCCAAGGATTTTAACGCCCTCGACGTCCAGCAAGGCTCGGTTGACGGTGAATTGGTCTATCGGCTGTCCGATACCGGGGCCGGTAATCAGAATGACCTGGCTGCCCAACTCGTGTGCGACGCGTGCGTTGCTGAGGCCGATAACTGAGCCCACACCGGCATGGCCTGTGCCCTCGATGACTACAATGTCGGCGTCCCGGGCTAGTATATCGTAACTGTCGTGGATTTGCTGGAGCAGTGGCCCGCTGTCATCGCCGCCCAAGATGAACTGGCGGGTGTAGCCGCTGGGGATGGAGATAGGACTGGCCGCCTTCGGAGGTGTTGACAGGTCGTACACCGTGTTGATGAGGGCGACATCCTTGTCAACCATATCCGAGCCCATTTGGACAATCTGCTGGCCAACGGGCTTCATGTAGTGAACGCGGTAGCCACGGCGTGTGAGCCCCGCCATCAATCCTAGCGAAACGACAGTCTTACCGGTATGTTGCCCTATCCCGGCTACGAATATACTTGCTGCCATGTAGCTCCGTCCTTTTGAATCAAATGGCTCTTTCGTCCTCGCGCAACTGATAGCCTGCATTTTGGAGTATCTGCCGGACTGCAGAGGAGGCGACAGAGTCAGCAGGCAGGTCAGCCAGCGACTGGCCAGCGCGGTCATAAGCCCCGACGTCTGGATCATGCGGCATATGCCCCAGGTAGGTTGTCCCAGGTATATTCGCCAGAGATGCCGTCTGCTCCTCGTCAAAGCGGTAGTTGGCTACAAGATATAAGTTCTGGAAATTGATCCCGATCTGCTCAGATATCTCTTTTACCCGCTCCACATTGCGCAGCGACTTGGCTGAGGGGTCCATAACCGCAAATATGTCGCCCACGTTGTTGATTATCCTTCTGTTGAGATGCTCGAGGCCCGCCGGGGAATCTATGATGGTGACTGGGTAATTGGCGGCGAGTTCGGGCAGGATTGCCCTGAGAATGTCGTTTGGGTGGCAATAACAGCCTTGGGTCCATTTGGCGCCAAGAACGAGCATATCGAAATCAGAGGATTCATACAGGCAGTCCATGTGCAGAAGATATTCAAGCTGCTCGGCGAGTGGTGTAGTGCGGAGGTCAGATGGGGCTTTCTTAGCGTTCGTCTGAATATCATAGAGCACACCGGAAATGGTCGTCGTGCCCGTAGCTGCCAGGTCAACGCCAAGTAGGGCGGCGAGACTCTCGTCGGGATCAGCGTCAATGAGCAGTTGAGGTGTTTGCAGGTGCGTACTGGCCAGTGCGGCAAAGCTCGATTTGCCCGTGCCGCCTCTTCCTGTCACAACGATTGTGACTGCCACTGTTGATCAACCTTCTTCGTTGGAATACTTGTCAAGCGCAGCCAGGACTTCGCTGAGATCTGAGAACAGTCGTGCCGGATCCTGGAAGCCATCTTCACTGACAAGACCCTCGTAGTGGGGCAATATACCTATGATGGGGAATTCCGGGAAGCTGCGCCGGATCAAGTCGGCCTCGCGCTCATTTGCGGCATTATTGCCGAGTATCCAGATCTTTTTGAGGCCAATATCATTTGCTAGACGGAACATGCGCTGGAGTGTGCGAATTGCCGCATCGGTGGGTTGAGTAACTGCCAGCAGACCGTCCACGGCCCTCGCGGTGCCTCGTCCAAGGTGCTCAAGACCCGCGACCATATCCACGACCAGATCGCGGTCCTCACCAGCTATCTCGCGCAGTACCGTCCTGAGAGTGGCATTCTCCGGGCACATACAGCCCGAACCGCCTTCGTCTACGCTGCCCATCACGATCAAGCTTATGCCCTCATAGGTGATTTGGTACTCCGAGATGATGTCGCTGACCGGCGGTGCGAGGAGAAACGTCCCACCTTGCCCGGCCTTGCTGCCGGCGCGCTCGGCTAGTAGCGACCGCATTTCGGAGAGAGGGGAGAGGCCATCCAGCAACTCCGGCGGAAAACCCAACGCGTAGCCCAGGCAGTTGTTAGGATCAGCATCCACCGCCCGTGGATTGCGTCCCTGTTGGGCCATGAGCAGACACAGTGCAGCTGAGATCGTTGTTTTTCCGACGCCCCCCTTGCCCGCTACGGCGATCTTCATTAGGGCGCTTCTTACCTCCCACCTGGTTAGTGCTTACGTGCAGCCGCGTCCATGGCCGCCTGCACAGCACGCAAGAACATGAAGAGTGACTCGTGCATGAGAGTGTCATCCATGCCGGGCAACATAGTCATAGTTGCCAGACAGGGCCGGCCATGATGAAGCACCTTAGCCTTTTCGAGCAGTGCGTCACCAACTTCGACCCCGCCAAACTGCTTTACAGCCCAGTGCGTCAATCCGCACGGCGCCCCCCGGATAACGCTGACCGCCGTGACGACGTTATCGGTGACTGTGAGCTCGAAGCGTGGCGGGCCGATTTGGTATTGCTCACAGAACTCACTTATCACTGGCGTGTTTGGGCGCAGGAAGCAGAATGGCTGAGGAAATGCACTCTCGATGCCGAGCTTGTCGGCCGCCGCCCGTACTTGAGCAACGAGACCAGGACGGATCCAGTTGGGATCTTCCCTCGGCGCGATGAGTGCTCGTCCGCCTTCTTCGGCCATCAGATATGGTAGCTCGACGAGGAGATCGTGGTGAATATTGACGGCGATAGTAATATCTGCGGCGCCTGTTTCCCGCGGTAGGAAATGCCGCGGCTCGTCCACCATCAGGGGCAGATGTTGGGGTACCTCAGAGGCAGTTACTCGGGCTCCTTGGGCCTGAAGATGGTCGAACAATCGGCGCCAGAAGTACCCTTCTGTGTGGATTATCTCAACTGAAAACATTCGACTGCATCTCCAGTGGAAACCACCTACTCAATATCTACATCTACTTGCGATACGCTTTGATGAAGTCGTCACAATAGACACTGCGGTTCATGAGAACCTCGGTGGCGATTGCGGCTTCCATGAGGTCATCGTCGAGCGGGTCAAGAATCGCTGCATCGAGGCCGTTGGCAACGGCCATGACTAGGTAGGTACGGTTAATTAATTCGCGATACCGGGTCCCCTGTGAAACGTTGCTGAGGCCGAGGATCGTTTGTGGAGGCGGATCTGAGAGACTCTTGCACATTCTGATCGTTAGCAGCACATCCTCGGGAACCTCCTGCAGAGCGTTGACAGGCAATATGACGGCGTCCACGTACAGATCGCCGGGGCTGATGCCCTGCTCCATGCAGGCACTGACGAGCCGGAGAGCGATTTCCATGCGACCATCGGCATCGCGTGGCACACCATTGGCGTCTATCGTAAGCCCGATAAGTGGACAGTTGAATTCGCTTGCCAGTGGGAGGATCGCCTCCATGCGCTCATCCTCTCCGGTGGTTGAGTTGATGATGGCATTGCCCTCGCATGCCTCAAGGCCGGCACGCATGACCTCTGCGTTAGTTGTGTCTATGCACAATGGGACATCCACCACTTCGCGCGCCAGTTGCACCAGCCATTGCATTGTGCCGAGCTTGTCCTTCGATGCGGGCCCGACGTTGATATCGAGCGCATTTGCTCCGCCGGCCACTTGCCGACGCGCGAGGTCCTGGATGGGCGCCGGATTCTGCTCCTGGATAGCCTTTTTCACATCGTTGAACATCCCGTTGATGCGCTCGCCAATGACAAACATGTGTAGCCTCCCTCAAATAGGTTTCTGCAGGATAATGCTGTTATGCCTCCTGAGCGTCCCCGGAGCCGGCTGCGAGTCCTGCGATAAGCTTGCGGATATGGGTTACCGCCTCCGGGTGCCGCATCACCAATATGTCAGTGCCCGCTTGCAGGAACAAGCTCGCGGTAGCTGCCTCCCAGATGATTCCCCGGTTGTCCAGAGGCCCCCATTCGGGTGCCTCGTCCTCCGACTGCCAAGCCTCCTTGACGCGCCAGGCCTCTGAGCCGACTATGGATAGCATCGGCATCTGCAACATCTTGTCGCCACCAAGCGCGGCCAGCCGTGTGCGCTCGAGAATTGAGTAAGCATACTCGACGCCGTAGCCCACTGCGCCGGTAACCTGGTACATGATGATATCACTGGTCTTCATCCCCATGTCAGTGACGAGGATATTGACTTGTTTCTGGATGTTGATATCCAGCGGCGCTTCATTGATTATCAGATGCTTGTCAGCCAGCGCTGAGGCACAGATCGTCTTATAGTTATCTTCCGTAGCCGTGCCCAGCAGACAGCGTTCGCCGACGGCTGCTTGACTGCAAAACGGCATGATCTGGTTATCCTTGTCAGCATCACCGCAGCCCCAGATTATCAAGGGTACGCCCACCGACTTGAGGACTGACTGAATCGTCTCCGCACAGTCGTCGGCCGAGGCGTCAGTGCCATCGGGCGTCGCGCTTACGAGACGCAGACAGATCATGTCGGCGCCGAAGTCCTCGACAGCCTTCTGTGCCCACGCTGCGGGATCGCCCAGGACGTCTCCATAGGGCTCCAGCAGCGGTTCAGGCCAGTTGGTGGGGGCTTCGTCTAGAACCTCGATAGCGATAGCAGGCGGATTGGGGGTTTTGCCCTCCCAATGCAGAAAAGGCAGAGTCTCCTCACCGCCAAGTGTCACTGTTGAGGTGCGGGTTCCACCATCCGCCTCAGTAGCTCCTATCGTGGTCATTTGTACGGCTGCAGTCCATCGTTCGGTCGGCATCGTGAAAGGCATAGTAGCAGGCTCCTCATCACTTATTTATCGAGGGAAATCGCGAAAGGTCGGTATGCGGAATGAAGTCACTGGCAATGAATTCGTCCATGAAGCCGGCATCGCCGCTGAGGTCCAGATACGTCAGCGAGGAAACGATCTGGCTGGCCTCATCGCGCGCCTTTGACGACATCAATGTCAAATAGGCACCGGCGAGCGCGCTATTGCCCACGACACGGAGGCGCTCTCGCGGCACATCTGGCAGAAGACCGATGGCAACCGCTTTTTCAACGTCCAGGCTACTGCCGAAAGTCCCGGCCAGATACATGGTCTCTACATCGGTTGCCTCAAAGCCCAGATTGCCGAGAAGGACCGTAATGCCTGCCAGAACCGCCGCCTTTGAGCGGAGAAGGTTCTCCAAGTCATGCTGGCGGATGCAGATGACTTCCCCCGTACCGCTCTCATCCGGCCACAGCAGTACAAACTCGGCCTCATAGCCGCTCTGCCGCACCCGCTCAGATGGGAAGTCGCTATTGATGGTGCCGGTCCGGTCAATGACTTCGGTCTCCGCGAGGGATGCTATCATCTCGACGAGGCCCGTGCCACAGAGCCCGCGCGGAGGTTGGTCATTGACGGTTTCATATTGGATGACGTCAGCTTTGGGATCATAGTTCATGGATGTGATGGCACCGGCAGTGGCTGCCATGGCGGCCTCAATCCCAACCCCTTCGAAGGCCGGACCTGCCGAGCAGGATGCGCACATCAGCCAGTCGCGGTTGCCGATGACGATCTCGCCGTTGGTTCCCACATCAACCAGCAGGCAGAGCCCCTCTGAGCGATGAATCCTCGTGGCCAGAATGCCGGCGGTGATATCCCCGCCCACAAATCCACTGACTGCAGGATGACAGAATACACCGGCCTGCGAATGGGCGGAAAGCCCCACCTCCTGCGCCGTCAACACTGGCAGCACACTGGCGGCAGGCGTATGAGGGGTGCGCCGTACTGTTGTGGCGTCAATGCCCAGCAGGAAGGTGGTCATAGTTGTGTTGGCTGCGAGAGACGCGGCGATTACTTGCCGGGGGGCAATGTCTTGCTGAGCGTACAGATGGGTCAAGATATCATCCAGTGTGTCGCGGATAGACTCGCGCATCCGGGCCAGTCCATCGTCACGCTGTTGAGTCCATACTATGCGGCTGATTACATCCTCACCGTATGCTATCTGTCCATTCCGGCGAATGCTTGCCCCGAGTGATTGGCCCGTGGTCAAATCCACCAGTTGCGCTACCACGGTGCTCGTGCCGACATCAATGGCGAGGCCGAGAGACGAATCGGCGGCTCCAATAGGCCGCACTGACCTTATCTCGTTAGCTACACCGATGTCGGTGATTGCCACCGCCACCTCGAAGCTGTTGTCACGCAGAGCCGCGGGCAGTTGTTGCAGCAATCCCAACTGAGTCGTCAGCGGGGCGAGTTGTTCATCCTCAGCCAGCAGGCTCTGGACGATGCGGTCCAAATCGGTGATGGTGTCATCGTGGGTGGGCGGCGACAGTCTCAGCGCAAATTGACGGGTAAGAGGAGTGGAGGGGGCGAATTCGCTCAAGTCCACGAGTTCGCCTGTCAGTACATCAACATCTCGGACAGTCGGGTCCACACCCAGTGCCCCCAAAGGCACCTCAACCGTAATGTCCTCCGTGACCAGCGACTGACAGGCCAACACGCGTGTCCCTCTACCATCTTCGGTGGTTTCTTCCCGCCAGGACGCGGGATCCTTGGGCTGAACAGACCCTTCCCGAATTATCACTTTACACTGCTTGCAGGTACCCTGACCGCCGCAATAGCTGACAATCGGTACGCCGGCACGCTGAGCGACCTCCAATATTGTCTCGCCGTCGTCGGCTGATACTTTTGTCGTAGCATCCTGGAAATTTACCGTAGGCGAACTCATGCCCTGTGCTTCTTTCTGGCAATACAATGCTCTCAAGCTATCGTAGCGAGCGCCAACATCGGGCCCGTCTCTCGCGCTTCTCTCTCGGGTACCCGGGAAAACTCCTTAGGTGAGGGATGAGCAGCGTCGTCTGTATTACTTGATACGTTCGGCGTAGTCGGCCTTGAAGAAGGCCGGAATGCCTGACGATTCGCGGGGGCCGACGACTATCTTCCAGCCTGATTCCTGTTCCAAGTCGCCGCTGAGGACAGCTACGCCGCCAGGGAGAACGGCAATCTTGTTGTCAATTTTGTCCTCGATTCCGCATGCCTTGATCGTCTTGGCAATGATTTCAGGTGTGAAGTCTTCTGCCGCCCACGCAGTCAGCACCGACGTCCCGTCCGTGTCTACGACCACGATCCAGGCATTGATATTACCGGCGGATACATCTGCCTCCACTGTGTAGTAAGTGAGTGAGAAATTCGTAGTTATCAACACCGGAGAACTCGCATCGGGTTCCCCGACTTCGTACACGCCTGTCTCCACCTGTATCGGCTTCTGCGGGTCGGTGTAAATATTCAGACGAGCAGTTATGAGCGGAAGGAGCGTCTCGAGCGTGAGGAGATCGGTGACGATGATACCTGCATACTTTGCGATGAGCGTACAGCCGCAGATCACCTTGTCAATGTCGTTATCGCCCACTATAAAGCCGATGGTAGGATAGCCCAGCGGCTTGACCTTCTCGTTGATGACTGCGCGTCGGATAGCTGTCTGGTCCTGTAGCACCGAGGCTGAGTCCCGAGCGGAACTGTCCAATACAATGTCCTGGATGCCGGCGGCTATGGCCTTCTCAGCAAGTTCAAAGAGCTCGTCGAGACCCTCACCGCGCACGGTCAGCGGGCAGTTGAACTCCTTGGCCAGGGCAGTCATTACATCTATGTTCTCGGCGTTGGCGGCGTAGATGAGCGGCCGCTTGTTTGCGCATACCTCGAGGGCTCCGCGGAGCGCCTCAATGTTTTCGCTCATCAGTATGAGGGGGAGTGAGGATGCTTGGGCGGCGATTGCGGCAGCCGCTGAGTAATCCCCGCCATCGTCTTGAAGGGCTACCAGATCGAGTGTGAAGAGCATCCCGACGCGATCGAATTCAACGGCACAAATGGTCTCTATGCGCTGGCGCAACTCATCCTGGGGCAGCGCGCTGCTGACCTCGATGGCGATTCCGGCCGGGTGATGGAATGTCTCTTCGTGGCGGAAAAGCACGGTTTCGCCGCCGATTTGCAGTGCCCTGTCGCCCTCACCGATGGTGAGCGTCTTCATCGGGGGAGCGGCACTACCTTCGAGGGCTGCCCTTGCCTCGTCTGTGACATGGGGACACTCATCCAGAGATGCTTGTTTCTGCGCGAGCTTCATGGCGAAAGCCAAGCACGTAGGTACGCCACATTCTCCACAGTTGGTCTTGGGCAGTTGTTTGTAGATATCCATCGCCGTCAGTGCCACAATTATACCTCCATGATGCTATGCGCTTTGGCGGACTGAAACTGGGATAGAATCTCTCCAGCATTCAGTTGCCCTACATAAGCGGATCCATCTCCAGAGCAGGATGGCCTACTTTCTGGAGGTGCTCAACTAGTTCATTAACGGGAACTGCATCTTCTTCAGTGGCTATTTGGTTTGCCAACTCAGGCATCTCCAGTTCGTGTCCGCGCTCAATCAAACCCTCCATGAGGTCGTCCTTTAATTCCTTGGGCATCCAGACGAGGCGTGGGAGGCCCCCGTCGCCGGTTATGAATTTCCGGCTGATAACATAGCGTCGCCCTACACCCAGGAAGCCGGGGGTCTGATGCCCACCGCCA
>CAZCJS010000091.1:0-14639 GCA_964498775.1 uncultured Armatimonadia bacterium
GACGGGCAGCAATTCTGCTTCCAGAGCCACCACCCGGGCACCTATCAGGTCTTTGTCACCATGTCCGACGGGAGCGCGCGCCAGCAACTGACAAAAGTGTTTGCGAACAACACACACCCGAGATGGTCTCCGGACGCACGCAAGATAGTCTTCGAATCCGATCGCGACGGGGACAAGGAGATATATGTCCTTGACCTGGATACCAGCCTCGTGACCAACCTGACGCAGAATCCTGCGACTGACCAGACGCCTGACTGGTAACCAGGTGACTGAGGGAGGTATTGACCGATGAAGACGTCCCTGCGCCACCCGTTGATGGTAGCGATACCGCTGATGGCAGTCGTTTCCATGGCCGGATGTAGCGGCGGAACCGACGGTCGTGTAGAGGGCACGTGGGAGGCATCAGCCGACACTCAGGTGATGAGCGTATCCGCTGCGACGGGTGTATCGCCCGCTGATAGCGCGCTGCTGGGGGATATGGATGATGATGGGGCTGCGAGTGTCGGAGATGCGATACAGATCCTGCGCATTGTCGTAGGCTTGAACCCCGACAACGCCCGTGCTGACGCGAACAAGAACGGAGCCGCCGACGTAGGGGATGCCATTAAGGTACTGCGGTGTGTAGTGGGCCTGGATGACTGGCCGATCGGCGCAGGTGGCGCTTCGCCTGCGCCGACACCACCTGCGCCGACACCGCCGCAGATAAGTGGCGTGACGGTGAGTCCGGCAAGCCTGCCCGCGACTGGGGGCACGGTGACCGTCAGTGCCGATGTGAGCGACAGTGATGGGATCAAGGCCATTGTTGCCGAAGTCATGGACCCGAAGAACCAGCGGGTCAATTACGTGATGTCAAAGGTGTCGGGAAGCGGCCCGACAGCGGGCACCTACCGCGTCCAGATAGCGCTAGACCCGAGCCAGGTTCGGGATGGGTCGGGAGCCTTCGATGGCGAGTTGAGCTACATCATTAGGGTGTCTGCTGAAGACGGAAACGGGACCGTGGCGAATTCTTCATGGCGCAGTGTCACAGTCGCAGCACTCAACGACAGCCCACCCTCGCCACCAGTGCCACCAAGCCCGGATCCGGAGCCGGACCCACCGTCGCCTCCGGGACCCTCGCCGCCGCCGCCACCGCCGATATGAGTTGCTCCACCACAGCTCGGGTGCTCGGATGACGGATGGACGCTCACCCATCCGGATGCAGCGGAATAACTTGGACAGTGAGTGGCGGCATGTCGCATGAGAGGTTGCGGTCGCGCGGGCTGAATTGTCCCTCCCACAGAAGTGATATTCCACGATAGTTGCGAGGAGGCAAAGGCAATGGATGCTTATAAACCGGTCAACGCGAAAATCAAGATTAAGCCGGTCTATCCGGTAATGACGCATTCGGGAGCTTATGAGGGGCCATGCCGAGTAGGGAAGAAGGAGGACCTGACGCCGGCTGCGGAGATGGTGAGGTTCCGGCGAGGGTTCGATGATTTCTGCGAAGATCTGCGCAGCCGGATAGGTCCACACGGAGAGGTGCTGGAGCCGGTGATGTTGCAGTGGGCCGATGACTTCGTAGTGCCCGGGGCGCAGTTGGACGCCCTCGCGCCGGAGGTCCATGAGGCCGATATCGTGTTGATTGGCGCATCGGGTCTGCAGCAAATGCCTGCGGTGAGGATTGCCGAGCGCTACGCCAAGCCGATGGTGATGATGGGGCAGGTGGCCGCTTCCGACATCACGGCGTATCTGCGCGCGCGAGGCATGGAGGGCTACTGCTGCCTCGACTATGCCGACCTCAACTACTTCTTATCTTTGCTGCGGGTGAGAAAGGCCCTGCAGCAGACGCGCCTGCTGGTGGCGATGAAGGGCAATCTGTTGACCTCGGGCGTCGTCAGCGGGATCTCCGACCTCGAGAGCCTGAAGGAACGTCTGGGTGTTGAGAGCGTGCTGGTCAACAGTGATGACATCTTGGGCGCGATGCGAAAGCTGTCGGCGGAGGAGCTCGAGGAGGCCGAGCAACTGACCGATCGGCTGCTGGCCAACAGCGAAGAAACCTCGATGAGTGCAGACGACCTGTTGCCCTCCGTGAAGTTCTATCTGGCGGCCAGGCAGACGCTTGCGAGGTATGAGGCCAACGCCTTCACCATTCCGTGTTTCGAGGTCTGCGCCTCCCAGGTGATGGAGCAGGAGCGAGTGGCGTTTTGTCTGACCCACACGCTGCTCAAGGATGAGGGGATTCCGTCGGCATGTGAGGGCGACATCAATGTGCTGATGGCGATGGCAGTGTTGATGTATCTGTCACGGCGGTCAGCGCACATGGGCAATGTTATGGTGCAGGACAGGGCGAAGAACATCATCGGTGTGCATCACAACGTGCCCGGGCTGAAGATGAAGGGTTTTGATGCGCCGGACTTGCCGTATGCGGTAGTCAATTTCACACAGGGCGGCTGGGGTGGCACAATTCGCTACGACATCTCCCGTGACATCGGCCGGCCGGTGACAATCGCGCGCTTTAATCCGCAGGCGACGAAGCTGTTGGTGGCGAGCGGAGAAGTAACGGGCTGCGCAGGCTATACGGAGGTTGGCTGCAGTCTGAGGTATGAAATGAAGATCGCTGATGCGGATGAATTCTATGAACTGCATCAAGATTTCGGACACCATTTCGGTCTGGTCTTGGGTGACTATGCTGAGAGTCTGAAGGACCTTGGAGGACTGGCCGGATTTGAGGTTGTGACGGTCTGACCTGCGTTCTACAGGGGAGGTAAAAGCATGCTGAGAGCCGGCTTGGCACTGGCCTTTATGGGCTTAATTGCGAACGTATGGGCGGACGAGATCCCCGAAATTGCGGAGCTTAAGCCGCTGTATGTGGAGACGGCGTTGGTCACGGCGGGAGCTGCGAGTTGCGTCATTGCGATACCTGATGACGAGGCTTACAAGTCGTTGGCGCACGAACTCGCAGCAGCGATCGCTGCCACCTGTGGGGCTGCTCCGGAAGTACAGCGTGCCGGCGCGCTAGCGGATGAAGCAATCAGGCAGACGAACATCATCGCTCTGGGCTGGTTCGCCAACAATGCCATCGTTGATAGGCTGTACCGGCGCTCTGACGTAATCTGTAATCTCTCGTGGCCGGGCGGCGAGGGCGCGTACGTGATCCGCTCCGTACATGACCCGTGGCTGAGCGGGAGGAACGTAATATATATAGGGAGTGTGACGTCGGAGGGTTGTGCGGCCGGTGTCAAGCGCTTCATCGAGATAATGCAGGAGAGCAAGGGCGGCTCGGTCGGCCACATCATTGAGGTCCATGGCAAGGCAACGTCGGCGCGCCCGGATGAGAAAACGATCGCGGAGGCCGAGGCGGCGATCGCGAATGAGACTACGTCAGGAAGCATGGCGCGGCTGGCGGCGAGCTATATCAACAACTACTTTACGAGCGGCTATGAGGAGTGGGCGCAGCTCTTACTGCCGGCGATGCGGAAGCTGGAGAATATGCTGGAGGCCGACGGGGCGGCAGATGACCTGCGCTCTTGCCGTTACATCTTCTCACAGTACGACCGGATGGATGAATGCCCGGCGTTCGGCCCGGCGGAACGGCTCGAGCTGGACAACATCTTCCTGCATTTCATGTGCCTGATGCCGTATGCACAGAAGCCGATCGAGGTCTCGGAGTGGCCGCATGGGAACAACTGGAATGCGACCGCTGCGGGCCTGGCGGCGCTGTACTTCGTGCGTCACTACCCGGAGATAGAGATCGGGCAGCGACTGCTGGCAAGCATGGACACTTACTACGAGCCGAATATGGCGAACTGGAAGGTGGCCGAGGATTGTCCGGGCTATGGCAAGATAACGATGGACGGTGACAACACCTGGGCGCTGAATCGGCCGCACGATGGCTATTTCGAGACGGGCGTGCTGGAGAAGATGGCCGACTACTGGATGATGATAACCAACAACATGGGAAATGTGAGCGGCTTTGGTGATTCAGGCGGCCTGGGAGCCGGGAAGTTCTTGCCTAACTACCCGCTTGCGGCCTGGGTTTACCGGGACGGGCGCTACCTGTGGTGGTATGACCGTCATGGCGGCTCACACACGGGCTTCTGGGTACCGCCGGAGGTAATCCCCCGTCAGCGCCCGGATGACCTTCTGGGCCTGCGCAAGGCGCCACTTGATGAATGGATCTACAACCGGCCCAAGTACCTCTCGTGGCGTACCTTCCCCCTCGCGGAGTGCTATGACAAGGTCACCTTCCGCAGCGGCTTTGAGGCCGACGACCAGTACATGTGCATGAGCGGGTTCTGCTATGGCGGGCACTCACACGAGGACGCCAATGCGATCGTGCATTACAGCGACCGGGGAGAGACGTGGCTATACGACGATGGCTACATGATCCCGACATTGAGCGAGCACAATACGGTGACGATCCTCAAGGATGGCTGGGCCGGCACAACACCCGCCATAGCGCAAGTGACTGCTGAGGCGGAGTTTGAGGACACAGCCATCTTTGCGTCGCGAATGAACAATTACAATGGCGTGAACTGGGAGCGGGCGGTCATCTGGCCGCAGGGACGCTACTTCCTGATCGTGGACACGCTGGAATGCGTGGACCAGGCCGAATATGGCTTCCAGTGCATCTGGCGGACGCTGGGCAATGCGACACTGGAGGGGCGACGACTTAAGTCCGACAAGGGCACCGGGCAATTTAACCTCATCGCCGCCTCGGATGCGGTACTTGCTCGCGGTCAGTCTGCGGGGACATCGCTCAGCTCCCAGCCGTTTCCGCTGACAGAGGCCAGTGCTCTCATCGAGGCTGCTAAGCACAAGATGGAACCGGGCGATGTGTACCGGTTTGGGAACCTGTTCTACACCAGCGAACCCGGGGACGCCGGCCGGCGTGTTGACTGCTACCGTGGCGGCGACGGAACAACCTACCTGGTGCGAGACGACGGTAAACCGGCGGCTGCCGGAGTAAGTAAGTGCACGGTGGTCGCGGGTACCGAGATCGTGGCGCATGTATTCCATCTGACGGAACAACGCTTGACCGCATCCGGAGCGGAGTTGGTGACCATCGGTGGCCAACTGCTGAGCGCAACCGGCCCGGTCAATGTGCAGATAGACCTGGGCAGTGGTGAGGCGCAGATTCAGGCCGCAGCCGAGATCGAGGTCACCTATGCCGCGCCGGACGGGGCAAAGACCGAGACCCTCAAGCCTGGCCCACATGTTCTGAAGCTGCGCCCGGTTGAAGCCGCAGCGCGCCGGCAGCTTGCGGCCTCACTCGAGAAGGGGCTGCAGCAAGGTGCGGCGAGCGTGCAGGTAGCAGAAGCGCAGGCGGCTGATACCGGCGAGGGAGTCAGCAAGTTGTGGAAGTTCGTGGTGCCTGCCGGAGCGGCCGCTGGCGAGAATGCCGGCGAGCACATGCAGTTCAATGCTCTGGAGACGGCAGACGTGAATGCTGACGGGAAATCCGAGATCTACGCCGGTGGCACCGACAACGCGGTTTACGCCGTCGGCGCCGACGGTTCCGTTATCTGGAAATATCCCGTCGGTGGGCCGGTGAATGCCCTGACCGTAGCGCACAGTGCGGGCACCGGGGAATACCAGATTGTCGCAGCGTGTGATGATCAGACGATGTACTCAATCAAGCCCGACGGCCCGGAGAGCTTCACGGTAACACCGCCGCCGAGGAGTTACGCGCGCGCCGGTTATCGAAATGTCAAGCCATTCCAGGGCTCGTTGCGCGTGATATTCAGTGCCGATATTGACGGCGATGAGGACGCTGAGATCATCATCGGGTCGGCGAACTGGCGCACCTACGTCTATGACCATATGGGGCATTTGGTGTGGGATGAGGTGTGCTGGGCCCACAACCCCACGTGCGGGGCCGCTTTTGACCTAGATGGTGATGGGACCAAAGAGATCATCATGGGCAACAGCTATATCGCCTCGCCGATTTACTCTTCGACCGGTGAGCTGATTGGGGAGTGGGGAGGCGTACGGCACAGCGGCGCAACGGCAGTATCATGCGCGGACCTCGATGGGAATGGTAAAGGGGAAATAGTGGTCGGGGATCGGGGCGGCAGGATCTGGTTCAAAGAGTGGGAAGGGCGGCGGCTCTCGGTACTGAGTACCGGCAGCGACATCACCGCCATCGGGATCGGTGACATTGACGCCGATGAGAAGTTGGAGACGGCAGTGGCGTCGAAGAACTACATCCTGTACATCTTCGATGCCGACAGCAAGTTGCTGCGGCAGGTGAATCTGCTGACGGTGTGCCGGGACATCGCTGTCGGCGATGTGCTGGGTGATGAGCATGCAGAAATCGTGTGTGCCTGCGAGGACGGGACGGTGAAGATACTCAATGGGCAAGGCGAGATCGTCCGCTGGTACCAGGCACCCGCATGGGTTCGCCATGTAGCCATCTGTGAGCTGGACGGTGACGCGAAGACCAAAGAGATCGTGGCCACATGTGATGACGGCAGCATATACGGCCTGCAAGTGAGAGAGTAGTGGCATGGGCGGCTACGCAGGCATCAGTCCAGGGCGCGGATTTGTCGCAGTATGTCCCAGTAGGCGCCACGTGCGCCGGCCGCAATAGCCTCGACGAGCACGGCGTTGTCGTCGTAGTCATAGTCGCGCTCATCGCCGCTGCCGCCGAAGAAAAAGCGCTCATCGCCGGCTATGACTTCGGAGAGCAGGGTGGCTGCCTCCGCCATCGTGCCGAGAGCGGGGGAGATGTAGAAGACCGGTTCAAGCAGGGCCTCGTTATCGGCTATCTGCCCCGATACACCCCGGTTCTGCTCCATGGGCCCCTCGGCAGCGATGACCTGCGCGACCTTCGTGCCGGCGTAGAGGCGGATTCCCAGTGATATGCCGACGCAAGACGGCTCGGCCGCCTTGGCCATCTCGATGGTCTGGCGGGCAGTAGCAGGAGTCTCACCCGGCCCGCCGATGAGCAGGTCAAGCATGACGGCGATACCGTGCTGCCGGCAGAGTTGTGCGGCCTCCCGCACGTGGTCTGTAGAGAAGTCACGTCCCAGCGCGGCCAGCATCTCAGCGTTCCCGCTGTCAGCGCCGAAGTTGATACCCGCGCAACCGGCCTGCTGCATCAGTTCGGCCAGCTCCTCGGTGAAGGGTTGCGGTATGAGATATGCGTACCAGCGGATGCGGTGACCGAGGTCGCGCCGGATTAGCTCGCGGCAGACCTCGCAGGCATGGTCGTAATCCAGGTTGAACTCGCTGTCGCAGGTGTGATAGACGTCAATGTCCTGCGCGAGCAGGTTCACTACCTCATCGGCGACGGCTTGAGGTGAGCGAAGCCTGACATGGCGGCCCTTGCCCATCGGGTCTGCGCAATAGATACAATGGCGATTGCAGCCGCGCTTGGTCTCGATGCCGAGTTGGCCGCCGAGGCGGAAGTAGCGTTGATTGTCCACGGTATCACGACGCAGGCCGGGGCGGTCAGTCAGATCAGGCCACGCCGGCTTGTTGCGGCAGATACCTCCATCGCCGAACCAGAGCAAGCCGGGAACATGCTGAAGGTCGGTCTCATCGTCCAGAGCGCGGCAGAGGACCGGCAGCGCTTCCTCGCCATCCCCGACAACCCCGTAGTCAGCGCCGACTGCGTGCATAATGGCTTCCGGTGCGACGGCAAAACCGGCGCCACCAAGCACAATCGGGGCCTCGGTAGCTTCCCTGGCTGCGCTGACAAACTCCCCCAGTTGCGGCACAAAGGAATGGGAACTAAGCATGAGGCAGTTGTCGCTGTTGCGGAAGGTGAAGGCGATTAGATCCGTGGCCGCCTGGGCGAGGCGGCGCCGCAAAGCACCGACCGGATCGGCTTCGAAGCACAGGTCAATAATATCGCAATTGAGGCCCTCGCTGCGACAGGCCTCGGAGATGTACTCGATACCTAGCGGCGCGATTGGCGGCACAGTGAGATTGGAGTTCACCAGCGTTATTTGAGCCATCAGTGAGCTTGCCCTCAGTTGGTGGTGGTGGAAGAGACGGGCTCAAAGGCGCAATAGATGCCGTGGCTCATTGGCGGCGAGCACACGCAGCAGATTTCCACCGATGAGCTTGGCGATGTCTGCGTCGGAGTAGCCCCGCATGACGAGGCCGACGGTGAACAGGGGCCAGTTGGTCCACGCCAGGCTGCCCTCGCGATGGTCGTTGGAGGAGCTAGTGGGATACTCCGGCTTCCATGCTCCCCACCAACGGGAAGTCCAGCGGGCATTCTGGTAACCTCGGAGGGCTAGCGGCCAGGGCGGCACGTAACAGATGTCAGTGCCGATGGTGACATGATCGGGACCGACGAGCTTGACGGCATAGTCAACGTGGTCGAGGAGGGCGTTGAGATTCTCGGTGCCACCGAGAAAGCCGGGAAGGTTGCATATTCCCAGTAGCCCGCCGCCGGCGGCGATGGCTTTGATCGCCTCATCGGTTTTGTTGCGGGGATGATCCTGTAGAGTGCGGCAGCCGCTGTGACTCGCCACCATCGGCTTAGCGGATAGATGCGCCGCGTCGAGTGTGGTCTGCTCGCCGCTATGGGCCGTGTCAACGATGATGCCGATCTCGTTGAGTTCCCGGAGCAACTCCCTGCCGAATTCGCTGAGGCCTCCGTTGGCGTCCTCCATGCAGCCGTCGCCCACGATGTTGCGGCGGTTGTAAGTCAGGTGCATCATGCGGACGCCGAGGTGGTGCCAGGTTTCGAGCCAACCGAACTCCTCGTCGTGATCGATCATCGCCCCGGGGCAAGGCGGCCCGTTGACGCTGAGGAAAACGCAGATGCGGTTCTCTTCTTTGGCGGCCGTGACATCATCGGCTCCGGCTCCGAGCAGCATGTGGCCGGAGAAGGCCTGACAGATGCCGTGGAAGCCGGCGATACGCTTGATGTCACGCTCCCGTGTCTTCCCCTCGGCGGCAGTCTGCATAGTGCCCGACAGGCCGGCGGCCTTGATCGCGGCGATGTACTCGTGGGCGGCCGCTTCATCGTGCAGCGCCACTGTAGCACGGAGTTGGTTGGTCCGGAAGTGATAGTCCTTCGCACCGACCTGGCCGTCGAGCAGAGCGTTCATCTCCCCGACGAGCTTCTCAGTCCACACATTCGGCAGGAAACCGAATGCGTCACAGACGACCGAGGCCGCATGGAGCTCCAGCCCGTGTTGGAGTTGCCTCGCGTCAGGCTGCAAGACCGCGAGGGCCTGCTTGCGGGTGGACTGAATCAGTTCGTTTTCGGCGACGGCCTTCTCGTAGTCGAAGAGATGGTCGCTCATGGTTCGGCACCCCCGTGTTGATCAGTTAGTCTGGTGGGAAAGTCTGAGCCGGGACTAATTGTTTGTGCCCGCTACCTGGTTTCGACAGGGAGCTGTCCCTGATAGCCGTGAGCCACTCCGGTTGTGTCCCCGTTGAAATGGAACAGGGCGCGGGTGTGTTGGTCAAGTGTCAGCTCGCTAGCACGGGTCGGAGTGAAGTCAGTTGTGTAGCGCTGGATGTCGGACAGGCGCAGTTCGTCCACAGCTCCTTCCAGTGAGTACATCTGGAAGTTGATCGGCATATCCGCCGGGACATTGTCAAACCATTTGTAGCTGTAATGCTGACCGGCGCGGCCGTTGATATAGAGCTGGGCGAGCAGCACGTTGTCCATCGGTTTGGTGTGACCGCCGCCGGGCAGAATGCCGTTGCGCCGGCCCCATACCCAGGTGACATGGACCCACTCATCGGCTGAAAAGACGGTGCGTCGGTAGATGCGCATGGAGTGCTGGATCTTGGGGGCCTGCGCCATGAAAAGGCCGTAGAGCACATGGGATGCGAAGAAGTCGGCATTGGCATCGCGGTTGCGCGGGGCCATCATGTATGACATGCGCCATGTTTCGCCGCTCTCAACTCCCAGCGCGCAGATGGTCTTGGCTTTCAGGGGCAGGTCAAGGGTCCCCCAACTGGGCCTGAAGAAGAACTCGATGGTGCCCTCGCTGAACGGCAGGAAGATGCTGCCATCACCGGAGGGATGTTTGTCACCGCCCTGGAGAGTGAACTTGCCGGTTGGGCCGATGTAGAGAGCCTGGTCGCCGTCGGTGCCGATTGCGCCCTTGACATAGCCGGTACCGGCCGGAACCTCTGCGCTCTCTTCCTCCTCCACCTGTGGCTGCCACGCAATGCGGGGCTCGAAATAGCTCTCTGGGTCCTCGACGGCGAAGAATGGTGGCAGGTTGTGGACCTTGACGAGCTGGTTGTCCACCGGGAGGAAGCACCAGAGGCCGGGCTTGTCGGCGGGGAGGTCCACTGACCCGTGGAGAGGCTCATCACTCGGATAAGGACGGCCATCAGGACTGAAGAGCTTAGCCGAACCCTCGAAAACTATCTGCGGGTTATCACAGTCAGGGGGCAGGCGGAAGTAATAGCGGACATTGGGGGCCTGTGGCGGACTTGGTCGCCAGTAATCCGGTGCGTAGATGACCAGGGGCAGGCGGGAATTGGCGACAACGAGGTGCTGGCCGAACTGAGTGGGGACGATGCAGTAGTCTCCTGCCGCCGCCTCAGCCGGTACGTTGATGCTCCTCTGACCGTAGGTCTCCTCGGTTATCCAGGGGAGGCCGTCACCAGCGGAGGCCTGTTCCGCCGCCGGCAGGATGCTGAACTCGGCGGGTGTCTGCAGATCGAAGTCGAGTTTCTCGCCCGCGGACTTGCGGAAGAAGACGCCGCTGGGGAAGCCGAAATCCTCATACCCGCACCAGGACGTGAGCGGCCCTTTGTCGGCACCGGCGGCAAGGATGATCTGCTCGGCGTGGGCAATGCCCTCGAAGAGGAAAGTACATTTCTCAGCGCTGTGCACGCCATAAACCTGGTCGCTTTCCGGGTCATAGCCGGCGGCGGCATGACGGAGTTGAATAGCCAGGCCCTGGGCGTATTTGGGCTCGTCGGTCTCGCGGTACAGGAAGCTCCCGACGATACCCGTGGGGTTGGTATAGGTGAGCGGCCATTTGCCCAGGTAGCTCTGCCACAGGTAGCGTGACAACTTCATGGCCGTGTCGTAGTAGCGGGGCGAGCCATAGACATTCCAGGCCTCGATGAGCGCGCGGATATCCACTTGGGTCTTGTACAACGTGCCGGCGGGCTGGTTGAAATTGGACCGGCCCTGGATGAAGCCGAGCGGCGCCTCGGGGTCCTCGAGCAAATCCATTGTGGCATCGGCCAGCGCGCGGAGTTCCGGGTCCCAGGTGAACTCATAGCCGCCGGTCAACATGCGGATCAGCACCAGGGCCCGGGCGTTGCGTTTCGCCTGCGCCGGTGTCCAGAACCGCTTGATGCCCTCGCAGTACTCGATTGCAATATCTTTGGCGCGACGACAGCCGGTCAGGTAGTAGTACCAAGTGTAGTTGTTCATGGTGGTAGAGCTGCTCTTGTGCGCGTAGGTGGCCGTCTCCCAGGCGAAGGGCAGTTGGCCCTTGCGGATGCCGCCGGTGGGTGTGTCGGAGCCGCTGTCGGAGATGTAGAGGCCTTTTGTCTTGCCCGGCGCATCCCAGTGTGCCATCGTGGCGTCCGCGTCGGTGCGGATGGAATCGGAGGCAAGGCGACGGACATGGCGCTCGCCGGAGCGGGCATACATCAGCCACAAGTCCGGCCGCAGCGTATAGGTAATGGAGTTATAACGCTTCTGGGAGACGTATTTGTCCCTGTAGCCCAGATGCGGCCCCCCGTAGTAGTCAACGAAGCCGTAGTCGCCCCACATGCCTATCTTGTCGTGCCATTGTCGCAAGGCCGTTGAGATGGCCTGCTCGGCGATCGGAAAGCGTTTTTCGTCAACCGGATGGATCGGTTTCATGGCTTCGCTGTCACAGATCCACTGCGGGTCGGCGAGGGCATAGAGAGGCTGCGAATGAAGTCGGGAAAGGCGGGCGGCGTTCTCGGCTGCAGCAGCGGGCTGCAGTGGCGCGATCATCAACTCATGCGTCTTAGACCAGCCGGCGGCGTTGGAGCTGTGGGCCGCCATCTTAGCGAGGATCTCTTCATGCTTGAGCTTGTAGGCCTGTGGGATCACGGCCTCGTACCACGTCAGCAGGTCCCACTTCTTAGCGAGCGTCTCACCACGGAAATCGAGCTGCTCGCCGCCACGGCTGGAGAAGAGGTGGAGGATGATGCGGTCGGGGCGTATCTCGAACTCTTTGGGATGCTGGAGCGCGGCCTCGCGGCAGGAGATCATGACCCCACGCTGGTCGCCGACAACAGCCGCCCAGTCGCCACATTCCTCGCCCTCGGCGAGAGTACTTGCCTTGCCGGAAGCGGGTTGCGAGACGACCTGGAAGTGGTTCTCACCGTGGGCGAAGAAGTAGTGGCTGTCCTGCAGCATCCAGGCGGTTGTGTCTTCACCGAGCGGGCATGAGACGGACTTGTTCCACTCCTCGCGTGAGGTCCCGAAGAGCGCGGTCGTGTTGCGCCCCAGCGGGGTCTGCAATTCCCAGCCGACATCAGTGAACCAGACCTCATTGGTGTTGCGGGTGAGCACGAGTGTGTGGGTGATATTGGCGATGGGCTGTTTGGCGAAAACCTCGATGCGGGTGATATGACGGGCCAACTCCTCGCCCTCGGCAGTCAGATAGGGGCCCTCGAAACGGACGCAAGCCGCCACCGGCCCTGAAGCCTCGACGGTGATGGTCTCACCCTGCGCCGAGGCTGAGGCGACGCGGCCCTTCTGGTCCACCACGTAGAGCCCGCGCGTGTCGTCAGCTTCCTCGCTGATGGCGACAGAACGGTCGCTGGAGCCGGGCACGCCCACACCGGCCAGCGGGGACTTGCCTCCGGAGAGCACCCAGGCCGTCGTCTCATTGACTGCACCTGTGAGCGTGTTGCCGCGATAGGTGTTGGTAACGCGCTCTTGTGGCTTGAGCACTGGCTGGGGAGTTGCCACTTCGACGAGGCAACCATCAGCGGAGTTGACCAGAGCATCGAAGCGGAGCCACTTGATGGCCCCTTCTTTAGCCCAGTGAGCGACGGCTTCGCGCTGGTGAGGTAGGGGGCGACCGCGCTTGTCCACCAGGCGGACGGCGTCGGCATCCCAGAGTGTGCCGGCAGGGAACGGAACGCCGATATAGACGGGCCAGTTCTCGACGCCGGCTATGCCTGTGGGTAAGTCGAGGTAGACGGGGATCTTCTGGCCGGGCTTAAGTGGCTGCCTGGGACTGCGCGCGGTGAGTTGCAGCTCCTCCTGGGCGACAAGCTTGCCCTGCTCACGAAGCTGGACGCGCAAGTTCGCCTCGGCCAGTTTGAGCGTGCGGAGGTCAATGAGCACTTTCCCCGTCGGCCGGGCGGGGACAGCTTCAGTTTCGGCGAGAGCCTTGCCGCCAGCCGGCTCGAAAAGCTGTGCTCTGACTTCGGTCTGGTGAAGCGTTGCAGGCGGCGTGTTTAGCTTCAGTCCCACTTCCAGCCAACGGTCTCCGGCACGGGCATAGGTGCGCGGCACTACTACCTCGAGCGGCTCGCCGACAGCCTGCCGCGCCGTGGCCTGCTCCAACTGTATCTCGGTGATGCCAGGCAGGCTCAACACTCCGGCCGAGGTGTCACCATACGTACCGTTGAAGGAGCGCGTGCCGAGATCCGGCCCGTTGCGCCCGATGTTGAAGCGAAGCTGCGCGGGCCAGGCCTCGAGCTTGAGAGCGGCCTTCGGTATCGCCATCTCGACAGTCCAGGCCTTGTCGGTCGCTCCGACTGCGTGCTGCCAGTCGGGGTTGTAGTCCGCGCCATCCGGGCCCTGGTCGTAGATTGAGCCAAGCGCGTTGACGATGAACTGATAGATGACGTCACCCTTGCCGGAGGTGTCCATCCACAACTCGACGCAATCATCTTTCCACGTGCCCTCATCGCGCCGGCGTTCTTCGGCAACCGGCTGCTTGCCTGCCTGAAGGTCGCAGACAACGGCGCAGTAGATGGCGGCATCGTCGCAGCAAAATTGCGCGCGCGTATGCGGCAAGGGGCGCGAGCCTCTGACGGTCGCCGGAATCCGGACGGTGGCCGCCGCTGCCCAGGCGTTGTCAGCAAGCTTGCCATCAATCCGGGGAGCCTCGGCACAGCGGGTGACTGCGATGACTGCGGCACGATCCTCGGTACGCTGCTCGAAGCTCTCCAGCGGCGAGGGCGAGAAGTCCAGCCGCAAGGGCTGGGCGTGAGCAATGCCCGCAGCGAGTGTGATGAGACCAAGGATGGCTACCGTGGTTCCCAGTCTATTGCTGACATTCATGGGGCACGCCCCCCTTATGGTTTCTAATGCAGAGGCTGGTTTGTCGTGTAATATTCGCCGTCGGGTCCGGTGAATCATTCCTTCAGGGCCGATATTACTGCAGAACAGTTGCTTCGGTTGATGCTGCGACGAGCATTTGCCGTGGATTTTGCGCGGACACAGAAGGTTATGCTGCGGTATTCGCCGAAGATAAAGATGTCAACATGTCATCTCACCACTCCGCATCGCCGGATAGGCGGAGTGCTGAAGGGAGAGAGCGAATATGGTTCGGATAGGATTGGTCGGTGTCGGGTTTATGGGGCAACAGCACTTCGGGATTCACGAGGATATGGAGAACGCGGAGGTAGTCGCAGTATGTGATAAGGACCCGGCGAGGGTGGCTGAGAAAGCGGCCTCAGTGGGTGGGAACATCGGCGAAGCTACTGAGCTGGACCTG
>CAZCJS010000092.1:0-14557 GCA_964498775.1 uncultured Armatimonadia bacterium
TGTTCTTCGTTTTCGACCCGGAAAGCAAGCAAGTGGTACATCAGCAGAGCCTTGAGGAATACGGCAGCGTGCCTGTCAATGGCATGGAGCGCGGCCCAGACGACAATATCTACCTCGTACTCACCAACGCCATAGTGAGAATCACGCCGGGCACCTATACAGTCGAGAAGCTCGCCGATCCTCCGGGTGGCATCAGCGCGGGTATCGGTATCACCGGCGGCCGCATCTATTTCGCGATCGGCTCGCATCTCTGGAGTTACAGACTCTAGCAGCTATTGGCCGAGCAGATACGCCATCAGGGGAAGTGAAACATGAAAGTCTTCGTCGCCACAGACATGGAAGGCGTCAGCGGTATCTCGACCTTCGCCCAGTGCGGCCGCGATCCTGACCTCTATCAGCAGGAGGGCCGACCTCTGCTCATGGCCGACCTGCAAGCCCTCGTCGAAGGCCTGCTTGAAGGCGGCGCCACTGAGATCGTCATTAGCGACGGGCATGCCAGCGGCTGCAACTTCATACCCCAACTCATGCACCCCGGCGCACAGTACTTCACCGGCACCGAACGCCCCCGGTCCGCCGGCGGTCTCGACTCGACCTTTGACGCCGCCGTTCTCCTCGGCTATCATGCCATGAATGGCACCGAAACCGGCATGATGCACCATACCCAGAGCAGCATGGCCGAGACCAAATACTGGTACGGAGGCATCGAGTCCGGCGAGATCGTCCAAAGTGCTCTTGTCATCGGGCATTTCGATGTGCCAATAGTAATGCTCACCGGCGATGTCGCCTGCTGTCAGGAAGCCCATCATTTCCTCGGCGATGACATCGTCACTGTTGCGGTAAAGGAGGGCTGGTCGCGCCAGTGTGGCGTGCTCATTGCTCCCGAGAAGGCCCACGAGATGATCCACGCAGGCGCCAGCGAGTGCCTCCGGCGCATTGACGTATGCAAGCCCTTTAAGATGGACTTCCCACTCGCAGGCAAGATGGTCATTCAGAATCCCGAGTACGCCAATAAACGCGGCGAGAAACTGGGCAAGAAGATCAATGAAAATACTTGGGTGGCGACATTCGATTCACCCTTAGATATCTACAACTTCTAACGCCATTGACCAGGTAGGCCCTTTGTTCCTGGCCGGGCTCCGGACATTCCAGGAGGATAACACTCAGTGCGACAATCAGAAATCATGGACGCAATCATTGAGCGCGCGCAAGCTCTCTCGCAGACGGTTGCGCTGCCCGAAGCCACCGACACACGCACGCTCCGTGCAGCACGCATGGCCACGGACAACAAGACCGCCGACATCATCCTCATCGGCTCCCCGGACGCCGTGCATGCGGCCGCCAAGAATAAGAACGTGTCACTCGACGGCATCGAGATCATTGACCCGGCCGATGAGACAATCAAGTCCGACAACGCCCGGCTCTTCTACGAACTCCGCGAACACAAGGGCATCAGTGAAGAGGACGCCGAGCAAACCGCACTTGACCCCCTCTACTGCGCCACGCTGCTTCTGAAAGCCGGCAAAGTCAATGCCACCGTCGCCGGAGCGGTCACCTCGACTCCCAATGTGCTTCGCCCGCTTTTCCAGCTCATCGGCGTCGCCGACGGCATCTCGTTAGCCAGCAGTTGCTTCGTCATGACCACAGCGCATACACACATGGGCACCGACGGCGCCTTTATCTATGCCGACGCCGGGGTGAACCCCGAGCCGACCGCACTTCAGCTTGCCGACATCGCCATTGCCAGCGCCGAGAGCGCCCGCATCTATCTGCAGACTGAGCCGAAAGTCGCGATGCTCTCATACTCCACCATGGGCAGCGCTCGACACCCGTCCGTTCAGAAGGTCGTCGAAGCCACGAGGCTCGCGCAGGACAGACGTCCCGACCTGCTCATCGAGGGCGAACTCCAGGCCGATGCCGCGATCGTCCCCGAGGTCGCTGCGGTCAAGTGCCCGGGCTCCGAGCTCCAGGGCCGCGCCAATGTGCTCATCTTCCCCGACCTTGCTGCCGGCAACATCGCCTACAAGCTCACCCAGCGCCTCGCCGGTGCAGGTGCATACGGGCCGCTACTACAGGGCCTCGCGAAGGTCGGCATGGACCTGTCACGTGGTGCCTCGACCGACGACATCTGCAACGTCATCGCCATCGCCGCAGTCCGCTCCGCAGTTTCCCAATGACCGCCAATTCACGTCCCAAATACTGAAGGAGGACGTATCACCATGCTGAAAGCCAGCAATTTCGAGCACGGAGTAGTGGCTTCACGCCCCGACCAGATGTACGGCTGGCCGGGAATTACCCGGGTCGAGGGCGACCACATCCTCGTCAGCGCCTCCGAGCGCAAGTACCATATTGATCCCGTCGGCCGCGAAGTCGTCATCCATTCATACGACGGCGGCAAAACCTGGGATCTCCCCCAAGAAGTCTTTGACAGCGAGCTCGACGACCGCGACGCCAACCTCCTCACCATGGCCGACGGAACCCTTGTGCTGACCTGGTTCACCTCGACGGCCTATCTCCGCTCGCTGGAAAGCGGCAGCTTCCCGGAGCCGTGGCAATCACAGTGGCTCGCTCGCGTCGAACGCCAGCGTATCGCCGAAAACACCCCCGTCCGCGGTTGGCTGATGCGCTCCAATGACGGCGGCTACACGTGGGAAGATGCTCACGAGATTCCCGTGGGCCACCATGCCGGCCCGACGGTCCTCAGCGATAACCGGATTATCTATATCAACACTGCTCGTCCTGACGGCACCGCCGGGGTCTGGGAATCATCGGATAAGGGCGACACGTGGACCGAAATAAGCAAGCTGCGTGGCCCTGTCAGAACCGACGGCGAGGAGCGCGGTCATTTCAACGAGAACCACGTGTTGGAGGTTTCGCCGGGCCGCCTGCTTGTCATGGTCCGCACTGCGTTCTCTGACAACGACCAGATGTACCTCTACCAGGCCGGCTCCACTGACGGCGGCTACACCTGGACCGAACTTGAGCAGACCTCGATCTGGGGATACCCGCCCCATCTGACGCGACTCAGCTCCGGCGCGCTCCTCTGCGTATATGGTCACCGCCGCGACCCCTTCAGTATCCGTGGCGTGCTCTCCTACGATGAGGGCCGCACCTGGGACACCGACAATATCATCACCCTCTACGACTTCGAGTACCCCTGCGACATGGGCTATCCCGTCTCCCTGGAGGTCACTCCCGGGCAGATACTGACTGTCTTCTACTCCAACCTCAAGCAGCCTCATGCTCCCGCAGAGATGCTGGCCTACGCGCAGGATCCCGGCGGCATCCTCTACACCCGCTGGACGCTGCAATAGACAGTCGCGCACTGGACGCACCGTGAATACTAGGTACGAGCCGCCACCCGCTATTTGCAGGCCGGCGGCTCGCTCGCTATAATATACATGCAATGACGCCACACGACGGAGGACCAGACACATGGCAGGACATTCCAAATGGGCAAACCGGGTGCATCGCAAGACCCGTCAGGATGCCAAGCGCTCGAGCGCATTCAGCAAGCTCTCGCGTATGATCACGGTTGCAGCGCGTGATGGCGGGGGCGACCCCGACATGAACCCCACGCTCCGCACCTTCATAGACAAAGCCAAGGAAGCGGAGATGCCCAAGGACAATATCGAGCGCGCCATCAAAGTCGGCACCGGCGAACTCGACGGTGTCACCTATGAGACCGCTCTCTACGAAGGCTACGGACCTGCCGGAGTCGCACTCATGGTCAGCGTTCTCACCGACAACACCCAGCGCACCGTCGCCGAAATCCGCAACATCCTTAAGGAGTTCGGCGGCAACATGGGTACTGCCGGGTGTGTCCAGTGGATGTTCCAAAGCAAGGGGGTCATCGTCGTCCCGCGAGACCAGGTTGACTACGACGAACTCTTCATAGTTGCCGTGGAGGCCGGCGCCGAGGATCTCGCCGAGGACGAGGAAGAAAACACTATCGAGATCCACACTGATCCCAAGCAATTCACCGCCGTCTATGACGCGCTCAAGGAGGCCGACATCCCCACCGAACGCGCCGAGGTCACCATGCTCCCCACCACCACAAATCCGGTCTCAGACGAGGACGCTCCGAGGATCATCAAGCTACTGGACCGTCTCGACGAGCATGACGACGTGCAGCAGGTCCATTCCAACTTCGAGATTTCCGACGAACTCCTCGACGCCCTGGAAGTCGCCTCCTGACCAACCGGTACATCGTCTCATCTTACCCCTCATCCCCCGCGAACATGACGCCGGCGACCTCATTAGCGCTGGTGATCCCGCCGTGGATCTTTGCCAGACCGTCGTATTTCAGCGTCCGCATTCCGGTCTTGATGGCAATCTGCCGCAGCTGAGACGCGTCGCCCCCGCCGGTTATGGCTTCCCGTACCGACGCATTCATCGTCATGAGTTCATATACTGCAACTCGTCCCGAGTAGCCGGTATTCCGGCAATACTGGCAGCCTCGCGCCCGATGGAACTGTATCTTCGACGCCTGCTCCTTGCTCAACTGCAGCGCCTCGAGTTCCTGCTCAGTTGGCTCACACGCCTCCCGGCAGCGTTTGCACAGCCGCCGCACCAGCCGCTGCGCAAGCACCCCGATGAGCGAGGATGCCGTGATATATGGCGGTATCCCGATGTCCACCAGCCGTGTCGCTGCAGACGGCGCGTCATTGGTGTGCAGAGTCGAGAGTACCAGATGTCCTGTCAGTGCCGCCCGAAACGCCATCTGCGCCGTCTCCAGATCCCGTATCTCACCAACTAGAATCACGTCGGGATCTTGCCGCAGGATACTCCGCAGCGCCGAGGGAAACGTCATATTGACCCGCTCGTGCACTTGCGTCTGGTTGAGGCCCTGCACCTCATACTCGATCGGGTCCTCGACCGTCGTGATGTTTTTGGTGTCATCATTTAGTTGGTGCAGCGACGCATACAGCGTCGTCGTCTTCCCGCTGCCCGTCGGGCCGGTAACAAGTAGCATCCCCTGCCGACGCGAGATCAGGTGCTCGTAGTCATTCTGCATATCCGGCCGGAACCCCAACTGTGCAAGCGAAACCAGCGTCCGGCTCTTGTCAAGTATCCGCATCACTGCCTTCTCGCCCCAGAACGTCGGCAGTGTTGACACACGCAGGTCAATCGGCCGATCGTCCACCACTGTCGCAAACCGACCGTCTTGGGGCACCCGCGTCTCCGCAATATCCTCCCCGGCCAGAATCTTAATCCGTGAAATTACGTACCGGTGCATGTCCATCGGCAACTGCGTCACCACATTGAGCTGTCCATCGAGCCGGTACCGTACCGTCACATTGTCGCCCCGGGGCTCGATGTGAATATCCGACGCATCCAGGCGCACCGCATCCTTCAGCAGACTCTGTACTATGCGTATGATCGGCGCCTGATCCAGCATCTCAGCCAGCGTGTCGTCCAAACCTTCTACACCTGCTCCTGCCACACTCGCCTCCAGGTCCTGCGTCTCGGCCATTCGCACCTTCGACCGCGCCCGCGTCGAGTAGTAGTTCTCGATCGCCTCCATCAACTCGCTCTCATCAACTTCCAGCGGCTCTACACGCTTCCCGGTCCGGCTCCTCACCTCATCCATGGCGAACACGTCCGTGGCATCAACCATCGCAACCAGTATGCGGTCCTCACCGATCTGGATGGGCAGCAGTTTATGCCGCTCCGCAACCGACCGAGGCACATCCTTCAGCAAGTCAAGGTCAATCTCGTACGATTCCAGTGAGGCCTTCTCTGATCGCGGGCGCCGCCGCTTCGGCCTCGGCTTCTCCGCCACTGCCTCCTCCGCAACACTCACTTCGAATTCGGAGCTCTCCTCCGCAGCCGGCGCAGCCGCCGCTTCCTCGGCACTATCCGCCATCGCCTCTGTCGCCCGGGCGATGTCGTGAGCGGACACCATCCCACTGCTCAGCAATGCCTGTACCAGGTTCTTGCCCTCTGCCGACTGTACTTCCCGCGCCTCTTCCAACTCCATCTCACCGATCACGCCAAGCGCAACCAGTGCACTTGCCAATTGCTCATCGTTAGGTGTTGACACGCGCTCAACACTCCCTTCACCGGCATCTCTACGCGCTCATCAGACTCCCGGGAAGCCTTCCCGCCTCAACCTTGCTCCCACTTCCACAAGTACCGCCTCATCCTCCGGGTCTAGCCCTCCCCCCGGCAATGGACCGGTGTTCAGCAGCAGATTACACTCCCGGCTCCCCGCATACTCAAGCTTCTCCCACACGCTCTCCGCATCAAGGTGCGTCCCCTTCTTATCCGCGTAGTAGCCCCACGAGCCCGGGCACATGGTCGTACATATCTCCATCGGCCTTCCGATCTTCTCCGCAACCGGTTCATGCTCCGGTGCGAAGAAGTCCTCCGTACCGGTAACCCCCTGCTTGTACGAAACCAGGCATTGTGGCTGCAGGCGGTGGATGTGGTCATATAGCTCCTGCAGCCGAAACGGCTCTATATCACCAGACTGCGGGGTTGCGATACCATCCAGCCAGATCGCGGCTACAGGCCCATAATAACTCAAAAGCTCCGTTACCTGTACCGTCACGAACTCAACATAAATGCTCAGATCGTGCTCATTCCCATAGGCATAGGCCGGCTCCGGCGGCTCATACTCCGGGCGGGCAGACCTGGGGTATTCTTCGTTATTCGGCGCATGAGGGTGCCGCCAGTCGCGACCGTGCGAGTAATACAGGCACAGGCCCAGCCCTGTTCTCGCGCACGCCTCCGCCAGCTCACCAATCAGGTCACGTCCTGCCGGCGAGTTGACGCTGTGAAAGTCTGTCGCCGCACTCTCAAAGAGGCAAAACGAGTCATGATGCCGCGTGGTGATGTTGACGTATCTCATCCCCGCGGCAAGTGCCAGGTCGCAGATACTCTCGGCATCAAAATCCGCCGCCGTGAAACCATCTTTCAGCTTCTCGTACTCCGCGACTGGTATCTTCTCCCTGTATTGCACCCACTCATGTCGGCCCAGCAGCGAGTACAAACCATAGTGCAGAAAAAGCCCATACCGCGCCTCGACAAACCATTCCAGCGCCGCCTCGTGCGGGCTTTGTTCATACGACCCTGCGTAGCCGTCCAGATAGCTCGGCACTCTCGACATCGCTGCAGTTCTCCCCCAATTTCCTCAATACGTGCGACCCTTGCCGGTTTCTCTACCCCGTTGACTTGCATCGAGAAGCTCTGATATACTCGAACATCTGACGCCTATGACGCCACTGCCACATCATATACAACTACATCCTACCTGCTAAGGTTCGTCGGCTCGGCCCGGATTCCTTGCCCGGCTAGATTATTCGACCACTATGAGCTATAGGCGCCAACCGGCAGGGCGTGGAATTGGGCGCGACAACTATTCTGCACCGGGGGTATGCGCCGTGACCAGAGAACACCCTGGCCTCACCAATACCGAGCTTGCGGCATTCTGCCGTCAGTTCTCAAGTCTGATGCAGGCGCAGATCAACATTCTCCACATCTTCGACGCTCTCAAAGAACAGGCCGATGACCCACTCCTCCGCGAGATTATTGACCAGCTGCGAACAGATGTCGAGAACGGACACAGGCTCGCCACCGCATTCGGCCGCTACCCTAATTGCTTCTCCCCCTTCTTCATCTCGATGATCCGACAGGGAGAGCTCGAAGGCGAACTCGATGTCGTCCTCGAAGACCTCGCCAACCATTTCGCCAGTCGCGTGGACGAGACGGCGGATGTTACTGCGCGCAGCGTTCCTCAGATGGACTGGGAGCGTGCCGCGACGCTCTTCCATTGGGTTTTCATCTGGATGGTCGCCCTCGCCGCTGCTTGCGCACTCGGTGCTGGCATTATCTGGTATGGCACTGCCGAGCTTGGCATTCCCGGACCTCCAGGCCCCTATGTGCTCGCATTTGTCGGCGTGGTTCTCATTCTTGGCGTCATCCTCTTCGCACGTGGCAGACGCAGACTCTAGCCACAACTATCCCCCATTGGGCTGCCGAGAGCAATGCGATTCTTCCAGCGCCTCCTACTCGTCATGGAGTTTGCAGAGCAATACTCCTAGACGAAGCGCAGGTTGCGCACTTGACTTGTCACCACGCTGTTGATAGCATATACCGCTAACTCGTCACCCCAGGAGCCTGATCATGGATTATCGTGACACACTAAATCTGCTGCAGACCGATTTCCCTCTGCGCGGCAACCTGCCCAAGCGCGAGCCGGAAATCATTGCGTTCTGGGATGACATGGACATTTATGCCAGAGTCCGCGAGTTCCGCGCCGGCGCCCCCAGGTACGTGCTCCATGACGGGCCGCCCTACGCCAATGGAAATATCCATCTCGGTCAGGCGCTCAACAAGATCCTCAAAGACATCACCATCAAGTACAAGACCATGCGGGGTTTCGACAGCCCTTATGTCCCCGGCTGGGACACTCAGGGACTACCCACCGAGCAGAGCGTCGCGCGCGAACACGGCATCACCCGCCACGACGTTTCCGTCCTGGAATGGCGCGCCAAATGCCGCCAACTTGCCCTCAACTACGTGGACACCCAGCGCGCGCAGTTTCGCCGGCTCGGCATCCGCGGCGACTGGCACAATCCTTACCTCACACTCAGCCCCGAGTACCAGGCGCGTCAGATACAGGCGTTCGCAGAAATCGCCGACCGTCGCTTGCTTTCCCGCAGCCTCCGCCCCGTCTATTGGTGCTACCACTGCGAAACAGCTCTTGCCGAAGACGAAATCGAGTATGAAACCAGGACTTCACCGGCAATCTACGTCGCATTTCCCATCACTGACGCCGCCCGTGCCTTCCCCGAACTGCCTGCTGGTGCCGACGCGGAGATGGTCATCTGGACGACTACGCCCTGGACGATCCCCGGCAATACAGCCATCGCTCTAAATCAGCACGCCACCTACGTGCTGCTGAAGGTGGCCGACCGCTATCTTGTGCTTGCCGAAGACCTCATCGCAGACACTCTGCGCCATACCGACCTCGGTGATGGCAAAATCTACGCGCGTCGCAAGGGTGCGGAACTCGTAGGCCTCGTCACCAGACATCCGCTCTATGACCGCAACTCCCCCGTGGTCCTGGCCGAATACGTCGAACTCGACACCGGAACCGGCTGCGTGCACACTGCGCCGGGGCACGGCCCCGAAGACTACCAGACCGCCCTGCAGTACGATCTTGACGTCATCAGCCCACTCGACGATCTGGGCGCCTTTACCACTGAGGCCGGACCCGAGCTTGAGGGCAAGGTCTGCGACCAGAACAACGATGCCGTCGTTGACCTGCTCCGCAAGGCCGGTGCGCTGCTGGGCCAACACGCCACCGAACACGAATATCCTCACTGCTGGCGCTGTCACCAGCCCGTCATCTGGCGTGCCACGAGGCAGTGGTTCATCAGCATTGACCGCCTCCGTGACGATGCGCTCGCCGAGATCGAAAAGGCGCAATGGATGCCCGCATGGGGCCAGAAGCGCATCGCCGGAATGGTACAAAGCCGTCCTGACTGGTGCATCTCCAGGCAGCGCTCATGGGGTGTCCCCATACCTGTTTTCTATTGCGATAAGTGCGGTGAAGCTCTCATAGATAAAGACGTCATGCTGCATGTTGCGGAGCTCGTCGCCGAGCACGGCGCAGACGTATGGTTCGAGCGTGAGGCGGCCGACCTCATGCCTGCGGGCACCCGCTGCCAGTGTGGCAATGCCGGCTTTACCAAAGAGCCTGACATCATGTCCGTATGGTTCGACTCCGGCGCCAGCCACTACTGCGTGCTAGAAGCCCACCCGGAACTCGGCGCGCCCGCCGACCTCTACCTCGAAGGCGACGACCAGTATCAGTGCTGGTTCCAGACATCGCTGTGGGTCGCCGTCGCAATGGGAAGGCCCGCCCCGTTCAAGATGGTCGTGGGACATGCCTTCTTCGTGGATAAAGACGGCCTCAAAATGTCGAAGAGCAAGGGTAACATCATTGACCCCGATGAGATAACCGATAAATACGGCGCCGACGTCCTCCGCATGTGGTTCACGTATGCCGATTTCAGGCAGAAGATGTACTCATCAGACGAGATCCATGCGCAGGTGGCGGACGCCTACAAGAAAATCCGCTTCACCTGCCGTTTCATGCTCCAGAACCTGCAGGATTTCGACCCCGCCACCGATGCCGTACCATACGACGAGATGGCCGAAGTGGACAGATGGGCGCTGGCCAGAACCCACTGGCTCATTGCGCGCATGACGCGCGCATTTGACAACTGGGATCTCCATCTCTTTTATCACGAGGTCCACGGCTTCTGCGCTACCGATCTTTCGCAGTTCTATCTGAACGTCTGCAAGGACCGGCTCTACACGGATTTGCCCGACGCACCTGACAGGCGCTCGGCTCAGACTGCACTCTGGCAGATACTTCACGCACTCACTCTGATGATGGCTCCTGTGCTGACCTTTACTGCCGAAGAACTCTGGCAGCACATGCGCCAACTCGACACTTCACTGCCCGCAAGCGTACAGCTCAACGACTGGCCGCAAACCGATGAGCAGATTTACGACCGGCAGCTCCTCGACCGCTGGGACACCTTCATGCAGGTGCGCCACACGGCGATGAACGCGCTGGAAGAGGCCAAGACATGCAGTGAATGTGAGAACCCGCTCGAGGCGCGGCTCGTCCTCTATGCTGATGACGAAACGCGCGAATTACTCCGCACCTTCGAATCACTTGAGGTCCTCTTTATCGTCTCTGCCGTCGAGCTCAAGCCCATCGAACAGGCTCCACAGCAGGTACAGACCGAAGGAATTTACGCAACTGCGGAGAAGAATACTGGTGATAAGTGCCGACGCTGTTGGATGTGCCTCGAATCTGTCGGCCAGGATCAGCGATACGAGGGCATCTGCGCCCGTTGCGCAGACCGAGTAGCCAGCTTACAGCAGCTACACTGACACATCATAATACATGCTGCACGTTCCGCTCCCGCCGTTGACCGCGTATGATACAGTGCCTTTCTGTGATGGTTTGCAGATGAATCACACGACCGGGCGCGAGGCCCTAAGGAGGGCCGATATATGGCTCGAAAACGCCAGTTGGATACCACCAAGTTCAAGAAGATGCTGGAAGAGGAAAAGGAACGCCTCGAAGCTCACATCAAGCGCCTCGATGATCGCGCCTCCGGACGGGATCCGCTCAACCGTGATGTCGCCACACGCGACTTCGACGAACTTGGCGGCGATGCTGCACTCGACACTGCCGAACGAGGCCAGTCTGCGGCAATCGGTGACAATTTCCGCGAACTGCTTATCACTGTCAACAACGCACTGGATAAGATAGAGGAAGGCACCTACGGAACCTGCGACCGCTGCGGCAAGGATATACCCAAGAAGCGCCTCGAGTTTCTGCCATATGCCACCATGTGTGCCAAGTGTCGCAAGGAGCTGTCCGGCTGATGGCCGGCACTGATGGAGAAAGCAGCTCCAAACCTTCTCCATACCGCGTCATTGGCGCGTTCTATCTGATTGCATTGTTCGTCCTTGCGCTCGACCAGGCTGTCAAGCTGCTGGCTCTCGACACACTGCGCATCGGCCACGAGGTGCCAATGCTCGGGCCCTTTGTCAGCCTCAGCCTGAGACACAACTACGGAGCCGCCTGGGGATTGCTGGCCGGCCATACCCGTTGGCTGACATACGTCGCAGTCGTCCTCGTCGCGATACTCTTGGTCGGCGGACGTTGGGCTCCGAGGATGCCTGGATACCTCCGCATCGGTCTCCCGCTGCTGCTCGGCGGAGCGCTTGGCAATCTTACGGACCGCCTCCGCTTCGGCTATGTCGTTGATTTCATAGACTTCCACTTCTGGCCCATATTCAATGTGGCTGATATCGCCATTGTCGCAAGCGCCGCCGTTATCTGCTACCACGTCATCTTACAGGAACGCGCCGACGCACACCGCGACGCCAACGGAACCGAAGCGTCCGCAAAGGATCATCCATGCGATCAGTGCTAATCGAGCTCGGCCCCTGGACATGGCTTGCCTTCCCACTGCTCTGGGTGGTACTGTTTGTCTTTGTCCTTCTCTGGCAGCGAATCGAGGACAAGGCCATCCCGCAACAGGACGATAGGGCCGCTACCCCTCCTGTAACCACCGACCTGCTCGGCTCACTTGTTGTCTCGTTGGTCGCCGCTCTCGTGCTCTTCTTTCTTGTCAACAAATTTGCGCCCCTTGCCATCAAATCCTACGGCGTGATGATGCTCATCGGCTTCACAGTTGGCGGCATCTGGATGGCCTATGCCGCCAATGAAGATAACTTCGGCGTGCCGGGGGTGATAGATGTCGCTCTCGCCGCGCTCGTCGGCGGCATAGTCGGCTCCCGCATCGTCTACGTCCTGCTCAACATCCATACCTTCACCGGCATTTCTGACATGTTCGACCTCTGGGCCGGTGGTCTCTCGTTTCACGGCGGAGTCGGCGGCGGCATCGTTAGCGTCTATCTCTGCTGCCGCTGGCGTGGCTACAATTTCCTGCATGTAGCCGACCTCTTCGGCCCAGGCCTCGCACTTGGGTATGTCTTCGCCCGCATCGGGTGCTTCCTCAACGGCTGCTGCCATGGAACCCCCACGGATCTGCCCTGGGCCGTCACCTTTCCCTCAACCGGCGCTTGCACGACGCCCGGCATCCCCGTCCATCCGACCCAACTCTACGCCTCCGCGCTGAGTCTTCTCATCTTTGCCATTCTCATCTGGTTACGACCACACATGAAGCGGCCAGGCCATCTCTTCCTCACATACCTGATGTTCTATTCGATGATGCGCTTCAGTCTTGAGTTCACGAGGGCCGGCGCCACTGCCCGCTATCTTGCTGAGGGCTTCTTCATGACCGAGGCGCAACTGGCCAGTGTAATCATCTTCCTGCTCAGCGGGATACTCCTGGCTGCTACTTGGCCGCGCTCCTCAGACGAACCGTCCTCATAGCATACCCTGGGTTTTGCAAAAGGGATTAAGCCACGGGGTCCCCAATAGCCTAAGGCATCTCATCTCAGGCAGCTCCGACGCCCCGTAGAACATCCAGGACCCAAATAGGCCCCATCTCGTCTTGGGCTACGGTGGGCCGGCCGAGCAAGGTTGTCATGGTGGGGGATGCCGAGAGTGAGAGACGCAACAAAACCGTCAGGTTATCCAGCCTGTGGCAAGTTAGCTCTTAGGGCTTCTTCATTGGTCAGAACCAGCTCTCGGGCCAATCCGGTGGCCAGTTTGCCTCATCGAGCGTCTCTGCGAGGGGATGCCACAGGTCCAGGGGCTGAGATGTCAGGGTACGGCTGTTGGGCCGGTTCAGCTCCTCGGGTAGGGGGCGGATGCGGCCGGGTACGCCGACGACCAGACTCTGCGGCTGCACATCACGGGTGACCACTGCACCGGCCGCGATGAAGCTGCCCTGGCCGATGGTGATGCCGGGCAAAATGGTGACGCCGCCGCCAATGACTACGTCGTCCTCTAAGGTGGCACCACGGGGGGTCGGTGCGGGCTCGCGGCGGCCCGGCAGCTTGTCGTTGAGGAACGTCACGCCCGGGCCGACAAACACATGGTCGCCGAACCATGTGCGCGTGGGGACGTATGTGTGCGACATAATCCGGACCCCGTCGCCGAGCCGCGCGATGCCCTCGATGACACTGTGATTACATACGGTGCAAAAATCCCCCATTCGCACCTTGGCGCGCACTACGGCGTAATGCCCGGTCTGGAAGTAGTCGCCCACCTCGACGTCGCCATAGATGATTGTTCCGATGCGGAGGATGCTGTTGCGGCCGATACGGGCCGGGCCGCAATCACGATGGTAAGCAAACCCCACAGTCACGTTCGGCTCGATAATCGTGCCCCTGCCGACGACAGCATTGTCAAGCTGAGTGTCTTCCTTTAGCGGACGTGTAGCCTTCATCATCAACTCCTCTTGGCAAGACGCTTGAGCATGCGCAGGCCACAGGCGGCGAGCGCGTCACCGGCAGGGCGCCGGTATGGCGGCCAGAAGCGCGTGTAGCGGTAGTAGGCGCTCATGTATTCCCGGTCTCCACAGTTGGGCCCGTCCGGCACATAACCGTAGCTGTCGTTCATGTAGCCGCAAGGGACTGCCAGAGGCAGCGGTGAGCCGGCCTTGATCTGACGGCCAATTCCCAGGAACGGCTCGCAGGGCATGCCGACGATCCCCACGTCGCCGATCCGCAGTGCAGCCATGGGCATCTCGACATGCCGCGGCAGCTCCGCTACTTTGTCCGCACGCCGCGTTTGCAGCGCCCATTCGGTCCACGGCCGGATCAGCTCGGCCAACTTTGCCCGGTAAGCGGGCGATAAGGCTCGCGGGAAGTTCAGCCCGACACAGTGCAGCGCATCGTCGTCACCGGCACTTGCTCGAGCGATAAACTCGTCAATTTCCTCCAGTTCGCGTTCAAGTTTGCGGACCTGCGGCAAGCCAGCAAGAGGCACCCTCCCGACGTCCAGGCGCAGGTCGAAGTCATTGCGTTCGGAAGGCTGCATCCGCTTGGCAGCCGTGATGAAAGTCCGGCCCAGATAGCCACCGAAGCGGTGGGAAAGCTCGACTTC
>CAZCJS010000093.1:0-14485 GCA_964498775.1 uncultured Armatimonadia bacterium
GGGAAATAAAGCAGTCATATTGTTGACTTGATTGCTATAAAGAGGCGCTGAACGGACATGTATTTGCCATGAATTAGGCCTACCTCACTTTAGCGCACCACTCTCCAGCCTCGCTCGCTCACGGCTCAACGGCATTGCCTCAGGTAAAGGCTAGCTAGTGTGGGCCTACGCTGGCTAGTTAGCAGTTACCGCTCCTGTAACCCCCTCCGGCAATTAGCCCAACAGGCTCAGGGTTTGCGCGCCGCTGACGCGATATGTCGCTTATGGTACACACCACCGACAGGGGGGTGGGACTAGCCACTTTGGGCATGGAGTATCATGGAAAAGGGGTTCCCGCAGCCTCGCTGCCACAGGGCTTGCTTGAGGGTGGGGAGTAGCGGAAAAGGCTGTTTCCCGAGCACAAAAAACGCTGCTACGGGCGAATTTACCCCCTGCCCGGAGGCTCTCTCCGCAGGCGGTTTTTTGGCGCTATTGTGGGGCCGCGGGGGGGCAATTCCTCACCGCTGAAATTCCAGCCAGACCGAGTTGAGTATCCGCACCTGATCGCACTCGCTAGCCGGATAGTCGCGCACCGTTATCGTCTTCCCGGCCGCGGATTCGACCTCGTAACCGGTCTCTGCGGCGAGCAGATAGGGCTTGCTGTCGGCGCTCAATTCGGGCGGCACTGCCTCCTCGAGATGGAAGCTCCGGCCGGCCACCGAGGCCACCTTCAGCGCCACCTGCGCCTGCGGCAAATTCACCTGCGTAGGCCCGCAGGACAGCTCCGTCCCATCCAGCAAATATGCCTGTAGAACCGTCTCATCGGCCCGTAGCGAGACAAAGCCGAATTTCCCAGCCATCGTCACGGGGCCGTATTCGCGCTGCTCGTAATCCCCTGCCGAGATGATATAGTCGGTCCGATCGGCCAGCTTTACCTCGACTACCAGCGCACTGCCGGCGTCCTCAATTTCCACTAGACGCGCCGCCAGAATCGGGGATTTATTCTGCGAGTCGTGTGGTGCCATAATCGCCACGAAGTCGCTGCTGAGGCTCTCGGTGCCGGCGGCTGCGGCAGTCCGTTCGGCGAAGATTTGCTGAATCGGCGGCGCATTCAACTCGCTGCCACGGTCGCTGCGCCAGCCGGGCGCATCCGCAATCAGCAGCCGATGAATCGGGCTAAGTACTGTCAGTTGCATATCTACGTCCTCGTACCGCCACGTAGCGCTGAAGGGCCCCTGCGGCTCGCAGGCGCGGAGTTTGTGCAGCCACTTATGGTCCTCATTTGTCGGCTGGGGGGTCGGCGCACTCAGGTCTATCAGCTCGCCATTGCACTGGAAACCGTACTGATGCAGCTCGCCGCCGCTAACGCGGAAAAAGTCAACCGTGTAAGTCTGTTTGCCGGGAAGCTGGACGAAAGCGCAGGTCCGCTGGTAGCGGTCGCATTGGTCGTAAGCGTTGGCGGAGGCCTGGGTGACCTGGATGCCGGGCGCTGTGCCGAAGAGCTCGAGCGTGGAGTGGCGGTCCTTGCGCTGCTGATTGGCGGCGTCCACGGTCACGAGGTTGTGCGAGAGCGTACCGCCGGTCCAGGCGTTGCGGGGATCGTCCCAGATATAGCCGCGATCGGAGGCAATCTCCTTGCCGAAGGCGTAGTAGATGAGGCCGAGGGTGTCCTGATGGCGATGGCCGTGATAGGCGTAGGCATTTAGGTACAGGGCGGTGTCGCCGTAGGGATCGGGGCCGCGCATGACGGCGACCTGCCAGCCCGGAAACCACTCCGAATACAGCGGCAGGTTCGCCTCCGCGTCTGCGCGCATATCCGGGTCGCGATACCACAGCGCGTATTCGCTGCCTCTGTCGGCCAGCTTCGCCTTCTGCACGGTCTCAAGCAGGCCCGCGTAGTCGTGGCTGTAGCGGTCGGTGAGTATTTCGACGTAGACGGGACTGAGGCCAGCTGAATGATGCGTATCGCCGATGCAGGGATAGTGTCCGTGGGGGGCGAGCATGCGGACCATGCTCTCGAGGGCGAGCCGGTAGCGCACCACATGCTCGAAGGGGTTGAGGTTATCGAAGCGCTCGCCATCATCCGGTTGGTAGCCTGGAGGGTCCGAGTAGCCCCTGAGGATTTCGGGGATGTCGCGCATCATACCCAGGTGCATGGATGAGTACGATGGCGACTCTTTGCAGAAGCCGTCGAAATGAAAGCAGTTGTTCATCAGCGTTTCGAAGCCCTCGAGCGCGCGCCGGGCCGCCTGGGGTCGGCCAAAGAGTATCGCGGTGGCGGCGCTGAGGGCGCGGCCACGGCCGGCCTTGTTGTTGATGTCATTCCAGTGCTCGGTATCAATCGTCCCGGCCATGATAAGATCATCAACAATGCGCTTGTTCATCTCTGGAGTGATGACCGGAGTGCCGTCCTCGTGCTCGGCCTCGTGAATGAGATCATAGGCGACGGTGCATCCAAGGATGAAGCCGCCGTCACTGCCGCTGCAGCCATACCGGCCGGCACCCCAGAAGCCATTGCAGAGTGTCGCGTAGTCCTTGAATTGGTGCCGGTTAAAGGGGTCAATTATCACGTCTTTGGGAAACTTGCCACCACGGCCATGCTTCCCGAGATTCGCGGCAGCTTCCGCCGGCGGGCAGTCGGCAACGGTGCCATTATATGTGTGGAAAAGCCAGTTGGGATAGCGCTTGGCGAAGGTATCCAGTATCCATGCACAGCGCTCGGCGTACTTGGCTTCACCCGTCAGCGCATAGAGCTTGGCCAGAGGCAATATATTGCCGGCGCAATAGCCCGCCTTGCGCGCGCGGATGATGCCCGTCCAGGAAGTGTGGATCGGCCAACTGACCCACTTGAATGCATACTTGGCCGGGTTCTCATCGGGGTGCGCGCGCTCCTCCGGCGTCTCGTAGTAGGTGAAGGTCTGGCCCATTTTCGGGCAGGTCATGGAGCCGGTTTCGGGGTAATCCTCGTTCGGATAGACGGTGCCACAGTACTTGCAGACAAGCTTGTCGGGGTCCCGCACACTCCAGTTGTAAAGCCCACATTCGCCCATTGAGGACTGCTTGCCGACGCAAGCGGGGCAGTTCTGGCCATACGTCGTCCAGGGGGTGAGTTCGGGAATCATCTCCTCGAAGAAGTCCCGATTTTGCTGCATGGCGTAGTCAACCGACCGCTGCCACCCGCTGACTATGGCCTGCGCCCATGGGTAGCGCTTGACGTTCTCGCGCGCCTTCGCCACATCTGCGGCCTTGTACAGCGTACACGGCTCGGCGAACGCGACGGAGAATTGAGCGAGAGCTGCGAGGATGAGGCAGTAGTGCAATGTGCGGAACAACCAGCTTCCCGGCCATGAAAAATCCATCGTGCGATCTCCTGCCCGAAACAGAGTCGTAGCGTGGTCGAAACAGTATTTCGCTGCGGGGTGTCAGATGACCTGCGTGAGGAGGATGCCAAGGGTGATTGGCAACGGGCGGAGTTTGCTCAGGCGATTTGGGTGCCGTGGAGCTTGAAGGCCGCGAATCCGGGGCGGTTGCGGTAGTTGTCCTCGATCACTTGCTCAACGTGAGCCACGATCCGGTCAGCCATTGCTTCGTCCGGCAAGGCGGCGAAAACAAGCCTGTTCATGCCGGGCCAGATATCGGAATCCTCGCGACGGCCACTACGCCCCTTACCGAGAGCACCGTCAATACTGGTGTGGCCGGCCACCCCGATTTCGTCAAGTACGGCGATGACACGCTTGGCAAACTCGGCCTCGCAGACCATGAGTAATATGCACAAAGGTGAGTTTATGTTTTCAGGCATCGGTTGTTGTCCTCTCCAGTTGCTGAGCATGTCTGTTAGAGTTGGCGGCGCGGGTGAGGTTAGCGATTGCGGGCGGTGAAGCGGCGGGCGAAATAGTCCTGCATGTCTTCCGAGACGCTGTAAGCGCATGGGATTATGAAGAGTGTCAGTAGCGTGGAGGCGGCCAGTCCGCCGATGACAGCGATTGCCAGGCCTTTCCACATCTCGCTACCGGAGCCGTGGGCTATTGCCATCGGGGTCATGGCGATCATCGTGGTCATGACGGTCATCATGATGGGGCGGAGACGTCTGGCACCGGCTTCAACTATGCCCTCGGGGCCAGTCATGCCACGGGCACGCAATAGGGTGATGAGCTGGACGACGAGGATAGCGTTGCTGACAACCATCCCGGTAAGCATCAGGAGTCCGAGGAAGACCATGATGCTGAAAGATGTGCCGCTGAGCACGAGGGCGATTATGATACCAATCATCTGGAGGGGAATGGCGAGCATGATGACGAAAGGATGAATAAGGGACTCGAACTGTGAGCCAAGGATGATGTAGATGAGCATGAGACCGAGCAGGAATGCTATGCCCATGCCGCCGAAGGCCTCAGCGCGGTTCTCTTCGCTTCCGCCGAACTCGTAGTTGTAATCTTCAGGCAGGCCCATTTTGCGGACGATCTCGTCAGCGTCGGCGACGATGTCGGTGAGTGGGCGGTCCACAACGCCGGCTGTGACAGTGATGGAGCGACTGCGGTCATCGCGGGTGATCTTGGTGGGGCCGAGTTTGGGGGTGATGGTGGCGATGCTTGTCAGTGGGACGAGTGCTTCGTTGGGTGCCCAGATGCGAAGCTGGCGGACGTCCTGAATGGATGCTCGGTCTTCGGGGCGTGCGCGGACGGTGAGATCATACTCCTTGCCGGCTTCGCGGTATTTTGTCAGTTTGGTGGTACCACTGACCTGAGTGCCGATGGCATGTGCGACCTGTGCAGCAGAGAGTCCGACGCGGCCCGCTTTCTCGAGGTCAATCTCGATGTCATACTCGGGTGCGCCGGCCGTCCAGTTGAGGTCCACATCGCGGAGTCCGGCGACGGGCTTGAGTTTGGTCTTAAGCTTTTCGCCGAGCTCGGCGAGAACGTAGAGGTCATCGCCTTTGATGGTGAGCTCGAAACCGCCACCTGGGGGGCCCTGACCGCCGCCGAAGACGGCAGTAATGTCGGGTATAGCCGCCAGCTTTTCCCTGAGTTCGTCCTTGATGTCGTCGGCGGAGCGGTCGCGTTGCTCAGTGTCGCCGACGTCTATGTTGAACTTAGCGGTACGGACACCACCGCCCCTCAACGAGCCCATGCCACCGCTAGCCTCGCCGATTGAGACTGAGAGGTTCTGCAACTCCGGGGTCTCGTTTATGATAGCGGCAGTTTTCTTGGCGAGCATATCAGTGTAGTGTATTGATGAACCCATGGGGGTCTCGACGGTTAAGGTGACATCGCCGCTGTCCATCGAGGGGAAGAAATCCATTCCGACGAGTCCGCCGACAGTCATGGCGGCGATGAAAATACCGAGGGCACCGATGAGTACGGCGGCGCGGTTACGCAGGGCGCGGCGAGCAGCCCGGCGATAGGTACGCTCGAGGGCGTCAATGAAGGCCTTCCAAGCGTAGAGGAGCCAGGCGATAGGCCCCCTGCCTCGCTGGTCGAGTTTTTGCTGGACGCTCTCCTGGCTGAGGAGGCGGGAGGCCATCATCGGGACGACAGTCAGGGCGGCGACGAGTGATGAGAACAGGCCGAACATGACTACAAGAGCCATGTCGCTGAAGATGGTGCCGACCATGCCGCCGATGAAAAGCAGGGGCAGAAAGACGCAAATATCGGTGGAGGTGGCACTCACGATCGCCATGGCCAACTCGCGAGTGCCGGAGACGGAGGCCTCCATGACAGGCTCCCCGGCCTCCAGATGACGGAATATGTTTTCGAGCACGACTACGGAGTCGTCCACGATTCTGCCGATGGCAAGGACGAGGCCGCCCATAGTAACGATGTTGAGGGTCATGCCGTAGAAGTACATAAAGCCGAGTGTGGCAAGAATGGAGAAGGGGATGGATATGGCGACGACGAGTGTGCCTCGGAAAGTGGATAAGAAGAGGAATATGACGATGATGGCGAGGATACCGCCCTGGATGGCGACATTATAGAGGTTCTCGAGGGCCTGGCGTACGAAGTCTGCCTGGTCGGAGGTGGGTGTGAGGGTGATGCCTTTGGGTAGCTTGTCGGGGAGTTTCTTGATAGTTTCACGGACGGCATCGGAGACCTGGACGGTGTTGGCGCCGGATTCCTTGACGATTGAGAGACTGATGGAGGGCTTGCCGTTGAAGCGGGAGATGTTGCGGATTTCCTTGTGAGTGTCCTGTACTGTTGCGATGTCGCTGATGCGGATTGGGGTACCCTCGTCGGTGGCGACGACGACGTGCTTGATGCGGTCAACAGCATCGAATTCGCCGACGATACGGATTGTGAACTCGCGTGTTCCCTCGGTAGTGAAGCCGGCGGGCATGTTGATGTTGGCGTTTTTGAGTGCCGCTTCGACCTTGGCTATCTCGAGTTCGTATGCGGCGAGGCGTTGCCAGTCCACGACGACATGGACCTCGCGTATGAGGCCGCCGTAAATATCGGCAGCGGCGACGCCGACTATCTTCTCGAGTTCGGGCTTGATGTCATCGTCGCAGATATCATAGAGCTTGCGCATGTCGTCAATACCGGCAACCTGGATGGTGATGACCGACTCCATGCTGTCGGTGTCAATCTTCATGACGATTGGTCTGCCGGCGGCATCGGGCAAACTGTCAGATACGGGGTCAATTTTCTCACGAGTGTTGAATGCGGCCCAGTTCATGTCCTGGCCCCAGTCGAAGTTAACGGCGACGACGGACAGGCCTTCCTGGGAGGTGGAGGAGATGCTATCGTAGTTCTCGATGGTTGCTGCGGCTTCCTCGATGGGTTTGGTAATGAACTGCTCGACCTCTTCGGGTGGAGTGCCGGGGTACGAGGTGATAACAGCGACGACGGGTATGTCCATGTCGGGGAGCAGGGCGAGAGTGAGCTGCCTGTACCCGATGATGCCGAGGACGAAGACGGCTGCGATGATCATGACGATAGTTATGGGGCGCTTGATGGAGAATCCGGCGATGTTCATTTTGCGTTCCCCCCGGCGTTTTCGACAAGGCGAATAGACTTACCGGGTTCGAGCAGCGTGTGGCCGCTGACAACGACGGGGTCGCCTTCTTTGATGCCGTGGGTGATGACGACATCATCAGCATCGTTGAGGCCGGTCGTCACATCTACGCGCTTGGCACGGTCGCCGTCGGCGAGATAGACCACTTGGCGGTCCTCCTGTTGGAGGACTGCGTGTCTCGGTATTACGATAGCGTTGTCGGCGGCGGCAACGAGAACGACGACGCGGCCAAACATGCCTTGCTTGACGCGGTTCTGGGGGTTGATGATACGTGCCTTCATGTCGAAGGTACGGGACTTGGTGTCGGCCGAGGGGATAATTTCGATGATCTCGCCATCGAAAAGCTGCTCGGGAAGTGCGTCAATGGTGACAGTGACCTGGCGGCCGATCTGCACATTGTTGATCTCGGTTTCGGGCAAGTTGCCACGGACGAATACGGAGCCGTTGTCGGTGATAGTGAGGAGTGGCAGCCCAGGCGAGGCAGCTTCGCCGGGGTCAACATAGCGGCGGGTAACAATGCCGGACATGGGGGCGCGGATGGTGGTATAGCCGATCTGAACGCGGGTGTATAAGACGCCGGCGCGGGCCTGTTCGAGTGCGGCCTTGGCAGCCTGCAGGTCCTGGCGGCTGATGTCGTCGCGGGCAGAGGAGGCTTGGGCCATGCGGAGGTTCGCTTCGGCGGTGCGGACGCCTTCCTGGGCGGCTTCGACATCGTTCTGGACGATGCGGTTTTGAGCGCGGTTGGCCTGGGCGAGTGTAAGAGCGGCTCTGGCTTGCTCAACGGTGGTCCTGGCGATGTCTATTTCCTGGCTGCGAGCACCTGCGCGGACGAGGTCCTGTTGTTGGAGTGCGGAGTTATACTGGGCCTGGGCGACGTCGAATTGAAGCTTTGCGGCATCGTACTGTTGCTGGGCCATAGCGCCCTGAGCGAGCAGCTTGCGTGCCCGGTCGAGGTTGGTGCGGGCGTTTCCCAGGCCGGCCTTGGCCTGTGCGACCGCTTCGTCTGCCTGTGCAATCTGCTGAGTGCGGGCGCCCTCGGTGAGTATGTCCAGCTGGGCGTTGGCGGCATTGAGAGCTTCCTGGGCCTGCTCGACGGATGTGGTGGTCTGAGTGCGTGTGACCTCAGCGGCGGTCTGTGCCTGCTGGAGTCGAGCCCGGGCCGAGGCGAGTGCGGCATGGGCACTTTCGATGCCGGTGCCGGTCTGAGTTTCCTGAAGGCCGATGGATTTTTGAGCCTGCTTGAGGCGAGCTTCGGCAGCAGCAACGGCGGCAGTTACCTGACGCAACTGGGCCGCCAGATCTGCGCGTTCAAGCTCGATGAGCGGCTGTCCCTTGCGGACGCGAGCCCCCTCGTCAACGCGAACGTGAGTAATCTTGCCGATAATCTTGGATGTGACGTTGCTGTCGGCGTCAGCTTCGACGGAGCCGGTGATGGTCAACTCCTGGCGGATGTCGGCGCGGGTGGCATGGTGGATCTGGACGGCGATTTGGGGTTCAACCTGGGCGGCCTGCAATTCGGCGGCTTTCTGGGCCTTTGCGTTCTTCACGAGAATTGATGCGCCGACGACCATTATCACGACGATGACTACGACGACGAGAGCGCGTTTCAATGCTGTTGCCTCCCCTTATCGGCCAAGGTTGCGAGGGTGTCTGTGGAGACGTTGACTGCGCTTGCGAGTTGGGCTTGGGCAAGGCGGTAACCGTAGATTGCGTCAACGTGATTGGTGCGGGCACCAGTGAGTGCGAGGCGGGCGTCGGTTATCTCGACGGGAGTGGCGATGCCGGCCTCGTAGCGCACCTCAGCGATGCGGAGAGCTTCTTCGGCGAGTTCGACGGTCTTTGCGGTAGAGGTGAGGCGTGAGTCAGCCTGCTGCAAGTCGAGATATGCCTGCCAGACCTCCTGGGCGATGTCATCATATAGCTTTGTGAGCAGGGTACGGGCTTGCTCGGCCTGTTGGAGTGCCTGGGCTTCTTTGGAGCGTGATGCGCCACCATCGGTGATGCTTTTGGTGGCGCTGAGCGTGAGGTTCCAGGCATAGTCGCCACCACCGAGGCCGCCTGAGCTCTGACGGTCGTATCCCCCGACGAGGTCGAGATTGAGGCCGCGTCCGGCCCGGGCGAGTCGTTTGTTGGTCAGGGCGAGCTGGATCTGCTTGCGGCCAACCTCAAGCTCCTGACGGTTCCGGTAGGCGGTCTCGATGGATATTTGAGGCTCAACTGTGATGGTCGCCGGCAGCGGTTCGGCAGTCAACTCGATGGGGCGTGTGACATCTATGTGCAACAGTGTCTTGAGTACGGATTTTGCGGTCTCGACCGCAGTCTCGGCGATGATGAGTTGCTGCTCGGCATTGGCGACTTCGACTTCGGCGCGCATGACGTCAAAGCGGGGTACTGCTCCTGCTTCGTAGCGGGCGGCGGCAAGTTGCCAATGCTCACGGGCGTTGGCAACCGTGTCGGCGGCTACATCAACGAAACTCGCGGCTCTGGTGACGCCATAGAACATGGTGGTAGCTGCGAGGAGAATCTGGCGTCGGGTGACGGCGGCTGCGAGTTCAGTGGCGTCCACGTTGAGCATGGCAAGAGTCACAAGGGCCCTGTTGCGGCCGGATGAGTAGATTGACTTGTAGAGGTCCACTCCATACATCCAGTTGCGGTCTGTGCCGGTGGTAATGGTTACGGGCGGGGTGGTGCCGGGCATTTCTATGGAGCTGACCGGGCCAAGGCGGGAATAGGAGGCAGCGAAATCGAGGAGCACGCGGTCGGCGGCTTTGGCTTCTCCGATTGCCGCCGTCGCTTCCTGGAAGGCAAGGTCGGCGAGGCGGATATCGAGGTTAGTGTCGAGTGCCATCTCGACGACGTCGTTGAGGCTGAGAAGCATGGGTGTCAAGGTGTCATCGGCGGCCTGCGGAGCTTCAAATGAAGCAGGTGTAGAGATCGGCGCCGCGTCCTGTGGGATCGCAATGGCTGCGCATGCGCAGGCGAGAAGCAGTGTGAAGCAGTAGCGCGAGAGTGAGGATCTGTCGGTTCGCACCTCAATCATCCTCCGGTTGCGTGTCGTCGGGGCTTTGCTCTTCTGGTGTGTGCTGCTCGGCGATGGCGAGGACGGCTTTGAGGGTCTCGACGAACTCGGCCATGCCGGACATCTTGACCAGTGAGATGCCGCTGCCGGCCGGATGAGCGAAGACAAGCAACTTCTCCCCGGCGTTGATATCCTGCTCGGCGCGGGCTTTGGCAGGGATGACAACCTGGCCTCGTTCCCCCACCGTCACGGTGCCATAGAACATCTGGTCAAGCGCTTTCCCGGTGCGCATATGGTTGCACTCCCTCTATTGTATATTGTGGAAAATGGGCGTCCCGGTCGGTCCGGTTGGTGTGGGTGCCGGAGGACCGGGGCGCTCAGTTATCGAAAAGAATCGCGAATCTGGCAGTACTGACAAGGCCTCCAGGTCGCTGCTGGGTGAGGGGTTACTCACGAGCGGACATTGTAGCAGGGAGGTCATTCGTTGTCAACAAATGTTTTTTATCATTTTTATCATTTTTCTCATGTATATCATGCAGGGGGGGTAGTGATGAAGACGGAGTGGAGATGGCAGTCGGGACTGTGTTGTCGTTGTGCCGAGAACTCTGGGAGCATTAGAGGCAGGGAGTAGTATGCGGCTGGGTGGCACAAGAATGGGATAGAGGTATGTGATGGCCGGTAATCTATAGAGGCCTGTTCAGATGAATGTAATGTGTTGAGAGATGAAGCACTTTTCTGCCCACATCGCAGCCGATATCCTCTATAATCCTGTTCAGGCTTGAGTGTGTGGGCGCAGCTTGGACGCGTCTGCCGTCATGGCGAGCGAAGGAGAGATAGATGTCTGGAAGAGCCGGGTACATTCACTACGGTTGGGTCGTGCTGGCGATTGGCACGTTAGTTGTGTTCGGTTCGCTGGGTCTGGCCCGGTTCGGCTACTCGATGGTCCTTCCGGCCATGCAGACGGGCCTGGGCATGGACAATACTGAGGCAGGCGCGCTGGCTACGGCTAATCTGGTGGGCTACCTGGCCCTGTCAGTGATTGGCGGTGCGCTGGCGTCGCGGTTTGGTCCACGAGTGGTCATCGCGTTGGGTCTGGGTGTTGCGGGTGTGGCAATGGCGCTGACCGGTTTTGCGCACAGCTTTATTGCGGCGGCGGCATGGCGGGCTGTTACGGGAGTAGGAAGCGGGGCGAGTAACGTACCGGTGATGGGTCTGCTGGCGGCCTGGTTTGCGCCACGGCGGCGAGGACTGGCGGCCGGAATTGGTGTGGCAGGATCGTCACTGGCGCTAATCCTGCTGGGTCCGGTGACTCCGCGAATTCTGGCCGGGTATGGGGAGATGGGTTGGCGCGTGTTCTGGTTCGGACTTGGTGGTGTAACTGTACTACTCGCGGGGCTGGGCTTTCTGGTGCTGCGGAATGCTCCCCGCGAAGTTGGGCTCAGGCCCGTGGGTTCGGGGCCTATGGATAGTTCGCCGCCTGCCCCATCCGGCAGGCTGGAATGGGGGACTGTATATCGCTCCGGAGCGGTGTGGCACCTGGGTCTGGTGTATGTGGCGTTCGGGTTCTCCTACATAATCTACGTGACATTCTTCGTGAAGTGCCTGATTGCCGAGGGCGGTTACAGTGCGCAGGCTGCCGGGGGACTATTCATGGTGATGGGCTGGTGCAGCCTGCTGTGTGGATTGATCTGGGGGACGGTGTCGGATGTAATCGGTCGCAAATGGGCGCTGGTGATGGTTTACCTGGTACACGCGGTGGCGTTCGGTCTCTTCGGTCTGTGGCCGGTACCGACGGGGTTCACGCTATCGGCGGTACTCTTCGGGCTGTCAGCGTGGAGTATTCCGGCGATCATGGCGGCGGCATGTGGTGATATGGTCGGCCCGCGACTGACGCCCACGGCGCTGGGGTTCGTGACGCTGTTTTTCGGTATCGGGCAGGCTCTGGGCCCAACCGTGGCCGGAGCGATGGGCGACGCTATCGGCTCGCTGCTGCCGTCCATGATACTGGCGTCGGGCGTGGCTCTGCTGGGAGCGGTGGGGGCGGCGTTGCTGCGGCCGATCGTCGGTGAGGACGGCGGAGGTCATGCCCATAAATGAGTCGGCAAGACGGATGATCAGGGCCGAGGCGCGGGCTTAGCCCTCGATCCCACCTCGGCCCAATACCATGTGCGCAACAGGAGCCGGGGCTAGTGTGTGAACTCGATGAGCGCGCGACTGACGGGGCCGGCCAGATCGAGTGTGTTGACGGCGCGGACGGCCAGCTCAGTCGTGCCGGCTTGGAGTGATAGAGTGAAGCCGGTTGCGACCGGATGCCAGTCGGCACCATCAATGGAGGCCTCGAAGCGAGCGAAGTTGGGCATATCGTGCTCGAGATGCACAGTCAGGGCATCCAGCTCAGTGCTCAGCAGCGTCATGCGCGTCTGGTTGTTGGTCCAGTAGAAATCGCCGGGGCGGTTGGTGTGGTGTGAGAAATGCTTCATCGGTGGCACCATATCGTCGGCCCAGTTGAGGTAGCCATCCCATCCCCAGACATCAGCGCCCTGGCTGATGGGGAGCGGATAGGGTTGAGCATAGTAGTCATTGCGGGGGACGATGCGGAAATGGGCGGTCGTCTGATAGAGGTGTGCGCTGTTGTCCTCCATCGGGGGCCATTCGCCGGTTTCGTGGACCTCGATGCGCATGTCCTCGAGGGTCTTATCAGCGAGGCGTAGGCGGTGGGGGTCCTCCCAGGTTTCCGGCTTGTCGAGGTGGCGGACGAGTTCGTTACGAATCTCGAGCATACTCAGCGGCTCGGCGGTGGTTTTGTCCTGCCAGTAGAAATCCCTGGTGGCGTCGAGGTGGATCCACTTGCGGTGAGTGTTGGACCAGGCCTCGCAGACTTCGTGTCCGCTGACTCCCTCGGAGTTGATGTTGACGTGCCGCGCCGGGATGCCGCAAGCGATGAGGAACTCGGTGAGGAGTACGTTGGAGTAGAGGCACATCTTGTCGCGGCGGCGGCGATCGTATTGGTTGACAATGATTTCGCCATCGTCATCGCGGTTGACCTCGATCCAATGCAGCACGTCCCAGGGACAGATGACACAGTTGGGCAGGGGCATGAGATATGCCCAGCGCATGAGGCGTTGGATGATCTCCCAGTCGTCCTGTGCGCCGGCGATGACTTTGTCGAGGTCGCAGGTCTGGCGGAGTTGCCGGAGCTTGGGATGGTTGTAGAGTTCGGAAGTGAACTCGAAGGATGAGCGCAGAATCTCGGCGTTGTCAAATTCCAGCACTTGCAGGTTGGGCATCGGGTCGGGCTGCTGGTGGTCGGTCTCGATGACGACGGCTGTAAGCATGGGCGTGACCGTAGGATCGTCGGTGTAGAGCTCGGCGGACCACTGGAGATAGCGGCCCTTTGCGGGAACGGGTCCGCCGGCGAGTATGACCGGCTCCCATGAAGTCCAGTTGGCAGGGTCGTAGGAGGGCGAGTCTCCCCAGCGGAGGTTGACGATGAGGCCGGTGCCATAAGGGAGTTCTGCCTCGACCGCGACGGCTGCGGAGTGGACGATGAGGGGTTGCTTGACGGGGGCTTCGTCCTGAGCGGTGGCATCCAGCACCTGTGAGACGATGAGGCCGGCGGGTCGGTAACGGCGCATGTCGAAGCGGATGACATACTCGCCGACAACGTCAGCTTCGGTGCCCATGTTGTCAATGTGCCAGGTATGGCCGGCGTCGGTGCTTTTGGCGCCGGCATGAGCGGGAGTCTCGCCGGGGCGAGCGCCCCGGTGGTAGGCGGAGTAGTTACCGAGCATGATCTCCCAGCCCTCTGCCCCCTCTACGGTCGAGATCTCGATAACGTTGTCGCCGGGTTGGAGATGCTCGGCGGGGATTGTGACATAGTACCAGCGCGACCAGTTCCAGCCGCCTGCCGGTGCCATTTTCCAGTACTGTCTGGCAGAGGGTGTGGCGATGGGGGACGGCGGTCGCAGAGTTTCATTCCCGTTGACGGTGATACGTAGTGTCGCGTTATGGCCCTCCCGCTCGCGGGCGACGAAGGTGAGATCAACTTCGTCAGTGGACACGTCATCAAGGATGAGTGTCTTACGCAGAATAATGCCGTCGCCGAGCGGCTCGAAGGGATCCCAAGGTTTGCCGTCGCGCTCGTAACGCTCACTATCGCGGCCCATCATCGGGGAATCGTTTTCGATGACTTCTCCGTAGAAGAGGTGGATGCCATCGTCGCTATCGCCCATCCATACATTGCGCATTGTTGCTCCGCCGGCGCTGTAGATGTCGCGGGCAGACTGAAATATCCTGGAGATCATGGTTAAGTACACTCCTTGATGAACGGTCCCACGTATAGGCGGGAACAGGCAAGGATGCCTGTTTTCCAACGGCATAGAGTATAGCATGCGGCAACGGCAGACGGCAAAGGCAGACGGCGACTCGGGCTGGAACTGTAGTTATGCAGATTTGTGACGCTACGAAGCGTCAACTGGT
>CAZCJS010000094.1:0-14422 GCA_964498775.1 uncultured Armatimonadia bacterium
TGCGCTTACCGCGATGAGGTCGGCTTAGCCCCCGATTCGTCCACCGAAACCTTCACAGCCATCAGAATGCAGATAGCCAACTGGCGGTGGGAGGGAGTGCCGTTTTATCTGTGCACAGGCAAACGTCTGCCTCGTCGTGTCACCCGGATAGTAATAAACTTCCGCTGCCCGCCGCTGTCTTTTTTCCGACCTTTTGCGTCATGCAAAATGCAGCCTAACGCGCTTGTCATCACTCTCCAACCTGACGAGGGTTTCGATCTGAGTTTCGAGGTCAAATCTCCAGGTGAGCCTTTCGCTGTGCAGACGCAGCGGCTTCATTTCCGATATCCGGAAGCCTTTGGACCTCTGCCGGACGCTTACGAAACACTCCTGCGAGAGATCATCAAAGGCGATGGCACCCTATTTGTCCGCGCGGATGAAACACAACTGGCGTGGAAGCTATATGCCCCCATTCTGGAGGAACGACGGCCAGTGCACCCCTATGTGGCCGGCACTTGGGGACCGGCGGAAGCTGACACCTTGATGTGGTCGAGCGGTATGGCTGCGTTGACCGAATAACGTCTGCCGAGGGCGGCTATCCGGATCTCAATAGCTACCAGCGGCTGTTTCGCACAGGTCTGCGGTCGTCGCCAATGCTCGTTTTCGGCATCCCGGCGATTATCAGCAGCTTCCCAGCTTCGCACGGATTACCCATTTTCACCTGTAGGCGAAGCTTCCTGGCCTCGCGCCGTTCGCTGACACTCGCAGCCTCTCGACGCCTGCGCTACAGGACAAAGATTGAGAAGGCTTCGCACGCATGGCCGCCGCCCCACATCTTTGTTTGCTCATATTGGAGGACAGGCATCCTTGCCTGTCAATGCCGTTAACTTGTGCCGTCCCCTCCTGTAGGCGAGGCTTCCAGCCTCGCACGTGTCGCTTTCCTCCCATGTAGGAAAAAGGAGATCTGCTTACGGTACAGGGCCGACAGGTGCGTCGGCGTAGGTTGCAATCGGGCAACGCCGAGCCGCCTTTGTCTCGCCGCATTTGCCCTGTTCGCTTTCGCGCCCCGACAAGGTCACCGTAGAGCCTACCGCGAAACATACCGTCAACAAAGCTACGGAAAGGATGTGGCAACATGCATATCGGCATCTCCGTAATACTACTGGCGGTACTAAGCGCTGCCACGACGGCGCAGGATGTCCCGCCCTGGATGCGCCCTGACCTGGGACCCCCGCCGACGTCCGAGCAGGTCGGCCAGACCTGGGTGGAGCTAGACGGGCAGGTCTACGGAGCGGTGCCCAGTGATCTGGGCCCGATCGGAGGCAGCGAGGGGTATGCCCGCATCATCACCGAGGGCGACTACAACGTCAGCACCATCGAGGGGCTACTGGATGTGCTGGGGCGGGCCCAGCCCGGTGAGGTAGTCTACCTCCACCCGGCGGGCGATTTTGACTTCACCACTCTGACCTTCGCCGAGGAGGATTTCGTCCTGGCAGTGCCGGAGGGCGTGACGCTGGCGAGCAATCGCGGGCACGAAGGCTCGCGCGGAGCGGTACTGTATACCAGCAACTTCGCCACCCGGCCGCTCATCTGCCCGATGGGCCCGAACGTGCGGATCACCGGCCTCTGGCTGCTGGGCCCGGACCCGAAGCGGCGCCTAGACCACCACCGCCGCTCCTTCAGCGCCGAGGCGCGCGAGCGCCATGCCAAGACCTGGCCTGAGGCCCGCTCACCGGGCCATGTGTACTACTACCGCTTCCCCACATCTGCCGCCATCGAACGCTTCAAGGACGCACTGGAGGTGGACAATTGTGAGATCTCCGGCTGGACGCGAGGGGTAAGCACCGCCACCGGGGCCGGCCACCACATCCACCACTGCTACATCCACCACTGCCAGTATAACGGTTTGGGCTACGGCGTAACGGTGAACACATCCCAGGCGCTGATCGAGTACAACCTGTTCGACGCCAACCGCCACTCGATAGCCGGTACCGGCAGGGCGGAAAGCGGCTACACGGCGCGGCACAACGTCGAGTTGGGCATATCGCTGAGCCACTGCTTCGACATGCACGCCGATCCGGGCGGCAGCGGCATCGCAGGCGACTGGATGAAGATGTACAACAATACCTTCCGCGCGCCGATCCGGGCGATCGCCATCCGGGGTGTCCCCCGCGAGCAGGCTGATGTCTACCACAACTGGTTTTACCATGCCGAGCCGGGTGCGGACATGATCCGACCGTGGCCCACCGGCGGCGAGACGAACGTGGAGCTATACGACAATGCGTACGGCCTGGATGAGCCGACGGTGCAGTAGGCGGAAGAAGGGCGGCATGCCATCCGTTCTCTCCCACGGGGCCTTCAGGTACGCCGCGAACTGGAAGAAAATCCCCCTGTGCGCGAAGCTTCCTAGCTTCGCATGGGATGGATGTGCGCCGCGAGCTGGAAGAAATCCTCCCTGTAGGCGAGGCTTCCAGACGCTGCTGCTTTATTGGGTTTTGGGGAGGGCTGGCGGAAGCCTGCGCTACAGGATAAGGTTGAAAAGGCTTCGCTGGGCTCGCTGCTAGATGACCTGATGAGATAGCATATAGTGTGATAATAGCACATCACCCAAAAGATGCCGGGGCGGGAGTTGTCGGCGGTTACCGCTACCATGACGAATATCGCATAGGCCGGTCGGGAAATAAAGCAGTCATATTGTTGACTTGACCGCTATAAATAGCCTCCGAACGGACATGTATTTGCCATGAATTAGGCCTAGCTCACTTTAGCGCACGACCCTCCAGCCCCGCTCGCTCACCGGCTCAACGGAATTTTTTCAGGTGAAGGCTACCCAGTGTGTACCTGCGCTGGCCACTTAGCAGCTACCGCTCGCTTAACCCCCTCCGGCAATTAGCCCAACAGGCTCACAGCCTGCGCGCTGCTGACGCGATATTTAGCTTATGGTACACACTACCGGCAGGGGGGTGGGATGAGCCACTTTGGGCATGGAGTATCATGGAAAAGGGGTTCCCGCAGCCTCGCTGCCACAGGGCTTACTTGAGGGTAGGGAGTAGCGCGAAAGGCCGTTTCCCGAGCACAAAAAACGCCGCTACGGGCGAATCTAGCCCCTCCCTAGAGCTTCCCTCCGAATGTGGGTTTTGGCGCTATTCTGGGGCCACGGGAATTCCATCATCCCAGCGACTCTACGAAATAGAGTTGCGGTGCAATTGAGGCGGGACTTCTCTGCGGCGTGTGGGACCACCTGAGCGATGAGACAGTGATCCGGGGCCATCGCTTTTGTCAACCGGTGACCGCAACAGATCCGCCTACTCAGCCGCCTCATCCCACTAGAAGCTTCTCGTCAATCATCCACTTGACCGCCCGTTCCATTGCCTGTTCGGGAGTGTAGGCTGGTCGGTAACCGAGCTTCTCCGAGATGGGGGAGATGTCGGGACACATATTGGCCCCGAAATGGTAGTTGGCCCCCCAGTCGGGAAGAACCTCCGTCGCAAACCGCTCCCAGCTGACGAACTCAACGGGGATGGTGACGCCGTAGATGTCGCCGTACGTCTCGATGAACTGCAGTGCGGTCAGTGCATAGGCGGAGCCAACGTTGAAGATCTGATCTGCCGCCGCTTCGCGGTTCTCAACGGCGCAGAAAAAGCCTCGCGCTATGTCCTTTGCATCGCAGGGGCCTATCAGGCAGTTCCCCGGCTCCGGCAGGATGACCGGCTCTCCGCGTTGATGGGCCCGGTGCACATCAATACTGCGGCCTCCCTTGCCTTCGAGGGGGATCTTGTAGGGCCCGCAGATATTGGGGCACATGATCGCGGTGAGAGCCTTGCCCTCTGCGGCGGCGCGCGCCTTTGTCGCCAGCAACTGCTCGTACCTGCGCACGTAGCCTTCAGACAGGCAGGGGCCTTGCGTCTCTGCGGGCGTCGGGACTACGCGCGGGCGCCCCAACATCCATAGCGACCCGCAAAGCACGAAGTGTTCGCAGATGTCCCTGAGGGCTTCGTAGAGCTCCGGAGAAGCGGCCTGGAGGATGTCAACAATGACCTCCGGCTGCAGGTCCCGTATAGTATCGGTCCATTTTTCGGAGCCATAGACAAGTTGGACGTGGCGAACCGACGGCCAGACGCCCCCATCCGGCACCGGAGTCCTCCCGGATGAGACCACGGTGACTTCGTGGCCTGCCTCCACCAGCATCGTTGTCAGGTTCTTGCCGGTATGCCCCGTGCCGCCGATAACGCATACTCTCATTTTGCCTGCCCCTTTCGCGACTCAGCGTCAATGTCATGTCAGCCGCTTCGCCATTTGACCTCAATAGTCCTTCTTACCACTCTCCGCTGAAAAGCAGTTGCTGGGTGCCTTGTTCCCGCGATTATCGCCAGCGCTATGGTGGAGATGCAGCGCCGAATTGTGGACAACGTAGATGGCCTTGGGACCTCAGCCACTGGCTGCTCGATGGCACGGTTGGCCATAATGAGGATGAATGTGCGCTTGACGACAGCCCTGTCAATCAGATCTTACTCATGGCGTGCATCCGGAAAGGGCATGTCCTTGGTCTGGCGGTTGAGTTGCTCAAGGGTGATATCTCCTATAAACTCAAAGCAGCGGAGGTATTCATTGAGCGTTGGCGAAGATATTACAAGCCGGCCGGCTCGCACAGTTCGCCGGGGTATCTACGCCCGGTGGAGTTTGTCCGCTGCTGTGGGAGTTACGGTCGGGCGGGGCCCTTCGTCCGCTCCCATAGTGCAGGGCAATACCATAAGGCAACACTGTCACTGCAGGTGGTATCAGCAGCGGGAGTAAGCCACGTCGGTAATCGAGATGATATTCGTCGGCACGTAGGCGAACAGGTTTTCGGCCTCAGTTTCCAGGATTGGCAGCGCAGTGAACGACCCGCCGCCATACTCATGCCCCATGTGTGTTGTGCGCTCAAGCAGCCAGTGGTGGATCTAAAAGACATCGTCCGGGAAGGCCCCAGGCCCCGGCGGACGCCGCAACAACAACGAAACCTCGCGATAGGCACGAGCATGTTTGGTGAGACCATCGTAGATGATGAGCACATCGCGCCCGAGTTGGATGGAGTACTCCGCGAGCCTCGTCCCAGGACAGTTGGTGACGAAGTGCAGCCCCGGCGCGTCTTCACTGGTGGCCACCATCACCACGGAATAGTCTATGGCGTGGTGCTGCCCGAACTCCGCGATGACCTTGACGACCGAGTAGTTGGGCAGATAGCAGTCAAAACTGTGGCACTGGGCCAGTTGATTCGTTCCAGGTCAGCCGTGCCGTCCCTGTGGAATAGGAGGGAGTGGAGAGATTCGGTTTGTGTCCGAGCGGAGAGATTATGGTCGCATGGTTCGTTAAGTAGGAAAGCATTAAGCGTTTAGCAGAAGAACCCGGACGGACGGAGGTTTGGATATTACACTCTATATCGGGCTCATCATCGTGATCCTCATTAGTGTGAACGCTCTTTACGTCGCTGCGGAGTTTGCCGCGGTCAGTGTCCGGCGCAGCAGGATCCGCCAGTTGGCAGATGAGGGGAATGTCTATGCGCGACAACTCCTACCCACGCTTGAGGATGCCACGAGGCTCGATCGGTATGTTGCGGCTTCTCAGATTGGTATCACTCTCTCAAGTTTGGTGCTGGGCGCGTTCGGACAGGCGACTTTGCCGCAGAAAATCGCTCCACTATTTGTCGACTGGAGTAGTATGCAGACGGTGGCGGCGCAATCGACCTCTGCGGTGATCGTACTGGTGGGCTTGACCGTCCTGCAGGTGGTACTGGGCGAACTTGTGCCGAAATCCGTGGCGTTACAGTACCCGACCCGGCTAGCCCTCTACACGGCCATGCCGATGCGCTGGTCGCTCTCGCTGTTCTCCTGGTTGATTATTGTGCTGAACGGCAGTGGGGAGCTGATTCTGAAGTGGCTTCACATACCATATAACAGGCACCGTCATATTCACTCACCTGAAGAACTCGCTCTGCTGCTCGCGGACAGCCGAGACGGCGGGTTACTGGAAGAATATGAGTACGATCGCCTGAACGAAGCCCTACTCCTGAGCAAGCGGACTGCCGGGGAATTGATGGTGCCTCGCCTTTACGTTACGGCGATAGAAATCGATACGCCTTTGGATGATGTCGTTAATCAGGTAGGCGGAGGCCCGTATACCCGTGTGCCGGTGTACCGTGAATCTATTGACAATATCATCGGGATCATTCACGCCAAGGACTTGATGATTCAGTATTTCAGTCCGGGTGGCTTAAAGACACTCTCTGAGGTGATACGTCCGGCCATATTCGTGCCCGAGTTCTTTACCGTGGATCGGTTGTTGACCATCCTGCGGGAAGAAGGCAGCTACCAGGCCATCGTTATCGATGAATTCGGTGGGATGGAGGGTCTAGTGACGCTGGAGGATGTATTGGCGGACCTGCTTGGCGAGATCGGCGATGAGCTAAAGGACGCCCAAGCGGGACCGGAGAAGCTCCCAGATGGCCGCGTGCGCCTGCCTGGGCTGCTGCATCTTGATGAGATCGAGCAGTGGGCCGGTGTAACCTGGCAGGGGGAGTCAGCGACAGTCGGAGGCTATGTGGCCGAAGTGCTGGGGCGCATTCCGACCGTGGGTGAACAGGTTACGATCGACGGGGTCGGGGTGGTGGTGGAGCGCATGGAAAACTATGCCATTGTGTCCGTGCTGATCACGCCGCTGCGAGCATCCGAGGAGGACTGAGTATGGAGTTCGTCATCCCCATTCTCATTATCACGGGGCTGATTCTAGTTAATGGGTTGTTTGTGGCGGCTGAGTTCGCTATTGTCGGCGTCCCGCGCGCGACCATCGAACACTTAGCGTCACAAGGGCATCGTGTGGCGCGGCACGTACAGCAGATAATCACAGATCCACGTAGCCAGGATCGGTACATTGCCACGGCCCAAATAGGGATTACCACGGCCAGTCTGGGGCTCGGGATGTATGGCGAACACATGGTGGCCGCCTGGATTGCGCAGGGCCTCGAGTCACTGGGGGCAGGCCGGTGGATCGCTGCGCACGCGCTAGCGAGTGTGCTGGCTATCGCCATCCTGACCTACTTCCATATTGTCATTGGAGAGATGGTTCCGAAGTCAGTGGCGCTGCTTTTTGCCGAGCGCACCGCGCTTTATGTAACGCCACCGATGCGCTGGATTCAGTATGCCTTGCATCCGTTCGTGGTCATTCTGAATGGTATCGGCAATGGCGTCCTGAAGCTGATGCACATCAAGCGCGATTTCGCGGCCAGCCATCAGCATACCTCGGATGAGATCGAGTATCTGGTACGGGAAAGCAGAGAGGGCGGCCTGCTAGCTAGCGAGACTTGCCGAGTTTTGTGCGACCTCCTCGGATTTGGCGAATTGACTGCCAGCGAGGTGATGGTGCCGCGCGTGCGTGTTTCGGCCTTGTCGCTGGAGTCAACGCCCGAGCAGGTGTTGACCTGCATCCGCGAGTCCCGTCACACGCGTTACCCCGTCTATGATGGCGATCTGGATCACATCATAGGCATGATCCATATTAAGGATCTCTTCGGGCTGCTGCGCTCAGGAGCAACGTTGCGTGACAGCAGCATCCGCGCTGTGCCGCACCTGCCGGAAACAGCGGAGCTTGATGCGGTGCTGGTCAGTATGCGCCAGGCGCATGCGCAACTGGTGGTGATAATGGATGAGCAAGGTGGCACGGCGGGCATTATTACACTGGAAGACTTATTCGATGAAGTGGTCGGGGATATTGGAGCGGGGGAAACAACCACGCCCGATATTGTATGGGATGACGAGGGCAATCTCCGGGTGACTGGGACGGCACGGATTGACGATGTGGGCGATGCGTTCAATGTATCACTCGAGCACGAGGATGTCGATACGGTTAGCGGGTTGGTGCTCACAGTGCTGAAGCGTCCAGCAGTGGTCGGGGACGTAGTTATGTACCAACAGCTACACTTTCAGGTGATCGAGGTCGATGGTCATGGCGTCGGCTCATGCCTGGTCACCAGGGAGACGCCGAGGTAGTTTATGCGGCATCACCTGAAGGCGGGAGTTAGTCACGTCGGGCGTCATGAGTGAGACATTTCTACGTTAGGTAGGTAGGAACAGGGTGCTATGGAGTCGAACTGGGCTTGAGTAAACGTGCCCACGAGTTGACTTGTCGCAATTTATTGGTAAGGTACTCTCAGCTACTTGCATAGCGGCTGCTGGCGGACTTGGAGTTCCGTGGACTCGCGGCAGATGTATGCTAGCAACGGTTCTCTGAGGTCGAAATCATCATTATCCGCTCTATGCAGGCCGTACGTCGCCACCCGGAAAGTACTTCTCAACACCCAAAGCGTCGGAGGTATTCATCGAGCGGTGGCGAAGCTATTTCAGGCCGGCCGGCTCGCACAGTTCGCCGGGATATCTACGCCCGGTGGAGTTTGTACACCGCAGTGGGAGTTACGGTCGGGTTACGCCCTTCGTCCACTCCCACAGTGCAGGAAAACACCATTAGGCAACACTGTCACTGCGGGTGGTAGCCGGGGGGCAAGTTACGGCTGAATGGCCGCAATCAAGGAGGAAATGTTATGGCCAGAACGGTTCTCATGATTGTCGTGACGATGTTGCTTGCGTGCGCGTGCTCATGCGCGGACCTGACGTTTGTGGCCAAGAGCGAATACGAATTGCGGGATGCGGGGACACCAGTGGATGGCGTCGAACTTCCTGCCGCCGAGGGCCATGAGAGGCAATCCCTGCCGGAGGTGATAGACCGGGTGGTTGCTGCACCTGAGGCGCCCCTGCAATGGCTGAAGGTCTGGATGGCCGAGGGTAAGTGGCGGCGAGACATTTTTGAGCAGGACCCGCGCAGTGGCTGTGAAGCGGTGTTGTCCGTCATCCGGCTGGAGGAGTTGGGACACACGATAATGCTGGACTGGCAGGAGCGGGTCGCCACCATCAGCGAAGACGTCGCCATGGAGCAAATGGCCATAGACATGGCCACGGCGGAGGAGCAGGCGCACCAAGCAGCAGCCAGCCAGCAAGTGCCCAAGATCGAGTCGCTGCCGCCGGAGTTGCAGAAGGAGCTTGAGAAGCGCGTGGCGGAGATGGGCGAGCTTGCCAAGCAGGCACGAGCTGACGCCGGGCCGGTTATCACCGTCAGTGTCGAGGGGCCACTGGAAGACGCGACAGTGCTCGGCCTCGGATGCAGGAAGTACAGGATCACCACAGAGACTCTTTTCCCAGTCGGCGGGGAGGGCCGGTGCCACACCCGTGAGGATACGTGGACACTGCTTACTGATCAACTCACTCCCCCGGCGAGCGAGCAGGATGTGTGGGAGTGGCGCGGCGCGATGGCAACAATCGGTTGGGAGGAGGCCTGGGACCAAGCCACTGCCGACCTAGACATGCCGGAGGGCTTCCCGATGAAACGTTACACCGTCCAGGAAGACCTGATCAGCGGCGCGATCGGTGTACTGCAGGCGGAAATATTGGCGTACGACGAGGCGCCCATCGCTGCGACAGTTTTCGAGATCCCCGCAGGGTTCACACAGGAGCGAATGGGTCTGCCGGACGCGATGAGGCCGGTGCAGCCATGAAACGGATTCAGGTCGTGCTGCTGATGCTTAGTGTATGCGCGCTTGCGTACTCGGCCGGCTATGACGGAAAGTCGCTGCAGGTGAATGTGTCGCCGGAGATGCCGTTCGTGACCGGCCAGGTTACGGTCAGCGGTTCCTCGGGAGCGTTCCAGGACAACACAACTGTGACGGCGACGTTTTCACCACCCTCCGGGGCCGCAATAACCCGCTCCACACAACTCACGGAGGCCGGCACCTTCGAGCTGGTGCTGAGTCCGCTGAGTGTTGCCGGCAAGTGGAAGGTAGAGGTGGCAGGGCCGCTGAGTCAGGTCGCCAAGGAAACCGCGAAGGTGACATTCGATGTGATTCAGCCGGCTGCGGCAGCCGCCGTGAGCGTCCGCGGCTTCACCAGGGGCACCGCTCAGATGGCCGAATTTCTGCAGGTGACCGAAGAGCAGCTTGACCGCTTCACTGAGCTGCCGGAAAAGGAACAGGCCGGCCGGCAAGTTAGTGAGCTCCAGGATCATGTCGCGACGGTGGATGCGGGCCTCAACCAGCTTGCCGACACCCTGGACAGCCTTTCGGATGCAATGGGCCACTTGCAGGCCTTCCCGGAAATGCAGGAGGCGATGGTCAGTCTGGCGGGGGAAGTTCAGGGCCCACTTAACGAGTTGCAATCGGTCTCCCAGCAGCTTCACTACACCCACGAAACGGCCAACAAGGCCCGCGAGTGGTGTCGGACCTGGCATGCGCAGAAAGAGGGCATGAAGTACCTCAAGGACATGGTGATGCTGATATTCGGCGGAACCGCGGCGATTAAGGGCTGGGCTACCGGTAAACTCAGCGGCGCGATGAAGAGCACTCGCAATAAGCTGGCGGCCGAGACCGCAGGCGAGGTGCTGGGGCTAACTGAGCAGCAAGTCGAGGACGCGCAAAAAGCATTGGAGGATGTCGAGAAGGCCGACAAGCGGATCAAGGAGTTAACCGACATCGAGGGCAATCTCGGTAACTGGGCCGGCGAGGCGCTGAGCGGTGGACTGGACTGGCTGATTGACTGGATCGCCACGAAGGTCGCGCCCAACTGCGGTATGTATGATGCGAAGGTGAAGGGGAAGCTTTACGTCGAGTACTACACGAAGCGGATGGTTTATATGGTGGCAAAGTATGACTGGGAGGGGAAGATCGAGCTGTTCTTTCAGAAGCGCCAGTCCGAGACCGACATCGTGCGGCTGAAGGGGCAAATCTGGGGCAGCTTCGGCTGGCGGACCGGCGAGTTCTACCCGGAACGGACCGCGATGGACATCCCCGGAGTTACAGGCGTGGGGCTGTGCATCCCACGACCGCCCTACCCGGACATACGCGACTTCTACCTCACAGTGGAAGGTGATGGCAAGCCTGAAGGGGTCGAACTATGGGTGAAGGAAGCTTCGTATGACAAGGCGCGTTTGCCCTACGGGTTCATTTCGGTGCTGTGGTCGCCGTACCAGATGGTTCCGGCAGTAGACTTCCCGACGATGGATGTGCCCGGAGGAGAGTGGTTCGTGACCCGGGTGACTGGCCTGTCCAATCCGGATGTCGAGCGTTTTTATGTGCCGTTAGAAGTCGAGGGTGATGAGGTCATTCTCAAGCACAATCTCGAGCGGACACTTGACTACCGCGAGAAAGGCGAATTCCGCGCGTTCCTGAAGATGGAGATTGACGGCAAGGAGGGCAGCCTCTGAATACAGGGGCCGACGTGGTAGAGGTATTGTCCAGCGCATCATGATGCGTCCAAGCGACAAACATCGGTGGCAATTCGTGGGGTGAGTTTACCTACTATGAATACGCTCCGATGTATGGGTGTGCTGGTCTTTCATTGTTGCCGCCTGTAGGCGGCATCACCGTGGTTTCCATAGGGTGACATTTTCCCAGAACTATTAGGGGGTGACAAACTCGCAGACCTAATACAGGGACCGCCTTTTGTCTTGATTCTTTGCAGGCGAACTGGTATAATACTCAAGATTTTGGGGATGGAGTCCCCCGAGAACCGCCCAGGCCGGGCTGATGACTCCTATCGCGCAGACCGATGCGGCGGTAGGAGCGGAATAGTGTATAATGCCGCCCGCTGCTAGGGTGGTTTTTTTGTGCCTACGTCATGGCCCGGATGGATTAATGTAAGGAGGACTTCATCGATGATTCACAAACTCGTATGGATAACGGTGGCCGGGGCCTTGGGAACGCTGGCACGTTATGGACTGACCGGATTTATTCACAGGATCAACGGGACATCTTTTCCTTGGGGGACTATGGCCGTCAACCTAATAGGATGTTTTCTGGCCGGGCTGCTATGGTCGTTGTTTGAGAACCGATGGCCTGTCTCCGGCGAGACGCGAATGTTCGTGCTGGTTGGCTTCATAGGTGCCTTTACCACCTTTTCGGCTTTGATTCTCGAGACGGGCGAGTTGATACGCTCAGCCGAATTGATGCGGGCGGTCACGAATTTGACCATGCAGAATGGGCTAGGGTTTTGCGCCTTGGTCATTGGGGCGTTACTGGGACGGCTGGTTTGAGGGAGGGTATAACGATGAAACTTCCATCTGAAGCATTTCTATTGCGGATTTTCATTGGAGAAAGCGACAAGATGGGTGGCAGACCCCTTTGCGAGGTCATCGTGGAAAAAGCCCGGAAGCAAGGTATGGCGGGAGCCACGGCATTGAGGGGGTTTCTGGGCTTCGGGGCCAACAGCCGCATACATACATCGAAGGTGTTAAGGCTTTCAGAAGACCTGCCGGTCGTCGTCGAAATTGTTGACGAAGAAGAGAAGATCAACGCCTTTCTTCCCGAACTGGACAATATGATAGCTGAAGGATTGATAACGCTAGAAAAGGTTCGAGTTATAGCATACCGGAACAATGGCAAGATTTGATGGTGCGAGAGATGCCCAGACAATGGAACTGTTTTGGGCGAATCGGCGCAGTTCTCACCAAGGGCAAGCGCTCCGGCGAACGTGTGGACAAATGCGTGAGCAAGGACAGGTGATGTTGCCCTGAGAGCAAACGGTGCAGGTATTGGTCTAAGATGAGGGTGAGTGCTCGCGGGGTGAGGTGCATTTGCACAATATTGACGAGCGCCAGCCCGGCTGACGCAGATGGAGCGTGTTTGTCATTCGCCTGTCAGGGCCTCGAAGCCGGAGACGATATCGAGGACCTCCGAGGTGATGCTGTTCTGGCGCTCGAGTTGGTAGCTTGTGGATAGCTCCTGGAGTAGATCAGCGATGTTGTTCTCCGCCGCCTGCATGGCCTGTAGCCGGCTTGCATTCTCCGTAGCAACCGAGTTGGCAATCGCGCGGTAGATGGTGACCAGGACATATTGTCTCAGAAGCGCTGACAGTAGCTCATCAAAGTCCATGTTGTACATAGGCAGAGAGCGTGAATCCCAGTCGCGCTGCGCCACCTGAGCAAGGCTGCTCGCATCCACGGGAGAGACTCTAGTCGTGCGGGGAATGTAGGCGTGGCCGCCCTCGGGGATGTTGTGGAACATGATGATGCTGTCTATGCCGGGCTGCAGATGCCACCGATCAATGGCCAGGAAGATGTCATTGACGGCCGCATCGACACCGTCCACGGAGCCCGGGACGGACAGATAGTCGTCAACCGAATGGTCCGCCTCCTCCAGGGCAGCGACGGCGCGCAATCCCAGCGCAAGAATTGAGACCTCATGGCGCTGATAGGGCATACGCTCCAGCACATCCAGAGCATGTGCGACCACGCGCTTGCTAAACGGTCCACACATGCCCTGATCGGAGCCGATTATGATAGCACCCAGCCGGCCGCTGGGCTTGTCATCAACACGTAGCGCGCTGGGTGGGTGGTCTTTGAGTACGACCTGCAGACCCATATCAACGGTGCGGCGATATTCATCGAGCGCTTCGACCATGACCTCAAAGTGTAGCACATTGATCGCGGCAAGCGCCTTCATCGTCTTCACAACCGATTCCAGGGCTTCGGCGGTCTTGATCTTGCGCTGAAGTTCCTCGATTGCCGGCATCACTCTACTCCAACATTATCAGGGCGGTATTGACAATGTCCTGACGGTCATCGTCGGTCAGGTCTTCGCCGTTCTCGATGCGGCGGCATAAATCCGGGAGGTTTGCGGCAACGGCGTCGCGGATTTGCTTCTCGGCCCGCGAGATGCTATCAACTGGGACCGAATCGAGGGCGCCATCCGCGACGGCTACGAACACCGCTATCTGCTCGGCTGCGGGTATCGGACTGTACTGGGGCTGCTTGAGCACCTCGCGGACGCGTGCGCCGCGGTCGAGCCGTTCGCGCGTTTGCTCATCCATCCGCGTGCCGAAGCGTGCAAAGGTCTCCAATTCCTCGAACTGCGAGTATGCCAGTCGCAGTTCACCGGCAACTGCGCGGTATGCCGACAACTGCGTCTTGCCGCCGACGCGGGAGACCGATGTGCCCACTGAGACTGGAGGCAACAGGCCCTTCTGGAACATCTTCGGTGAGAGGTAGATCTGCCCGTCTGTAATCGAGATTATGTTGGTCGGCACGTATGCCGAGAGGTTTTCCGCCTCAGTTTCGAGGATTGGCAGGGCAGTGAGCGACCCGCCGCCATACTCATCGCGCATGTGTGTCGCGCGTTCGAGGAGGCGGGAGTGGATGTAGAAGACATCGCCCGGGAAGGCCTCACGGCCCGGTGGCCGCCGCAACAGCAGCGAAACCTCGCGATATGCGCGAGCATGACGGGTCAGATCATCGTAGATAATGAGCACGTCGCGTCCCAGCTCCATGAAGTACTCCGCAACGGTCGTGGCAGCGTATGCGGTGATGAACTGGAGGCCGGGCGCGTCCTCACCGGTGGCCACCATCACCACGGAATAGTCCATGGCGCGGTGCT
>CAZCJS010000095.1:0-14150 GCA_964498775.1 uncultured Armatimonadia bacterium
GTCTGGTCGCCATTCGAATTTCCACCCATAGTTCCTGTTAGTCAGGTTCTTCTCGCCCGTGCCATCCGGATTGATCTCGTACACGTCGAAATTAAAGGCGCTCCAACCATAGGCGTAGGTTATCTTCTGTCCGTCAGGGCGCCACTTCGGACCGCAGTCGCCGCCCTGGCTCCTCACCAGCGGGGCGCTTACATTGCTGCCGTCCGCATCCATCGTATAGATAAAGTACCCCTCGCCCTCAATGTAGCTCTGGTACGCGATCTGCGTCCCATCCGGCGACCACGCCGGAGTAATCTGTGGCTTCCTGTCATTGTTGGTCAGGTTCTTCCGGTCCGTACCGTCCGCGTTCACGGTCCAGATGTCGAAGTTCCCGTACGTCCCTACCTGGTATGCCAGCTTCTGGCTGTCCGGCGACCACGCCTGGTCGGTGGCGTGCATCGTCGCGTTTGAGACATTCACGCACTCACTACCGTCCCGGTTCATCACACATATCTGCCAACGGCCGTTCCGATAGCTCACGAACGCGATCTTCTCATGGTCCGGCGACCACAGCGGCATTATGTCCGCCGTCTCGCTATTAGTCAGATTCATCTCATCCGACCCATCCGCCTTTATCGTGTATATGTCACGCGCACGACCTGTGTCCCGCGCGAACGTGATGCTGGCATCACCCCTCCACGGCCACAAGAACCCGCCTTCATCGGCCACACGGTCTCCGTGACACCCCGCCAGTACCAGCACCAGCGCCACCATTACAACACCCATGAGCATTCGGCCCTCGCGTGCTTTCATCTTCTCAGTCCTCCTCCACTCTTAGCTCGAACTGCGCATCTCATCATGGCGTCATTGCACTATCTGCAACATTTCTACTATTCGCCATCGTGTGGCAACGCACCTTTACCTCACGCAGTCTGTACGATTATCGCGCTTTACAGCTTCATTCTCGGCCTGCCATTGCATCGTCGCTTGTCAATTATGCTGATACACGAAAAATATCGGGAATACAGGACCAGCTCATTTCGTCTTATGTAGATAGCGGCATGTTTCATTATCTTGGGTGGTCGCAAGACAGGCCCGCTAATGGCAGGAAAGTATCGTGCCCCCGATGTGGAAACAGCCATCTAGAGGGCCATGTTTTATGTTGCCGGCTCCAAGATATTACCGACAAACTGAAAGCTGAGGGTCCGTGCAGGAATTGGCTGCTTCGCCGGCGAATTGTCTGCACGGCTTTCTAATGTGACGTTTCGTACCGGCATGACGGGCGCTTGTGCTTGTCATATCTCGGCACCCCGTGCCGGTTGAGTACTACGCGATTGGTGAGGATCATATGAGCAAACTCCTCTTCGGCCTGGCGGCGCTAGCACTTGTGTGCAGCATCGTCTGGGCTCAGCCACCACCAGACACTTCACCTGATTTGAGCATCCCCTTGACGCTAAGTGACTGCTTGAGCATCGCCTGGCAGCGTCATCCGGATGTAGGCATCGCCAGGGCCTCTGCGGTAGCGGCGAGGGCCAATGCCCGCGAGCAAGCTAGCCAGCGCTATCCACACTTGACCGCCGGCTGGAGTGTGCGCGAGGCGCAGAGCCTTGGCCGCTCCGTCAACACCGACGGCGTTCAGTCCGCGGGCACGCGCAGCACCCAGCGTGACGCCGAACTCTCGCTCACTTACACGCTGTACGAAACCGGTCGCAGTGCGCGTATCGCCAGAGCTAGAACTTCCGCCTACGCCTCCGAGTACGGTATCGCAAATACCCATCGGCTGCTCGCCTACGAGGTCACCACCGCCTACTACGACCTGCTCGCAGCCCGCCGCTATGCCAATGTCGCCATGGGCGCGCTCGCTAATGCCCAGCGTCATCTGCAACTCGTCGAGGAGCGCTTCAACGCAGGTCTCGTACCTCGCGCAGATCTCCTGCCGGTCAGAGTTGAGGTCGCCGAGGCCCGCTTGGATGGGATTCGTGCAGAGACGGACATCAAGGTCGCCACTGCCGTGCTCAGAGCTCTCCTCGGCCTGCCGCCGGCGGTTACCTTCAGCCTGGCCGATACACTCCCCGAACGCGAGCCGCCGCGGGAGCTCGATGAACTGATGACGCTGGCCGACCAGCAGCGCCCCGACTTGGCCGAGCAGCAACTCGACGTCCAGGCTGCCAATCTGAGCCTGCGAGCGACACAAGCTGAGGCGGGCCTCACATGGGAAGCCGCCGCCTCAGCCGGCTACGGGCGTTATACCGGGACTACCGGCGACACATGGCAGCTCAGCCTGGGCGCGGCGTACCCGCTCTTCGATGCCGGCGCCGCCGACGCCAGAGTCACTGCTGCCCGCGCTGATGCCACGTCCGCACAATTGCGCCTAGATGCACTCAAGCTTGACATCCAGAAACAGGTCGAACAAGCCTTCCATCGCATCCATCAGGCGGCTGCCGCCATTGATGCGGCCGCCATCGGCCGCGAAGACGCGCAAAACAGTCTGGCGGCTGCGGAAGCCAAGTACACCGAGGGCCTCGCCATTGTCATCGAGGTCACCGACGCTCAGCTTGCGCTCCTCAGAGCTGAGGTCGCTGAGATACAGGCACGCTACGACTCTGCCATCGCGTATGCAGCTCTCGACAACGCGATCGGCAACAACTTACCCCCTGCGGCAGGTGATTAGCAGTGACATGGAAACGCATTCTTAGTGCTTTGGTCATCTTGGTAATTGTTGTCGGTGGCGTATGGTACTACCGCAAGACAAAGGCCACCAAAGCAACCGCCGAAGCCCCCGAAATCGAGACTGCCACCGTCGAGCGCAAGGACCTCACCATAACCGTCTCGGCCAGCGGTCTCCTGGAAGCTCTTACCACCGTCGAGGTCAAGTCTCGCAGTGGTGGGGAGATCACTGACATGTACGTCGAGGCAGGTGACTATGTCGAGGCAGGGCAGCTTATTGCCCAGATAGACCCGACCCAAATCCGTTCTCGAGCCGACCAGGCATCGGCCGATGTCGCCTCCGCTCGCGCCAATACCAGCCAGGCGCGACTCAACGCTCAACTCCAGGAAGTCCAGACAGCCACCACTCTCGCGCAGGCCCAAGCCAGCCTCGAGGTCTCCCGCGCCGACGTCAACCAGTCGGAACAGGAGCTCGCCAAGGAACGACAGACAAGTGCCGACAACATAGAGAGAGCAAAGGCTGCGCTGGCCTCCTCAAAGGCCTCTCTCACCCAGGCCAAAATCCAGTACGACGCTCAGAAGAAGCTCTACTTGGCGGAACTGCAAAGCGCACAGGCTTCCACCGAATCATCCCGTCAGAATCTCGCTAAGCTCAAGGCCGGTCCCCGCACCGAGGAAATCCAGCAGGCGCGGGCGTCACTGGACAGCGCCGAAGCATCCCTTGCCAATGCCGAGGCGACTCTCAAGCGTCGCCAGGCGCTCCTCGGGAAGGGCTTCGTCTCGCAACAGGACTTGGACGATGCCCGTAAGACACGTGACCAGGCGCTGGCCGACCATCGCCGCAATACCGCTGCTCTCGCCGAGCTCGAGGCCGGCAACCGGCCCGAGGACATCGCTCAGGGGCAGGCCCAGCTTGCCCAGGCCGAAGCATCTCTCCAACTCGCCGGCGTCAAGAGCGTCGAGATTGACGTCAAGAAACAGGCCGTCACTGTCGCTGAGTCAAACGTGCTTCAGGCCGAAGCGCAGCTCGCCTCAGCCAAAGCCGAGGCCCGCAACGTCCAGGTCATGGAGCAGAGACTCACCTCGGCAAAGGCTGGCCTCCGCAAGGCGGAAGCAGTACTCGCAGATGCCGAAGCGGGCACGTTCACAGACGAGGTAAAACGCCACCAGATTGCCATAGCACTCTCCGACCTCAAGAAGCGCACGCTGGCACTCGAGGACGCCGCCTATGACCTTCAATACACCCAGGTCGTCGCCCCCAGAGCCGGCGTCATCATGCAGAAACTCGTCGAAGAGGGCACCGTTGTACCAGCCGGTACGGCCGCGCTCCGTGAAGGCACCGGACTTGTCACCATCGCCGATATCAGCGAGATGTACCTCCTTGCCGAGGTGGACGAAGTTGACATCGCTCCCGTCAGCGAAGGCCAGCAAGCCGAGATCTCCGTTGCATCGCTCCCCGACCGCCGTTTCAAAGGCCAAGTTGTCAAGATCTTCCCACTCGGTGTTGAGGACCAGAACGTAGTACGCTTCCAGGTTAAGTTGCATATCAAGAAACCGGCCCCCTCCCTGCGTCCGGGGATGACTGCGGATGTGACGATTACGGTGGCTGAAAAGTCCGATGTGCTGGTGGCACCCGACCTGTGCATCACCCGCGCCGGTAACAAGGCCACCGTCGAAGTGATACGCGGGGAGACGCTGGAGAAGCGGGACGTGAAGGTGGGCCTGAGCAACTGGGAGGAGACTGAGATCCTCGAGGGGGTCAAGCAAGGGGAGCAGCTTCTTATACCGCCGCCTCCGGGCACTGAACTGCCCTTCTGGATGGGTGGCGGGGACAGCAAGCAGAATGCCCAGCGCAACAGGTCTCGGATGATACGACAGATGCGGAGATAGAGGGCGCTGACAAACATGCTAGTTGAGATTCGCGATCTGACCAAAACATATGTGACAGGCAACGTCGAAGTGGGCGCACTCCAGGGCATTGACCTCACCATCGCAGAGGGAGAGTTCGTGGCCATCATGGGGCCTTCCGGCTCGGGCAAGACCACCTTTATGAACATGCTCGGCTGCCTCGACCGCCCAACCTCCGGAACCTATAGCCTGGCCGGCAAGCATGTTGAAGACCTTCCCGACGACCAACTCGCCGCCATACGCAACACCCAGATGGGCTTCGTTTTCCAGGACTACAGTCTGCTCCAACGCTCCTCTGCACTGCACAATGTTGAGTTGCCACTGCTCTATGAGCGTGTCCCACTCGTCCGGCAGACAGAACGTCGTCTCGACCGCCGCAGCCGTGCGCTTGCGGCGCTTCAACGTATGGGCGTGGCTGACCGCGCAGCCCACAGACCTACTGAACTCTCCGGCGGTCAGCAGCAGCGCGTCGCCATCGCCCGTGCCCTCGTCACTGAGCCATCCCTCATCCTCGCTGATGAGCCCACCGGTAACCTCGACTCTCATACGGGCGCCGATGTGATGAGCGTCTTTCGCCAACTCAACGACCAGGGCATTACCATAGTACTCGTAACTCACGATGAGCACGTCGCCTCCTACGCCAAGCGCCTGGTAACATTCCTTGACGGCAAGGTATTGTCCGACCAGGCAGTGGTCAACAATGCGCTTAACGGCGAGGGGGAAGGAACCGAAGTATGAACGCTGTCGAAGCGGTGCGGGTTGCTTTAGCCGGGCTGGTTGCCAATAAGCTGCGCTCATTCCTCACGATGCTGGGCGTAATCATCGGGGTCGCCGCAGTTATCACCGTCGTCGCCATCGGGCAGGGGATGAAGCAGGAAACTCTGGATCGAATCCAGGGCATGGGCACCAATCTGCTCACGGTCAGGCCGGGGCCTGGCCGCCGTGGCACTGTCGTCTTGGAGACGGCGGTAGTAAACCTCGAACGCGAAGATGCCGATGAGATCAAGAGAAGTGTCGAGGGTGTCTTGGAAGTCGCACCTGAGGTCAGCAGCAGCGTCCAGGCAAAGTATCGCAGCAACAACGTCCGCACGCAACTGGTCGGCACCACGGTGCAATACCAGACTGTGCGCAGTCGGGAGCTGGCCGAAGGGCGCTTCTTCGATGAAACCGAAATCCGAGGCCGCAAGCGCGTGTGTGTGATCGGCCAAGAAGTAATGGACGAACTGTTCTACGGCAACTCGCCAATCGGCGAATGGATCCGCATCAACGGGGTCCCCTTTGAGGTGCTCGGAGTTGCCGCGGAGGTCGGCGGCTCATTCGGCAGTCCGGACAATCAGATCCTCGCACCCCTGACGACGGTACAGCAGCGTGTGCTGGGGCGGCCATATCTGAGCACGATCGGAGTGTCAGCGCAGAGCCCCGCCATAGTTGACAAGGTCGAGAAGGGCATCGAGATACTCCTCCGGAGACGCCACAAGCTTCGCACTGGGCAGCCTAACGATTTCAGGATTATGAAGCAGTCAATGATGCTGAGCAGTATGGCCGAAGCGGGAGAGACAATGACCAGACTCCTCGGCGGCATCGCACTCGTGTCGCTGCTCGTCGGCGGCGTCGGCATCATGAACATCATGCTGGTGTCGGTGACCGAACGGACGCGGGAGATCGGCATCCGCAAGGCGGTCGGCGCTCGCAAAGGCGATATTATGTCCCAGTTCCTCATCGAGTCAGTGGTGCTCAGCGTGATCGGCGGCAGCATCGGTATCGCTTTTGGCGTGGCGGTGTGTAAACTGCTGTCCTCCAGAGGCACCTGGACTACCATAATCTCACCCACGTCAATGATCTACGCGTTCGTCTTTGCGGCGGCCGTTGGAATATTCTTCGGTCTATGGCCGGCCAAAAAAGCCGCCGACATGGACCCCATCGTCGCCCTCCGCCACGACTAAACAACACTCCACGATGCATTATCACTCCCTAGGGCTTGTCTCCGGGGATAGCGCAACCAGACACAAAGTTAGGGCCCGAGGTGTATGATGACCCCGGGCCCGCACCTGGGTGGGAGAAGCGAAGTCCTGCGGGTCACTGAGACGTCCGCGAGGACCACGCACTAATCCATGCAACTCGCGTGCCATTCTCTCCGAACTGGCGACAAACGTTGGAAAAAAGTGCGAACATTTCTCTGACTATAACCGTCTAATATTCCAGATGATAAGCTTGCGACCTGATAACCTAGACAATCTTGCACAGAGGGGTTTAGACATCACCCCATATTGGGTAGAATAGCTATAGTCTCGAGTTCATCTAACGAACCTTCTAAAGCTGGTAAACAATGTACCTAGGAGGTGCAAAATGGCCAGCCAGAGCGCCGGTACTCCTACCCACGCACTGGTTAGCGCTGTCGAGGTCCCTGACACGGGCCGGACCGGCATTGCCGTCATTTTGCGTGACGAGCGACGGGACACCGTTTATTCCACCAGCTACACTAAATACGATACACCACTAGAAGCAGCAGCATATGAAGCCATCCGCGAAGCAATACTTACAGCACGGGAAAACGGATCCCGCCATATGACGGTATACTGTGACGTGGAAGACGTAGTCGCACAACTCAACAGACAACAGCAGCCCCCGGACCACTTGCTCACCGCCAACCTGCAACTCCGTGCGCTGTTCAACACGTTCCGCTATGCTAAAGTCAAACTGGCTCAGTCGGGCAATTATTTCATTGCCCATAAGCTGGCGGCTGGCGCGGCGGAGGGCGCCGCGAACTCAACGCCTCTCCAACACACCCTCCGGTTGCCCAGCGAAGTGTGAATCAGCCACGTGGTCTTGCGAGCTATTCCTGACAATCCGGGCGCACACACACAGAGGCGGATTACCACTTGGCGATCCGCTTCTGTTCATTTTCCTATCCCTGTAGTATCCTCTCAATCCGTACCTGGTGTGCTACAATGAGGCAACCTCGCATCCCTGCCAACACCGGAGGATGATGGCATTGTCAGCAGACGACACCAAAATACCGTGCCCCAAGTGCGGCGCCCCCGTCTATCTCACTGACAGTGAGTGCATGGCTTGCGGAGTCGCACTAACCGAGGGCAGAATCGCCGAGCATATCCCCCACGGCTCACCGCAGACTTCCGCCTCTGCACGGCCCGACACCATGCCGCCTTCTTATCCTCGCGCTGATGCAGGAGTTTCCCCACAACCTGGCACAGCTGCGCCGGCTGTCCCCTATCGCGTCCCTCCGGGAACCGCCCCGTGGAACCCCGCTCGGGCCGACCTTGCCCCCGGCTTCTTCCCATCGCTCTCCCGCGCCTGGATATTCTTCAAGGAGAGCCTCGCCATGGGTAAGGCCGATTCGGATGTCCTTATACCCTCGGTTCTCGCCGTCATCGCCAATCTGTTCGTCGCCGGCGTACTCGTTCTCATTCTCCATCTGACCAACCAACTTCAGCCGCTGCTCGAAGAAGAAGCCGAACCGACTGCGTTCCTCTATTCGCTCCTCATCGGCTTCACTGTCATCGGCTACATCATCAGCTACTTCCTCACCAGCATGACGGTCAACATGGTGGACGCCTACCTCCGCGGTCAGGACGCCAATCTCAAGGTGGCGTGGGCCGATGCCATGCACAACTTCTGGGCGATTCTCTGGCTCGCAGTCATTGCCACTGCGGTGAACTTGCTCACCTCCGCAATACGCGGCAAGAACCGGCGTAGCGTGAGCAGTCTCGCCGCGGATGCCGTTGATAAGGCCTGGCAGGTCGCCTCTCTCCTGCTGCTTCCCATCATCATCATCGAAGACATCTCATTTGCCGACGCCTCCAAGCGCGCCATGCGCCTGCACAGAAAGAGCCTCATCCAGCTCGTCGTCGCCGAGGTGGGACTGACCATCCTGCAGAAGGTGGGCGGCTTCCTCTTACTCCTCATCGGCATACTGCCGGCGGTGCTGCTCTACTTCATGGCGCCCCCGCTGCTCTATCTGGGCATCGGCTGGGCCGTTCTGATGCTGGTACTAATGACGGCTCTGCTGATGTACGTCCGCACGGCTTTTTACACTTGCCTCTACCTCTGGGCTGCGGCGGCTGAGACAGCAGGTGATACCGTACCTGCGCCGGCACCGCTATACCGGGCTCTGCAATCGGCCTGACTCCGTCGGCGTCTGACGCCGTCCAGGCTCGGGGAGTGAAGAGATGTGACCTCATATCAGATCGCAACATGGGCACTTGCGCTAGCTGCCGCCACGGCTGCCTGTGCACTCCCGCAACTGCCTGCAGGTATGCCGCCCGCCGACTACTATGGCGGCTTCTTCCCCACGGACGAATGGGCCGACGGGTTAGCGACGGTGCCCCGCCATCAACGCACCAATCCCTTCCAGACAATCGCCATCGTCGCCGAGGCGCCGGATGGCACCGAGGCCTGGAAGCAGTCTCAGGTACGCCTCACTCAGCAGCAGCTTGATGAGATGGCCGCGGAAATGGCATCATATCTGCAAGTCGAGCCCGCTGGCTTTCTCGGTATGGTGCCGCGCCGCAACCGCATCGCCGGCAACGCCCGCGTCATGCCCGCTACGCGCATGGTACGGTGTCCGACTGGAGATGCCGGGACACTGGAATGGTCTCCGGACCGCCCTCAGCAACTGCGCTGCAGCAGAGGCCACGTAGTGGACGTGTTCTCCATCTTCCCGCCGACCGGCGTCTTCGAGATAACCGGACCCAAGGGCGACAAGCAACACTACCCGTATCACGACAAGCCCGACGGCACACGCATCTTCCTCAATGGCGAGTACCTCGATTCGCAGGCAACGTATCATCTCGCCAACGCCTCCCACAAGCTGGCGCAACTCTACCGCGCCACGGGGCAGGAGCAATACGCTACCCGTGCGGCAGCAATCCTCTACGATTTCGCCTGCGCGGTGCCGCACTGGCCGAAGATTCACCGGGGCCGCCCCGGAGTCGAAGGCCGCGACCGCTTCCGCCATCTTTATGACTATTCCGTCTATACCGGCATCTGGTACGACAAGTACCATTCCGGCAGCGGCGGTCTCCCGGCGACTCTGGCCCTGGCCTATGACTTGATTGTCTCCGCCGATGTCTGGGCCGAGCTGGACGCCGCCGCAGATGGTGACGCCCGCCGCATCATCGAAGAAGACCTCTTTCTCTATACCGCCAGAGACGCGGTGCGCTACGACATTCGCCATCCGCAGCCGTCCGCGTCGCTCAGCAACTACATGCCATACCTGATCCGCGGATTCATCTGCATCGGACGCGCCGCCGCCATACCCGAGCTGGTTCACTACGCATACTGGAAGCAGAGCCAGCTTGTCGAGAAGACCTTGATGGCTGACGCCACCTTTCCGGAAAGCCCCTCCTATGCCCGCCAGCACATCTACGGAATGGCCAAAGCCTGCCTGGCGGCCACTGGCTACAGTGACCCGCCCGGATTCTTCTCGACCATTGACGCCCGTCACTTCACAGACCTCGACATGTGGCAAGCGATTCCGCATTTGGGCAATGCCATCGCTACACTCGAAACTATGGTCTATCCGGACAACAGCTATATCATGGTGCATGACACCTGGAGTAAGCTCGTCAGCAGCGGTCATCCAGCACCCGCCCGGACCCGGCCCCTGATATACCCATCCTTCGGCCATGCTGCGCTGGCCCGAGGACATCGCGAGCACGGCGACCAGATCCAGGCCCATTTGCACTACTCCGGTTGCTGGGGACACGACCACCGTGATATGCTAAGCCTCATACTGTGGGCCTACAAAGACGAGCTTGTCTCTGACATCGGCTATGCGCATACTTACCGACAGCTCTCCGACTGGTCACTGGGACACAATCTGGTAGTCGTTGATCGGCACACCCAGCAACGCAGTCCATATCAAGGCAACCTGCTGGGATGGCATGCTCCTGCGGACGCCATGCAAGTGATCGAAGCGGAGGATACGCAAGTCTATCCGCAGTGTGAACGCTACCGGCGGGCATTATGCCTAATACCTCTCGGCGAGCATGACAATGTGGTAGTTGACATCTTCGATGTGGTCGGCGGCGGTATCCATGAGTGGATGGCCCAGGGCAGCGCCATGACCCCACAGATCCTGGAGGTCTCCATGCCTACTGAGCCACTCGCGGGGACCTATGCCGGTGACGGCATGCCGTTCACCCCGCCGCCGGCCGCCGAATATGTCAAACAACGCATTGCCGAGGGCAAGCACCCGCATCGCCTCGAACCGGGCGAGCCGGACCCCTGGTACGGCGTCTTCCGCGACCTGCAAAAAGCTATCGCAAACGCCCCCTTTGTTGCCACATTCACCACACCGGATGGCTCGCTGTCTCCCCTGCGGCTGCATATGCTAAAACCCCTCGGCGCGGATGTCTATACCTGCACCATCCCCAGTCTGCGGCAATGCTGGAGTGCCGCCAAAGGCGGGGAAAACCATGCGGTGGTAGAGAAGTACCGTATGCCCAAGCTGGTAGTCCGGCGTAATGGCGAAGACCTGCGCACCCGTTTCGTAGCTGTCTGGGAGCCCACGCACAACGGGCCGGTCGTCGAGGAGATTGCGGACCTCTCCCCAGGCGACGACAACATGGTGGCCCTGCGAATACGCGCCGGAAAGATGACGGGGATCAGCAATGCCAGAGTCTTCTACGCACGTGAGGCCGTGACCAAATCCACAGCCTCCGACGGCACCCAACTGCAGGGCAGGTACGCAGCTATCACGGAGGCAGCTGACCGCACCGACATCGCGTTGTATGACTGCACATATTTCGCTTCAGGCAACCTGGAAGTCGCCGTCGAAAAGCGGCCCCCGTTGTCACTGATGGAAGTCGTCCCGCTGGGGGGAAACAAACACGCGCTACGCCTGAACGGTACATGGGACGACATTCCCGAAGCGCACTTCATCCACTTTGCCGACCCGGAAATAGTGGCTGTCAACATCGGTGAGCACCAGCGAGTGTGCCCGGTCACGGAGGTGGAGACCGCCGGGCGCAAGACCCTACTGCATTGTCCACGCCATCCGGGCTTCGAATGGGATGCAGAAAAGCGGCAGGCACGCGACCTGTTTTCGCCGTACCTCACGCTCTCAGGGCCCGCGACCGCGACGCTGCCTAGCCGGATATGGCTGCGCAGACAAGGCGACGGACCATGGCAGGTCCGCTGCACCGACGCCGTGACGGTCAACGGAAAACGTGTGGAAGCCACCACGCAGTGGGCCACTGTCGCAGAAGGCTAAACAGGATTCGCCCGCCGACCACGCCCCAACAGCAAGCAGCCGTCCCCCCCATCGGCAGGAGGGACGGCTTCACTCAGTGCTGAGCCACGCTTGGCGGACTCATCCTATCCCGTGCAGCATCCGCAGCCGCCACGCGTCGGTTTCAGCACCATCGGTTTCCCGCAGCATGTCGCCTCTATATCGCCCTTCGTCTCTGGGCAAGGGCACGGCTTCGCAACAACAACCTCCGCCCTGCAATCCTCATTTTGACATACCAGGACGGCGCCTTGACTGAGCTTCATCTCTATCACCCCAAATGTAATGGTATTCTCGTACCTATTAACCATAACGTATGACCGGCTGAAATGTTCAGTCGTTATTGCGTACGTTGTCTGCCTGAGCAGAAGCTGTTGCCAAACGCCGACCGGGCTACTTCCGTGAAATATCTCCCGCAGGCGCGCGGGTATCACGAGATCGGTAACCATTGCCGCGCGACTGCGCTCTCTACAGCACAGAGAAAAGGGGCGCTGAATTCAGCGCCCCTTTTCGGTAGCATATATGAACCTGCACAGGCCCCACGCAAAATGCCCTCCAGGGGCCGGTCAGGCCTAGTACATACCGCCACCCATGCCACCCATGCCGCCACCCATATCGCCACCAGGCGGCATTGGGGGAGCCTCCTGCGGGATTTCGGCGACGAGCGCCTCGGTTGTCAATACCAGCGAACCGATGCTGGCTGCGTTCTCGAGTGCCGCACGGACCACCTTCGCCGGTTCGGTAACACCGGCTGATACCAGGTCCTCATACTCCTCGCTTGCGGCGTTGAACCCATACTTAGGCGACTTGTATCCGGCGACTTTCTCAGCCACTACCCCGCCCTCGTAGCCGGCGTTCGTAGCGATCTGCTTGATGGGCGCGTAAAGAGCCTTCCTGACGATCCTCACGCCGGCAGCCACATCGCCATCGGCGTCTAGCTCATCAAGGATTTTGGTCGCCCGCAGCAGCACTACACCGCCGCCCGGTACGATCCCCTCTTCGAGAGCCGAACGAGCAGCCGACAGCGCGTCCTCAAACCGGTGCTTGAGTTCCTTCAGCTCGGTCTCGGTTGCGGCACCGACCTTGATAACCGCCACGCCGCCGGCCAGTTTCGCCAGCCGCTCCTCGAGCTTCTCGCGATCATAGTCCGAATCGGTGTTCTCGATCTCAGCCCGAATCTGTGCGACCCGGCCCGCAATATCCTCCTCCGAACCTTCGCTCTGCACGATCGTCGTATCATCCTTGTCCACCGTGATCCGCTGGGCCACTCCCAGGTCCTCAAGCTCGACGTGATCCAGCTTGATGCCGAGGTCCTCGGATATGAACTTCCCGCCAGTCAGGATCGCGATGTCCTCGAGGTTGCGCTTGCGGCGGTCGCCAAACCCGGGCGCCTTTACCGCACAGCACTGAAGCGTCCCGCGCATCTTGTTGACCACCATCGTCGCCAGCGCTTCCGCCTCAACATCCTCAGCGATGATCACCAGCGGTTTGCCCGCCGTGGTAGTCTTCTCCAACACCGGCACGATGTCCGCAGCCGACGAGATCTTCTTCTCGTAGATCAGAATGTAGGGGTCCTCCAGCACGCACTCCATGTTTTCAGCGTCGGTGACGAAGTAGGGAGAGATGTAGCCCTTGTTGAACTGCATTCCCTCGACGACCTCCATCTCCGTCTTCCCGACCTTGGACTCCTCGACGGTAATGACACCGTCCTTACCGACCGTGTCCATCGCATCCGCGATCAGCGCCCCGATTGCCGGATCGTTACCTGCGATGCCCGCCACGTTGGCGATATCATCGCGGCCCTCCAGCGGCTGCGCCATATCCCGGATGAATTCGACTACGGCCGCCGTCGCCATCTCGATGCCCTGCTTGATCAGCATCGGGTTGGCACCGGCTACCACGTTGCGCATCCCTTCCTGGACAATCGCCTGGGCAAGCACCGTAGCGGTCGTAGTCCCGTCGCCGGTGTCATCATTCGTCTTCGAAGCGACTTCCTTGCACAACTGAGCACCCATGTTCTCGTATTCGTCGGCCAACTCCACTTCCTTGGCGACTGTCACGCCGTCCTTGGTGATATTGGGCGATCCCCAACTCTTCTCCAGGACGACGTTCCGCCCCTTCGGGCCGAGCGTAACTTTTACGGCATCGGCTACCTTGTCAACGCCACGCAACAGCGCTTGCCTGGCGTCCTCTGCATAAGAAATCTTCTTCGGGGGCATCTCTCAGCGTCTCCTTTCCACACGACTGCAATAGACGGGTCTTGCACCCGTCACTGATTAGACTTTCACGGCTAGGATTGAGTGCTCTTCGATGAGTAGATATTCCTCACCATCAACCTTCACTTCGG